>QKCY01000020.1 GCA_003245525.1 Victivallales bacterium | reverse complement strand
CGCCCGCTCCGCAGGCGGAGCCGCCCAAGCCCGTCGCACCGGTCCTGGTGCCGCCCGAGACGGTTCCGGCGAAGCCTGCTCCGGTGCTAAAGCCGGTGCCGGTCCTGGAACCGGCCAAGCCCGCCCCGCAGGTGGAGCCGCCCAAACCAGCCGAACCAGCGCCAGCCCCAGCCGTTCCGAAGGCAGAGCCGCCCAAGCCCGTGGAGCCGGCCCCGAAGGAGGAACCCGCGAAGCCTGCCGAGCCGGTCTTGGTGCCGCCGCAACCTGCCCCGGCCAAACCCGCTCCGGTGCTGAAGCCGGTGCCGGTACTGGAGTCGCCGAAACCCGCCGAGCCAGTTCCGGTCAAGACGGAACCAGACGTGGAGCCGCCGAAGCCCGCGCCGCAGGTCGAGCCAGCCAAGCCCGCTGAACCAGTTCCTACTCCGCCTGCTCCGACAGCGGAACCGGTGGAGCTCGCTGAACCTGCCCCTGCGAAGACGGAGCCTCCGCCGCCCGTGGAACCAGTCAGGCCTGCCGAACCCACGTTGGTTCCTCCCCAGCCTGCTCCCGTGAAGCCCACTCCGGTTCTGAAACCGGTCCCGGTGTTGGAGCCGCCCAAGCCAGTGGAGGCTGCGGCGGAGGCGGAAGCACCATCGGCGGACAAGCCCAAGTTCCGCTTCCGGATGCCGTGGAACGAGCGGGCCGAGGAAGAGACGAAACCGGTCGAGCCAACGGAACCGCAGGAGCCGAAGAAGGATGAGTAGGACGCTCGTGCTGGCCCTGCTGCTTGGTTCCCTGGCGATGGCCGACGAGCGGGAACCACTGGGGCGGGGCGCCCAGTTCTCGGCCCAGGATTGCGTCTGCAAGGGCGTGAAGAAGGCCAGCATCTTCGCCCATCCGCCATGGAAGGACGGGGCCAGGGGCCGGGTCTCCGGCGCGTTCTCCCTGGACCTTGCCCAGACCCAGTCTCCGAAGTTGCATTTCTATACCGGTCTGCGGGACGGGCACGGCTCCACCGAGGGCGTCATCTTCCGGGTCTTCGTGGATACCCAGGAGGTGTGGGCCCAGTTCCAGAACGAGGGGGCTTGGCAGGAATGGACCGTGGACCTTGCCACCCACGCGGGACGCACCTGTGTGGTGGAGTTGGCCGTGGACACCATGGGCGAGCACTATGCCTGCTTCGGCGAACCGAACGTGATGGACGGCGAGCGCATCGTGGCCGATCTCGCCGCTCTGGCGAAGACCGCCCGTACCAGCATTCTGGTGATGAGGGACGGCGTGCCCAAGGACCAGTTGCCGGAGAGCTATTTCCGCCATCAGCGGGATGCCGCGGTCGCCGCCGGGGATGCCCGGCCTTCGCCCCGCCAGCTCGCCTGGCAGCAACTGGAGTTCATCGGCTTCGCCCATTTCGGAGTGAACACGTTCACCGACCGCGAATGGGGCGAGGGCAAGGAAGACCCGGCGATCTTCAATCCCACCGAGTTCGATGCTGACCAGTGGGTGAAAGTCTGGCAGGACGCCGGCATGAAGCTCCTCATTCTCACCTGCAAGCACCACGACGGGTTCTGCCTGTGGCCGAGCGCCTACACCGAGCATTCGGTGAAGAACAGCCCTTGGCGCGACGGCAAGGGTGATATGGTCAAGGAAGTCTCCGACGCTTGCCGCCGGGCGGGGATCAAGTTCGGGGTCTATCTCTCGCCGTGGGACCGCAACCACCCGGAGTACGGCAACTCGCCGGTCTACAACGAGTATTTCCGCAACCAGTTGCGCGAACTGCTCACCAACTACGGCGAGATCGCCGAGGTCTGGTTCGACGGGGCCTGCGGCGAGGGGCCGAACGGCAAGCGGCAGAGCTACGACTTCGCCAGCTACCACCGACTTGTGCGCGAACTGCAGCCGAATGCGGTCATCGCCATCTCTGGGCCCGATGTGCGCTGGGTCGGCAACGAGACCGGGGTGGCGCGGGAGACGGAATGGAGCGTCCAGCGCCGGGGCGACCAGCCGGTCTGGTACCCCGCCGAGTGCGACGTCTCCATCCGTCCCGGCTGGTTCTACCATGCCAGCCAGGACCACAAGGTGAAGAGCCTGGGCCAACTGGTGGACATCTACTTCAAGAGCGTGGGACGCAACTCGGTCCTGCTCCTGAACGTGCCGCCCGACCGGCGGGGGCTGATCCACGAGAACGACCACACCCGGCTCCAGGAATTGCGCGCCTTTCTCGACGCCATGTACGCGCAGGATTTCGCCGCCGGGGCAAAGGGGGCGCAGGCGGCGGCGCTGACTGACGCCGACCCGGCGACCAGTTGGGATACGGCGGCACCGGGCGAGACGGTCCTCGAACTGGCCGCCCCGGCTACCTTCTCCGTGGTCATGCTGCGGGAGGATATCGCCCGCGGCCAGCACGTGGAGTCTTTCGCGGTCGATGCCGAGGCCGGCGGGCAATGGCAGGAGATTGCCACCGGCACCACCATCGGTGCCAGGCGGCTATTGCCGGTGCCCGCGACCACGGCCGGAAGAATTCGGGTGCGTATCCTTGCTGCGCGGGGGGAACTCCATTTGTCGCAAATCGGTCTGTATCTCTGCACGTTGCCCAAATGACCGGTGGGCGGGCGAAATGATCGCTCTGCCAGGGTACATTTCGGGTATCACAGAACGACCAACGAGACCGCCATGAGCGACGAACGGGCAACCCTGAGTCTGGAATTACGCATCGCGCTGAAGCTGGCCCATAACATGGCCTTCGAGATGCGGCACGAGTACGTGCTCCTGGAACACGTGCTGTTGGCTATGCTCCAGGATATTGACGTGCGCGATGCCGTCAGCGCCTGCGGGGCGGACTGCGCGGAGCTGGAAGGCCGTCTGCGCCAGTACCTCGAAGAGCGGATCGAGAAGATTCCGGACGAAAAGAAGCACCGCATTCCCGAGCACTCCCTGGCCTTTGGCCGGGTGATGAGCGCGGCGATCAACCATGTGGTCGCGGCCGAGAAGGGCGTGGTGGACAATCTCGACATGATCGCCGAGATGTACCGCGAACGGCATTCCCAGGCCGTCTTCCTGCTCCAGGCGGAGGGCGTGACCCGGACCCGGCTGATCGAGTACGCCTCCCACGGCCGTCCCTCTCCCGCCCCGGATGCCGAGGAAAACGGCGAGGAGGTCCAGGAGGTCCGGCGTTCGCGCAAGCCCAGTTCCCTCGATTCCTTTGCCACCAACCTCACCCAGCGGGCGCGGGAAGGCAGCATCGATCCCATCATCGGCCGCCAGATCGAGTTGCGGCGGGTGATGCGCACCCTCTGCCGACGGCTGAAGAACAACCCGCTGCTGGTGGGCGAGCCCGGCGTGGGCAAGACCGCCATCGTCGAGGGCCTGGCCCTGCGCGTGGCGGCGGGGGAGGTCCCCGAGCAGTTGCGGGACGTGGACATCTACGCCCTCGACATGGGCTCCCTGATCGCCGGGACCAAGTTCCGCGGCGAGTTCGAGGAGCGGCTCAAGGGGGTCATCAAGGACCTCGGCAACTGCGAGAACGCCATCCTGTTTATCGACGAACTGCACACCATCATCGGGGCCGGTGCCACCACCGGCGGCGCCATGGACGCGGCAAACCTGCTCAAGCCTGCTCTCCAGTCCGGCGATCTCCGCTGCATCGGTTCCTCCACCTACAACGAGTACAAGAACCAGATCCTGAAGGATCCGGCCTTGGCCCGGCGGTTCCAGAAGATCGACGTGTCCGAACCCACCGAGACGGAGACGCTGGCCATCCTTACCGGTCTCCGGCCCCGCTACCGCGACCATTACGGCGTCGATTTCGCCGACGAGGCGCTGGAAACGGCGGTGAAGCTCTCCACCCGGCACCTGCGCGAGCGGTTCCAGCCCGACAGCGCCATCGACGTGCTGGACGAGGCCGGGGCGGAGCAGGCGCTGCTTGCGCCCGCCGAGCGCCGGACCGTGGCCAAGTCCGAGATCGAGGCGGTCATCGCCGAAATCGCCCGGATTCCCGCCAAGGAGATCTCCGTCTCCGATCTGGGGCGGCTCCAGACGCTGGAGGCCGACCTCAAGGCCCAGGTGTTCGGGCAGGACGAGGCCATCGCCCGCGTGGTCCGCAGCATCAAGCTGGCCCGGGCCGGGATGCGCCCGGTCGAGAAGCCCATCGGCAGTTTCCTCTTCGCCGGTCCCACCGGCGTGGGCAAGACCGAACTCAGCCGCCAGCTCGCCAAGTGCCTGGGCATCGGCTTCATCCGTTTCGACATGAGCGAATACAGCGAGAAGCACACCGTCTCCCGCCTGATCGGTGCCCCTCCCGGCTATGTCGGGTTCGACCAGGGCGGCCTGCTCACCGAGGCCCTCAACAAGACGCCCCATGCGGTCGTCCTGCTCGACGAGATCGAGAAGGCCAACGAGGAGATCTTCAACATCCTCCTCCAGGTGATGGACCACGGCACGCTGACCGACAACAACGGGCGCAAGGCGGACTTCCGCAATGCGATCCTGATCATGACCTCCAACGTGGGGGCACGCGAGCTGGACGCCAATCCCATCGGCTTCAGCCCCGGCGCGTCCTCCGCCGACGCCACGCGCGCCGTCGAGCGCACCTTCAGCCCCGAGTTCCGCAACCGGCTCGATGCGGTGGTCCACTTCGCCTCGCTGACCCCGGCACTGATCCTCCGGGTGGCGGACAAGTTTGTCCGCGAGGCCAACGAGCGGCTGCACGACCGCAACCTGCGGGTCGAGCTGACCCCGGCCGCGCGCGACTATCTGGGCACCAAGGGGTACGATCCCAAGTACGGTGCCCGGCCCATCCAGCGTCTGGTGCAGACCGAACTCGAAGAGCAGTTGGTGGACCGCATTCTCTTTGGCGACCTGGCCGCGGGCGGGGTGGCCGTCGTGGACGTGGTCGACGGAAAGCTGACGATCCTCCCCCGGCAAGACTGATCCCGCGAAGGAGTCGCCCATGCCCCCGACGGATGCCTTTCACCGCCTGCCGTGGCAGGTGGACTGGTTCGTGCCCGAGCTGGAGCACCGGAAGTACACCAAGGCGTACCGCGAACCCGAGGACTACGCGGAGTCGGTGAACCTCTATTTCGGCGACCTCCATAAGCACACCCGGCTCAGTCCCTGCGCCAACGTCCACCCCTACAACCAGACACCGGCGGAGAGCTATGAGCACGCGCGCGATGTGATGGGGTGCGATTTTCTGGCCATCTGCGACCACGCCGAACGGATCACGGTCGAGCAGTGGCGGGAGTCCATGGCCTTGGCCGAGGCCACCACCGAGCCGGGGCGCTTCGTGGCCTGGCCCAGCGTGGAGTGGGCCACCGGGCTCTACGGCCACCGCAACATCTACTTCCGGCACTACGACGTGCCCTTGCTCTCCGGCCGGGAACTGAAGACCCCGCCCGCTCTGTGGCAGCATATTCGCGCGAACAACCTGCCCGCCCTCACCATTCCCCACCATCCCGCCCGCGAGTTGGCCGCTGATCTCACCCGCACCGACGACGAGCTCGAGCCCGCCTACGAGATCTTCTCCGGCTGGGGCAACGAGGAGTACTACGGCGCGCCCATGCAGGACACCGACCGCAGCTTCACCCGCAACTTCGCGGTGGACACCCTCCTGCGCGGCTTCCGCATGGGCTTTGTGGGTGGCGGCGACGGCCATCCCGCCCCGCCCGCCGATTCCGGCATCACCGGCATCTACGCCAAGGACCTCACCCTGCCCAGCCTCTGGGAAGCCCTCCGCCAGCGCCGCACCATCGCCACCACCGGGGCCAAGATCCGGGTGGACTTCCATGTGAACGGCTTCCCTATCGGCTCCGTGCTCCGCTTCAACCAGCACCAGGTGAACGAGCTGTTCCCCTTGCAGATCGGCGTGGCCGTACAGGGGACCGCCCCCATCGAGTGCGTGGAGATCGTGGAGAACGGCGTGACGGTCCACACCAAGACCAAGCCGCGCGCCCGGCTGGACCAGATGGCCTACCAGTGGTTCCGCCCCTCCGGTCCCACTGACGGGGTGAAGCGGATCGGCTCCAACGCCAACGTCTCCCGCTTCCTCTATGCCCGCGTCACCCAGCGCGACGGGCACATGGCCTGGACCAGCCCCATCTGGCTGGACTTCTACTACGACGAGTAACCCATGGACGGCATTCCTCCCGGCCACCAGTTCGTCAGCGAGCGCATCGAGCCCGTGGGAGGCACCTTCGACACGGGGCGCATGGTGGCCGGTGGCCCCGGCCTTCCCCGGCAGTTCCGCTGGCGGGGCAAGGACTACGAGGTGGCGCAGGTGCTGGACACCTGGAAGTCCACGGGAGATTGCCACAGCGGCAGCGACGAGCGCTACGTCCGCAAGCATTGGTTCTGGATCGCCACTGCCGACGGCAGCGAGATGCGGCTCTATTTCGACCGCCAGCCCAAGCCCGGCGCCGCCAAGCAGCGCTGGTGGTTGGCTACGGTGCGCCCGCCAGATCCGTAGGCTTTTCACAACCGGTTGGTTGGCTTGGTATGGATTTGGTGTCAGTATAGAGTAGATGCCCTGTGTATTGTGTTGTGGTTGGTGAAAATCGCCCTGCAAAAGGTAGCCTGCCATGAAGCGCAACCGTCGATTCTCCTTCACTCTGATCGAACTCCTGGTCGTCATCGCCATCATTGCCATTCTGGCGTCCATGCTCTTGCCTGCGCTCCAGCAGGCACGGCTCAAGGCCCACGGCGCCACCTGCCAGAGCAACCTGAAGCAGATCGGCACGGGTTGCTTCATGTACCTGCAGGACAACAACGACATCTATACCAGCAGCGGGCTTAGCGCGGGCATGTACTGGGGCGATCACATCCGCGGTTACTGCGGGGGTGCCCTCGGCGTGTTCCGTTGCCCGGTGGACGATGACACGCCGGCGGTCAAGCCCGGCACCAGTCCCGAGCGGATGTACACCAACAACTACTATGCCGGTGACCCCAGCAACCAGGAATACTGCTACGGCATCAATGGATGGGGGGTGACTGGCTATGCGCTCGGCCCGGCCGGTCGTTCCGCCGCCCAGGTAAAGAAAGCTTCGGGCGTCATCTACGTGGCCGATTCTACCGGGGCCAGCCCGGAGACGATCAACGCCAGTGTCTGGGACCTTGCCCAGGTGCGCGGGCAGGTGGACTATACCCGCCACAAGTCTTCCAACCGTCTGAACGCCGTGTTCTGCGACGGGCACGTGGAGTTCTTCAACATCGACTCCACGTATGCCAGCACCGACGACAACCCGTGGAATGCCCTGCGCTAACCCGGCGCGACGGTTGTCCATCTGGCTGTTTCCCTAGCCCCTGAATCCTAAACCACAGGAATTCAGGGGCTTTTCTTTTGCATCCGCGAACGTTTTCATTTATAATTTTCTCAAAATGGCACATGCGGGCAGTCGTCCGTGCGTCTGGTAGGCGCTGTGGTGGTCGCCCGTCAGGGTTTTGGCTCCGTTGCGTTGCTCACGAACCTAACCGGAAGGCATGCCCATGAAAAAGCGCTGTCGTTTCACCTTGATCGAGCTGCTGGTCGTCATTGCCATCATCGCCATTCTGGCATCCATGCTGTTGCCGGCCCTCCAGCAGGCGCGGGAGAAAGCGAGGGCTATCTCCTGTACCAATCAGCAGAAGCAGATCGGACTTGCCCTGCTCATGTACACGCAGGACAACGCCGAGCGCAATGTGCGGTACGACAGCAATGGTGGGGCGGCCCATCACTGGAACGTGAAGATCTACCCCTATATCAACGATCTGAAGACCTATTTCTGTCCGGACAGCCCCCGCACCATCCCAGGTAGCGGCTGGGGCGTCACCGTCAACACGGGGCAATGCCGTATCGCCAGTGACTACGCCCTCAACTATGGCGGCGGGGCCTACGGCTCCAGCACCTGGGATAGTCCCAGCAATGCGGCCATGGCTTCCATGGCAGATCCATCGGGGACGTATTGGGTGCTCGAGTCCCAGTGCAACCGCGTGCTGCCTGCGGACGACATCCTCGACGGCAACTACTACCATGTGAACAACACGCGCTGGGCCCCCCACAGCAGCAGCACCAACATCCTCTACTGCGACGGCCACGCTTCCCGCGAGACCACGACCGCGATTGCCGGCCACGTCAACGGCAGTCTCGGCCCGTGGACGATCAACAGCAAGGTCAACTACAACTAGCCATTGCCATTCCGAACTGGCGGCTTCCCTGCCGAGCGCGGGGAAGCCGTTTCCGTTTCGGGGCCTTAGCCGCAGGGATGGACGCGGCGGTATTCGGCCAGGAGGACGGCGGTGGCGGTCGCCACGTTGAGGCTTTCCACCGCACCGGTGCCAGCGATCCGGACGCACTGGGTGGTCGCGTCGAGCAGGCGCGGGGAGAGCCCTTCGCTTTCCGATCCCAGCAGGAAGAGTGTCTTCTCCGGCAGCGCCGTCGTTCCCAGCTTCCCGCCGGTGTGGCTGGAGGTGGCGATGCTGGTGAACCCCGCCTCGCGGAAGGTGGCCACGGCCGCGACCGGATCGCCGATGCGGATGACCGGCACATACTCCAGCCCCCCTTCGGCCGTGCGGTAGACGGCAGGCGAAAGGCTGGGGGAGTCCCCGGCCAGGAGGATGCCGTGGGCCCCGAAATGGGCGGCCACCCGGACGATGGCGCCCAGGTTGTGGGGATTGCCCACGTTCTCCAGCAGAACCAGGCAGCGGGGCCCGGTGGCGAGGCGCTCCCGGCCGACGAAGAAGCCGAACTTGGGCGTCTCCGCCCGCCGGGTCAAGAGACAGATGCCTTCGTGGTGCTGGGACTGGGTGATCTTCTCCAGATCCGCTTCCGGCACCACGTGGTAGGCGCGGCGGCTCTCGGCACACCAGCTCAGCAGCTCGCCGATCTGGGGTACGCGGGAGCTGGTGGCGTAGACCCGGATGATATCCTTGCGGCGCTGGGCAAAGACGGCGAGGCAGGCATTGAGGCCACAGACCTTCACTTCGGTCTCGGGATCGGGACGGGGACTGGTACGGGCAACGCTCATGGGTACTCCGGAAGAGTGATAGGTCACGGGGTGGGCTTGTGCCACAGGGAGGGCAGGCTACTTACGCCCTGTCCCAGCAGGAAACCCATGGCGGGGGCAAACAGCTCGGGGGAGCGGTCCCGCAGGGCGGGGTTCTCCACCTTGGGGCGGGTCGGGGTTTCGCTCTGCCTTGCCAGGCGGTAGGGCATTGGTTCGGCCGCGAGTCCGGCACGGTACGCGGCGGGGATCTCGATCCGCTGGCAGATGTTCACCGGGTGGAAGGTCTCGCCGGTTTCGCCTTGCTCGTGGGTCTGGAGGAGGATGGCATCGGGATAGATGGAGACCATCTTCAGCCCGTGGCGCAGGCTGGGACCCAGCGCGGGGCAGACAATGTGCTGGAGATGCCCCACGCGAAACTCCACGTCGAGGTGCAGATGGCCGGTGAGGGTGGCCAGGACTTGCGGCTGGGACTCCAGCAGGCTGGCGAGCGGCCCGGCGTCGAGAAAGGTGGGCGGAGCCAGATTCTCGTGCAGCGTGAGCAAGGTGGGCTTGGCCGCGTTGCGTTCCAGGTCTGCCTTCAACCAGGTCCAGGTCGTCTCGTCGAAAACGGCGCAACCCTCGATCCCCTTGGCGGCGCAGTCGGTGGCCAGGCAGATCACATGCACGCCAGCCAAGTCGAAGCTGAACTGGCGGGGGCCGAACACCTTGTCGTAGGCCCAGGGCCAGTTGTCGCCCGGAATCACGGCGGCCGGGGCGGTCAGTTCGTCGGCCAACAGGTGCTGGAAGTAGGCGGTGCGCCGCACGTTCCGGTCGGTCAGTTCCGGACGGAAGTCGGCGGGAGCATAGGCGCAGTTGTCGCCGGTGACCAGTACCGCCTGGGGTTTCAGACCGTTGATGTAGGCCAACGCCCGGTGGGCCAGGGGCAGGTAGGCGGCATTGAGATGGAGGTCCGTGAACCAGGCGAGTTTGGCCAGCGGGGGGTCGGTCCGCATCGCCCAGTCGGGCGGGGTCTCGGTCGGCTTCAGTTCGAACTGGCGGGCCAGTTCCAAGTACTGGCGGCGGGCCCCCAGCTCATCCCCGCCGAAGGCGCAGGGCAGGCAGAGGAGGCAAAGGAGGAGTGATTGGCGGAGTGCCTTCAAAGCGCCCCCCGCACGATGGCTTGGGACACCTTCTTGACGGAGTCCTCGTGCTTCCACTGGAGAAAGCGCCACCAGGAAGCCATGTCGGGAGGAGGGGCGATGCTCTCGTCCCGGATTTCCCGGCGGGTGGCACCATCGGCTCGGGCGGCCCGCACGGCGGCGATCAGTTCCGTGAAGTAGCGCATCCAGCGGAGCAGTTCGGCAGTCCCGCAGAGAGGCCCATGACCCGGCACCACCGTCGCCGCCTTCAGGGCCGCCAGTTGCTCGTAGGTGGCGAGGATATGGTTCGCCTTGGCCCGGTCGAGGGGACGGTCCCAGGGAATCAGCCCCCAACCGAAGATGTCGCCCACGAAGAGCACGCCATCATCAGGCAGATGGACGATGCAGTCCTCGGGGGTGTGGCAATCGGGCATGGGACGGACCCAGACCGGGCGGGAGGCGCTGCCGAGGTCGAGGCCGTCGGCCGGCAGGTCGCGGGTCCGGGCGTTCACGATCTCCGCTCCGAACTGCTCCACGAAGAGGCCGTTCAGCGCCACATGGTCGTAGTGGGTATGGGTGTTGACGACGGTACGCACCCGCTTGCCGCCCGTCGTCTCGGCGATGGCGGCCAGGACCTCCGGACCGCAGGTGGCCTGTTCGAGGGCGTCCACTACCAGCACGTCCTCGCCGAGATCGATCCAGGCAAGATTGTCGATCTCCTGGCGGACCCAGATGCCGGGGGCGGGTTGCAGTACCTTCGGGGTGTCGGCGGCGTCGGTCATGATGCGGTCGTCGTTTTTGGGAGTTGGACTTGGCAACTATTGTAATGGTTCGGCTGGCAGGCGCAACCGTTGGCACTGGATACCCGAGGACGAGCCATGCAGGAGTGGACGATTACCGACGTGCCGGACGCGACGTTTCCCCTCGCGGGAATCCGGCGGATCGAGTACCGCAGCGCGGTGGATGGCCGCGCCGACTGGGCGCTCGCCCGCCCCCCGGAAAAGGGGGGCGTCTGGCTGGTCTGCCTGCATGGGCACGGCTCCCACGGCGACCAGCTCTATACTCGCCCGGACATCCGGGAACGGTGGCTGCCTGCGTTTCTCGACCGTGGCCTGGGGCTGCTCACCCCCAACCTGCGGGACAATGCCTGGATGGGCCCGGCGGCGGTGCGCGATCTGGACGATTTGCTGGCCGTGGTCCGCGCCGAGTTCGGTGCCGACCGGTTTCTCTTCGCCTCGGGGTCCATGGGCGGCACCGGCAACCTGATCTACGCGGCGCTGCGGCCGGCGAATGTGGCCGGGGTCATCGCGCGCGGAGCAGCGAGCGACCTGGCCAGCTATCGTGCTTGGTGTTTGGAGCGGCAAGCGGTCAAGCCCGTGCTGGGCGAGATCGCGATCGCCATCGCTGCCGCCTATGGCGGCGAGGCAAGCGCCTACCAGGCCCATTCGGCCCAGGCCTTGGCCGCGCGTCTGACCATGCCGCTGTTCCTCAGCCACGGTGCCGCGGATGCCGTGATTCCTGTTTCCCAGATGCGGGCCTTGGTGGGGCGTCTCGCGGATCACCCCAATCTGGTCTACTGCGAGATTCCCGACGGCAACCACGATTCGCCCCTGCACGCGCGGACGAGTCCGGACGCGCTGGACTGGCTGCTCGCCCGACTGTAGCCTACTCGTCGAGGAAGAAGTCGTCGTAGGCGGTGCTGCGGGGAGCGGACGGACGGGGCGGCGGCTCCTGTCGAGCGGGTTGCGCCAAGGCCTGCCGCAAGGGACAGTCGGCGACCGTGTCCTGGCCGCGCCGATAGCGTTCCAGCAGTTCGCGGGACCGCTGGGCGAGTTGGCGGCGCAGATCGCGGCGGGCACCCTTCACGCGGGGCACGCTCATGTGGTCGTAGGCCGTGGTCTGGTGGCGCATCCAGGCGATGACGGCGGCCTCGGCGCGGCGGGGGAGGGGGATGCGCTCGGTCCGCGCCACGGTGCCGCTGCCGATGGGGGTGGCCAATGCGGTCACGCGGGCGGCCAGGTCGGCGGCCAATTCGGCATAGCGCGGCGCAAAGTCGAGGAACGCCAGCACGGCGGTGGCGAAATCGGTCTGGTAGTCCTGTTGGACCCGTTCGCGGCGGCGGGCCTGGCTGCGCCGGGCGGCCTCGTAGGCGGGGGTCGCCCGTTCCGCCTCGATCTCGGCCCGGATGCGGGCGACAACTGCCGCCGGCGCCCAGACGCCCTGCGAGAACGTGCGGCGACCCCGCTTCTCCTGGACGGTCCAGGTCGGGGTGGCCTGCTTGACCCGCCGGGTCAGCGTGGCGTCGCCCGGCGGCAGCAGTTCCCAGTCGGCGGGCATCTCCACCACCTTGCCATTGGCGGTGCGGACGGAACGGGGGGTCGGGCCGGGGGAAGCGGTGCGGGATTCGGGTGTGCTCATGCTTGCGGAACGAAGAGGTGTTCGCGGTAGTAGCGGAGCTCGGCGATGGACTCGCGGATGTCGGCCAGGGCCAGATGGGCCTCGCCCTTGACCAACCCGGCAGCAACCTGGGGATACCAGCGCTGGGCGAGAATCTTCACCGTGCTCACGTCGAGATTGCGGTAGTGGAAGAAGGCCTCCAGCTGGGGCAGGTGGCGGTAGAGGAACCGGCGGTCCTGCCCGACGCTGTTGCCGCACATGGGACTGGCCCCGGCAGGCACCCACTGCTGGAGGAAAGCGAGAGTCTGGTCGGTCGCCGCCGCCTCGTCGGTGGCGCTCTGGCGGACCCGTTCCACCAGGCCGGACTGGCCGTGGTGGGTCTGGTTCCACTCGTCCATGGCGGCGAGGATGTCGTCGGACTGGTGGATGGCCAGGACGGGGCCTTCGGCCAGGATGTTGAGTTCCTGGTCGGTGACGATGGTGGCGATCTCGATGACATAGTCCTGCTCGGGCCGCAGGCCGGTCATTTCGAGGTCGATCCAAACGAGGTTGCGGGGATCGGGAGTGGGCATCGGGGTCTCCGGGTTGTGCGCACGGAGCAATGTTGCGCCACCATCCCATTCCGCAAGTGTTTCCCTGCCCTTGCACGGAGCGGAGGCAGCATCCATGGTGTAGGCTGGTACGAACCCCGCGCGGAGATTCCCCATGGCCTATTATCTCGGACTGGATTCCAGCACCCAGGGGCTGTGTGCCCTGCTGATCGATGCGTCCGCTGGCACTGTGGTGCTGGAGACGGCGGTGAATTTCGGCCAGGATCTGTCCGAGTTCGACTGCCCGCAGGGCTTTCTTGCCCATCCCGATCCGCTGGTGAAGCACAGCGATCCCTTGCTGTGGGCGGCGGCGCTGGATTTGGTGTTGGGGCGGCTCCATGCCCAGGGCGCTCCCTTGTCCCAGGTGGTCGGCGTCTCGGGGTCCGGCCAGCAGCATGGCACGGTCTACCTGAGCCATGAGTTCGCCACGGCGCTGGACGGAGCCGAAACGCTGGTCGCGGCGGTGCAGCCCTGCCTGACCCGCCTGACCGCGCCCATCTGGATGGATAGTTCCACCACCGCCGAATGTGCGGAAATCAGTGCCCAGTCCGGTGGTGTGGAGGAGGTCCGGCGGCGTTCGGGCTCCGCCGCCATCGAGCGCTTCTCCGGTCCCCAGATCCGCAAGTTCGCCAAGACCGAACCCGAGGACTATGCGGACACGGGGGTGATCCATCTGGTCAGCTCCTACCTGTGCTCGCTGTTGGTTGGGGGCAACGCGCCCATCGACTTCGGCGACGGGGCCGGCATGAACCTGCTGAATCTGGGCTCCGGGCAATGGGACGAGGTCCTGCTGGCCGCGACCGCCCCCGGTCTGGTCGCCAAGCTGCCGCCGGTGGCGCCGTCCCGTCAGGTGGTGGGGACTATCGCCCCCTATTTCTGCGCCAAGTACGGCTTTGCGGCGAGCACCAAGGTGGTGGCCTGGTCGGGCGACAACCCGAACAGCCTGATCGGTGTCGGCGGGTGGCAACCGGGCACGGCGGTGGTCTCCCTGGGTACCAGCGACACCTTCTTTGCCGCCATGCAGCAGCCGGTGGTTGATCCGGCCGGGTACGGCCATGTCTTCGGCAACCCGGCGGGCGGCTTCATGTGCCTGATCGCCTTCAAGAACGGTTCCCTGGCCCGCGAGGCGGTGAAGCAGGAATTCGGCCTGAGCTGGCCGGAGTTCGACGTGGCCAGTTTCGCATCCACCCCGCCGGGCAATCACGGCAATCTGATGCTCCCCTACTTCGTGCCGGAGATTACGCCGCTGGTGCTGCAGGCGGGCCCCCGCTACCAAGGCGATGCCGATTTCCTGGCGGGGCGCAATCCCGCTGGCCGGGTCCGCGCCCTGGTGGAGGCTCAGGCCATGAGTCTGCGCCTGCACTCGCAGTGGATCGGCGAGAAGCCCAATACCGTTCGCGTGACCGGTGGCGCGGCCAAGAGCGACGGTATCTGCCAGGTGCTGGCAGACGTGTTCGACGCCACGGTGGAACGACTCGAAACCGGCAGCTCGGCGGCTCTCGGTGCCGCCATGCGGGCGGCCAATGGAGCAGGTGGTTTCGCTTGGGCCGACCTCACCGCCAAGTTCTGCGCCTGCGTCGGCGGCAAGAGCGTGCGGCCCATCCCGGCCAACGTGGCGGTCTACCGCGACCTCCTGCCCCGCTTCGCTGCCTTCGAGGCGGCCCAGGGTTGATGTCCCCCCCCGCGAAGGTTGCACTTGCGCCGGGCAGGGAGTAGATTCCTGCCGTAGTCCGCCTTCGCGGGTGTAGCATAGTGGTAATGCTCTGGCCTTCCAAGCCAGCCATGTGGGTTCGATTCCCATCACCCGCTCCAGCGACATGACAGCCCGGCTCGATCGAGCCGGGCTTTTTGCTGGTTGCATCGTCACCGGCAGGGAGTCGCGGGAGGGAGATCAATGGTCGGCGACCGCGCGGCTACCCGGCTGGCATGGAGGCTGGCATGGAGGCTGGCAAGTAGTCGCGGGATCGACGAGCCCGCGATGGGGGCGTCTGGCGCGGGCGGAAGACCGATGGCCGACAACCGAAGACCGCGCGTTCGGCGACCGCGCGGCTACCCGGTTTTGGCGGATGTCTCAGCTTGGCATCAGGCGCGGCACGTGCGGCGGACGTGGGCCGAGAGGACGAGGATCGGGGTCAGGATCAGCAGGATCAGCCCGACCACCGGCAGGATGCCGAAGAAGATGCTGACCAGGCTCAGCACGAGCAGAAGCCGCACCGGCGGACGCTGGCTGCGGGCCATGCGCCGGGCCAGCAACACCAGCAGGGCCAGGCAGCCACAGGCCAGCAGGCACAGGGCGAGCCGCGACAGGGCCATGGCGACCCCCCGCGACACCGCGTGCCCGGTGACCAGCATGTCGCCGCGCGGCGTGGCGAGGCGAACCGTCCGCCAGCGGTCGTTGTCCGGTTCCGGCAGGCTGATGTCCAGGCTGGCCAGGCCCGCGGGTTGGGACCGGTCGAGGGTGACGTGG
>QKCY01000181.1 GCA_003245525.1 Victivallales bacterium | reverse complement strand
CCCGTGTAGCGTGCCGAGTCCCCTGGCACCGCGTGGGGCGAGAGGCCATCGAGGCCGAGCTTCTTGGCCAGCCGCTTTCCCAGATTGCGGTCGAAGCTCTGGCGGCGTTCGGCCCGCCGGGCCACGTCGGGCACGGGGAGTTCCGCATCGGCTTCGCGTTCCGGGTACTCCGTCCGGATCTCGGGCGTGGGGCGGATGGGATGGAAGACCTGGGGTTCCCGATTCCATTCCAGTCGTCGGCGCAAGGCCTGCTCCAGGCGGTTGTCGGCACCGCTGTCAGCCAGGGCACCGAGATCCTCGTGTACCAGGCTCCGCTGGTCGCCGAGCAGTTCCTCCAGGATCATCCGGGCGGCGGCCTTGCTGGGAATGGCGGCCTCGCCGCGCTCCACATTCCAGCAGGTGAACTGGCGGAGAGGCTTGCCCACGCAACACGGACAGCCCGAGGTGCAAGGACACTGGCGGATCTGTTCCAGGACAGCGGGCAGGATCTCGTGCAACCGTCCGTAGGCCTTCTCGGTGAAGCCCAGGCCGTGCGGGTAGCGTTCGTAGATGAACACCGCATTCCAGGGGGAGTTGACACTGCCGACGGTGTGGGAGAAGTCGAGGGTGTCGCAGGTCAGGAAAAGCGGGAGGACCATGCGGGTGGCATAGCCGATGCCGCGCAACCCGCTGAAGGCGTCGAGTCCGGCCAGACGCACCTTCTCCATCGTGGTCTCCGACGGCACGATCCACAGGGCGTGGGTTTCGAGGACGAGGGTGGGCAGGTCGAGATCGTGCTTGGAGATGGCGTCCAGGGAGTAGAAGTGGATCTTCTCGTAGCCGTGCGTGTTGAAGTAGGCGGTCACTTCGCCCCAGCAGACCCGCCCGGTCCCGAAGGCCTTCTCGCGCAGTTGCCGGTCCACATGGTGGATGTCGGTACCGCCCATGGGCTGGGTATAGTAGTCCACATCCACCCGCTGGACCCGCGCCAGGCGGCGCTCGAAGTCCAGTTCCAGGACGCGGTAGGTATCGCCCCGGTGCATGTAGATGGCCTCGGGATGGATGATGGATTCGGCATCGTACTCGTTCACCTCGCCCAGCACCTTGCCGGAGTCCACGTCCTCGATCAGGACGTTGGCCAAAGCGTAGTCGCGGAGTGGGACTTCGTGCTGGGGAATCTCGCTGGCGGCATGGTACCAGAGCCCCCCGATCCGCGTCACCTTCCGGTTGTCCGCGAGCACCCCCAGCACCAGGTCGGCATGGGGGCCGAAACGGGGTACCTCTTCCTGGGCCAGGGGCATCTCCTGGGTGGCGCAGCGGAGGTGGCCGGTGGCCACGAAGAGGTTACCCGGATCGATGACCGCCTGCTCGACGCAACGGTCGAAGAGGTAGTCCGGCTCGCTCATGACAAACTGGTTGACCGCGGTGTCGAGCCCCACCAGAAAGACCACGCTGTCCGCCGCCTTGCGTCCGGCCCGTCCGGACTGCTGGAAGAAGCTGGCGAGGGTGCCGGGATAGCCGACGATGATGGCCGCTTCGAGTCCGCCCACATCGATCCCCAGTTCCAGGGCGGGGGTGGTGCTGACGCCGAGCAACTCGCCGCTGAACAGCCGCTGTTCGATCTCGCGGCGTTCCTCGGGCAGGTAGCCGCCCCGGTACGGGGTTACCCTGGCGGCCTTGCCGGGAGCAAGCTGGCGGAGGCGCTCAACCACGTAGCGATGGATCATCTCCGCGGTCATCTTGGCCTTCGAGAAGGTGATGGTGGGAATGTCCTGGGCCACCAGGCGGGCCATCAGTTCGTGGGCTTCCACGTTGGCGCTGCGGCGTCCGCGCCACTCCCGCTGGCGGATGCGCGGGGGGTTCCAGAAGACGGTTACCCGGCGGCCCCGGGGGCTACCGTCGCGGTCCACCAACACGAACTCCCGGCCGGTCAGGCGGTCGGCCAGTTCCTTGGGGTTGCCGATGGTAGCCGAACAGGCGGCCAAGACCGGACGGCTGCCGTAGAAGGCGCAGAGCCGCGCGAACCGAGTGAGCAGATGGGCCATGTTCGATCCGAAGATGCCGGAATAGACATGCAGTTCGTCGATCACCACATGCCGGAGATGACCGAGGAACCCGGCCCAGCGGCCATGCTGGGGCATGAGGGAGGCGTGGAGCATGTCGGGGTTGGTGAAGACCAGCCGTCCCTCGTCGCGCAACCGTCGGCGCAGGTCGGCGGGCGTATCGCCGTCGAGCACTCCGGCTAGAGCGTGCCCGAGCCCAGCCAATTCCAGGAACCGCTGGCAGGAGCGGAACTGGTCCTGGGTAAGGGCCTTGGTCGGAAAGAGAAGCAGGGCGCGGGCTTCGGGATCGTCGTGCAGGGTTTGGAGAATGGGCAGGAGGTAGCACAGACTCTTGCCCGAGGCCGTGCCGGTGGCGACCAGCACATCGCGACCGGCCAAGGCGTGGGTCAGGGCTGCGTGCTGGTGGCGGTAGAGCTGGGCGATGCCAGCCTTGCCCAGCAATTCCCGCAGCCAGGGCTGGGGCAGGTCGGCGAGGTCCACGAAATCGCCGGACCGGGCCGGCTCGTCGTGGACGTGGACGATCTGCCCGGCGTAGTCCGGATCGTGGCGCAGATCGGCAAGGAAGCGGTCGACATTCATCGGGTGTTGCGGTCGGCGAGGGCGCGGATGGCCTTCTCGCGGTTCACGTGGGCCACATGCAACTCGCGGTTGCGGGGACGGTAGGGCGTGGGATCGAGGGAAGCCAACAGGCCCCGCACAGCATAGCCCGCCTGAAGCCGCTCGGCGACGAGCGGCGAATCCGCCGCGTGGTCGAGGTAGCGCTGGAGTTGTTCCTCGTGCTCGCGGGACAGCCGCCCGGTTTTCAGTTCGACGAGGACGATCTCCCGTTCCTGTTCGTCCAGGAAGACGAGGTCCACCAGATGTTCGCGGGTCCCCAGGGCGTGCTGGCGGGCGAGCAGACGACCGGAATGGTGGAACAGCAGAGAAGGTTGGTGCTCGATGGCGTCCTCGAACTCCTGTTCGCTATCGATGGCCTCGTAGAGAGCCTGGCAGACCTGGCGGATCTCGGCGGCGGTCCTGGCCCCGATCCCCCGCAGGGCGCGGAGCTCCTCCTCGCTGGCGTCCGCCACAGCTTGCACGCTGCCGAAGTGGTGGAGCAGGGAGCGGGCCAGCACGCGGCCGCAGCCCGGCAGCATCTCGACGACCCGCCGTTGCCGGTCGGGCAGATCCTCGGCCCGGCGCTTGGGGACCAGGGAAATCTCGGGAATGCCCACCTGTTCCTGGCGGGTCAGCATGCCCAGAATCTCGGCGGTCTCCTCCATGCCCTCGGTCCGCAGGACGCTGATGCCATACTCGATGAGCATGGCGGTCAAGGCCCCGCGGATGGCCTGGGGGGAGAAGCCGGAGTAGTAGTTGCCCAGTTCCCCTTCGACGATCAGGATGGGCAGCTCCCAGTGTTCGCGCAGGAAGATGGCGCTGGTGAACAGGGTCTTGTCCATGATCCCGGCGAGGAAGGAAGTGGCGGTGCGTCGCTCCACCACCAGCCGCTGGCTGACGACGTAGCGGTCCACGTCGCCCTCGTCCTCGGCCACCGGCAGAATCTCCATGCCATGCTCGGCCATGTAGCGCGCCAAGGGGCCGTCCGGCTTGGTCGCGGCGAGGGGCAAGGAGTTGACATTGGTGTCCATGGGCACGGCATCCGGAGCATGACTGTGCTTCAAGGTAAAGGATGCCGTGTCCCGTTGCCAACCCAGCGCAAAAGGGCGGTCCACGGAAAGCACGGAAAGCACGGAACGGAAAGAAAAGCAGATTGAGAAAGGGACCGGAAGGTCAGGCGGAAGGCACAACCCGCCTCCTCTTCTTCCTATCCGTGCTACTATCGCCCCGCATCTTGTTTTCTGTGCAAGAAACATATCGCAAGTCATTCGCGTTCAATATGGTGCAAATGCTGTTGGAGTCCCGCCTTCAGGCGGCAGCAGGCGCGAATCTTCAGCGAGCGCGGGGCGCGCCGGACGCGCGGGTACGGTGGCGACCGTCTCCCTCCGGCGCGGAAGCACCGGAGACGGCTTCCGCGCAAACGCGGGCCTCCGCCGCGAGGGGCGTCGGCTGGGAAAGAACCGATGGTTTCGGGGGAACCGTCCCGTCCCGCGCCCGAGGCCGGGCGCTTCTCCAAAACGTGGGATGTACAGGACGCCAGCCGCGAGGCACGGGTCGGGACCGACCCAGT
>QKCY01000213.1 GCA_003245525.1 Victivallales bacterium | reverse complement strand
CCTTGGCAGCGGCAAACACCTGCGTGTGGCCCTTGTTGTCGGTCACGTAGACCCGACCCGCCACCACCACGGGCGAGGAGTAGAATCCCTCGTCGTACTCCTGCCGCCAGTGCAGCGTGCCAGTCTGGGAATCATAGCAGCTGACCACGCCCGCCGAAGTGCAGACGAACAGCAGGCCATCCGCCGCCACCGGGCTGGACACATCGGGCAGTTCCTCGTCGGTCTGCCAGGCCATGTTACCGCCCTGTCGTGAAGTAGGCCAGGCCGTTGTCGTAGGCGGGGGACGGTCCCACCTCGCCCCCCAGGCACTCGTTGCGCCACAATTCGTCGCCGGTTTCCGCATTGAAGGCCATGACGAAGGGCTCGGCATTCAGATAGACCTCCGTGCGGCCGCCGACCGTGGCCAAGACCGGCGTGGCCCAGCTTGCGCCCACCGGACGCTGCCGCTCCCAAGCCGTCTCGCCGGTGGCGGCATCCAGCGCGATCAGGCGCGAGCCACCAAAGTGGTCGTATTGCACGAGCAACCGTCCCCGGTGAACCACCAGGGAGGAGGCGTGTCCGTAGGGGTTGTCCGGCGGTTGCAGATTGCGCGCCCAGACTCGTTGCCCGGCGAAGTCCACCGCAATCACATCGCCGGTGGCGAAAATGGCATAGACCAGCTGGCCGTCGGTGGTGGGCGTGGAAGCGGCGTAGCCCGTATCCTCGTTCACCTTCGGCAGAGTGGCGGGGCTCCCCACGATGTCGGCGGTACCCGCCGTCCAGCGCAGTTCGCCGGTAGCGGCGGCGTAACAGTAGAGCTCCCGACCCTGCGAGTCGCCGCCGGTCAGGAACAGACTGTCATCCCACAGGATAGGCGAGCTGAAGCCGGGACGCGGCGTGGTGATCTTCCAGGCTACGTGGGTTCCGGCCTTGCCGTTCCAGACAAGGGGTGGTGTCATGCTGGCATCGCCCACCCCGCGCGCACCGATTCCCCGGAAGGCGGGCCATTGTCCCGCCGCATCGGCGAAGCTGGGCGGAGCAACCGCCGCAGGAGCGTCTTGCGGAGGAGGAGAAGCGCTTCTGGCAGGCCACAGCAGGACTCCCGCAAAGACCGCCAGCGCCACGGCACCCGCCAACACCCCGAGGCGGCGTGTCGCCCGTTCGGCCGCCTCGTCCGGCAGGGAACCGGGAAGCGGAACCGGCGATGTGCCGCATTGGGTCCAGAAAGTCGCCGAGACGAGCAGAACCAACAAACCGCCCGCCAGCACCCATACCCCTCGCCGACGGAACGCCAGGCACCGTTCGGAGGCGGTACGGACTTTCACGTCCAGTTCCCGGTAGGCCGTCTTCAGTCCCTCGTCCTTCGGGTTCCGGGACGCGGCTTCCTGCAAGACCTTCAGAGCCTCGTGATCGACCGGACGCACGGCCTGTTCGACCTGGGCGTTGGCCACCAGCAGCACCCCGCCAATCAGGCAGAACACCACGGAGACCGCCATCATCACGACGGCCAGCGACCGCCATCTGCTATCAACCTTCGTCATGCGCACGCTCCCGTTGGCGTTGCCGCGGACAGGACGCAAAGCAGCGTCCGCAACTCACGCAATCCGCCCGGTCCGGTTCAAAACCCGACCGTTTCCAGCGAATCCGGAGACTCACGAGCCGTAGCCCCACCACCAGCCCCAGGAAAGCCCCGAACCAATGGCCTCCCGTCGTCAGCCGGGCTTGTCGCTGGGCCAGATCTTCGTTCAGTTGCTCACGGGTGCGCGGACCATTGCGGAAAGCATCCGTTTCCACGGTCGCCCTGGCCCCGGCCTCCTCGGCTACCAACTGGTCTGCCAACAGCGCATCCTCATGCAGCTTCAACAAGGGCTTACCCAGGAAGCCCCCCGCCCAAGCGCCGCCTGCCACCAGGATGGGCAACAGGACTAGGGCAAAGACCAGTCCCCTCAGGCCCTGCGGACGAGTCTCCTGGGTACGCTCCGCCGTGGCGGGCAGAATGGCATCCACCGGACAGGCATCGGCGCACAAACCACAGACCACGCAATCGTCCGGCGTGATGGTCAGATGCCGCCAACTCAGGCGGCTCATCCACGACAGCAGTACGCCGTAGGGGCAAACAAAACGGCAATAGGGCCGGGCCACGAACACGCCCACCGCCAGCAGTCCCAGCCCGAAGAGAACCGTGGGCAACGGTCCTGAAAAACGGAACAGCGCCACGAAGGGGTCCTTGCGACAGACCACATAGGCCGTTCCAGTCGCAGCTAGTAGAACGCCGAGGCCAAGCATAATGCGTGGCACGATCCACAGGCATTCCGTCGCCCAGCGCGGCAGGCGATAGGGTCGCCACGCCACCAGCTCTTGCGCCGCCCCCAACGGGCAGACCGCCGCGCAAAACACCCGTCCGAAGAGCAGGGCCATCAGCAAGGGCAATGCGAAGAAGCACAGGATGGACGCAGGCACCGCCACGCCGGGACTGAACAGGGCTTCGGCCACATTCTGGAACGAGCCCACCGAGCACACGCAGCCCTGCTTCACGAAACCGAAATAGACCAGCGAGAACGCCGTCAGCCAGAACAGCCCCCGCCGGGAGCGCCGCACCAACGCCAGGTACGCTGCCAGCGCCAGCGCCAAGGCCAGTACCCCCACATCCAGCCACTCCCCTAGAGCGGTCCCGCCGACCGACCAAAGGTTCTCCGGCGCACGGTATCCCCCCGAGAACTCGGGACGGGGAAAACGCTCGTCGGCGATGGCCCGGCCCGCCGCCAAAGCAGCGAGAGCCAGGGCAAGGAGGCGTTTCATGCAGACTCCTGGCTGAATCGTGGCCAAGAAGTATACACGCTGCCCCAGCGTCTGGAAACCAGCCTGCCCTATTGTGCCTTGCGGCGCAGGGAGAGCCATTGCCAGGCCAGGGCCAGAGCGCAGAGAGTCAGGCCGAAAACGGCCACGTTCCGGGCACTCAGCAGGTCGACTCGGTTCGCCAACAAGCCAGGACGGAGGATGCACAGGGCGCCCGCGCCCAGCAGCACGGATTCGTACCAGCGGTTGCGGCGCAGGAGGTAATTCTGCGTGACTGCGGCGAAGGCGAACATGGCCACGAGGGCCACGCCAAAAACCCAGGCGGCGTGCCAGGGCGAGCTCACCCCGATCAGGAGCAGTTCGCGGTTGAAGAAGAACATGAAGGGCAGGATCGCCGTGCGCAGGTCGTAGGCGAACCCCTGGAGGCCGGTGCGGATGGGATCGGATTTGGCGATGGCGCTGGCGGCGTAGGCGGCCAGACCCACCGGCGGCGTGTCGTCGGCCAGGATGCCGAAGAAGAAGCAGAACAGATAGACGGGCAGGCTCTCGATGCCGGTCAGAGGCATGCCCGCCAACTTGGCGATGGTGGGAGCCACCACGGTCGAGATGACGATGAAATTGGCCGTGGTCGGCAAGCCCATGCCCAGCACCAGGGACATGAAGGCGGTAAGAACCAGCAGCAGGGGCAGCGAGCCGCCAGCCATCCGGGCGACCACATCGGTTACCAGGCTGCCGGGACCGAGGGTCATCACCCCCACGATGATGCCCGCCGTCGCACAGGCCACGCCGATCCCCATCATGCTGCGCCCACCGGCCACGAGGCTTTCCCACAGCAAGCGACCGCCATCACGGCAACCGACCCGGAATCCCTTTGCCTGGATCACAGCCCGCACCAGCACCAGCCCTGCCAGGAACAGAATTGCCCAGAAGGCGGCCAGTTCGGCGGAGAAACGGCAGACCAGCAATCCGACCAGCAATCCCAGCGGCAGCAGGAAGTGGAGCCCGGAAACAAAGGTGGGCCAGAACCGGGGCAACTCGCTGCGGGGCACGCCCTGGAGGCCCAGCTTGCACGCTTCCAGGTGGGTGATGTAGATCAGCGCCAGATAGGACACAATGGCCGGCACAAAGGCCGCCCGGACCACTTGGAGGTATTCGATGTTGGCCGTCGAGGCGATGATGAAGGCGGCGGCCCCCATGATCGGCGGCATGAGCTGCCCATTGGTGCTCGCGGCCACCTCGACCGCCGCCGCCTTTTCGGGCGGATAGCCGGTCCGCTTCATCAGAGGAATGGTGAAGGTGCCAGTGGTCACGGTGTTGGCGATGCTCGATCCCGAAACCAGACCGGTCAGACCGCTGGAGAGCACCGCCGCCTTGGCCGGACCACCCCGAAAGCCGCCGAGCAGGCTGAAGGCGAGATCGACGAAATAGCGCCCTCCCCCGCTCTTCTCCAGCATGGAACCGAGCAGGACGAAGAGGAAAACCGTGGAGGCCGAGACACCCAGCGGCACGCCGTAGATGCCCTCGCCCGACATGGTCAACTGGGAGATCATCCGGTCCAGACTCACCCGGCGGAAGGCCAGGAAAGAAGGGAGTTCAGGGCCAAAGAAGCAGACCAGCACAAAGCCCGTCGCGATGACCGGCAACGCCCAACCCAGGCAGCGCCGTGCCGCCTCGACCAGCAAGAACAGCAAGGCGATACCCAGTACCCGGTCCAGCCCCCCCGGCACGCCACGCTGGGCGATGCCCTCGTAGTCGAGCGCGTAATAGGCCGCAGCCAAGGCCGCCAGACCGGCCAACAGATACGCAATGCCGCTGCCCACCGGTCCCAGTGGTTTCTCTTCTTGGCCCACTGGAGCGCGCAGACTCCGCCGCCGCCAATGGGGAAAACTCAGAAAGACCAGGGCAATGGCAAAGGCCAGATGGATGGCACGCACCAGCCCCGAATGGAGCGAAACGGGAAGGTGCAGCGCCCCCTCGATGGTCGTGCTGTAGGGCAGGAGAAGTTGGAACAGGCTCCAGAATCCGGCCAGGGCGGGAAGCACCCAACGGCCCCCGGGAAGCTGCGCGTCCGAACCGTATTCCGCCTCCTCGACGAGGTGTTCCAGTTCGAGCGCCTCGCGCTCCTCGGCCGTCTCGTGCTGCATGAACTCCGCCTACTTCAGCAATCCGGCTTCCCGGAAGTACCGTTCCGCGCCGGGGTGACGGGGAATGGTGTTCCCCTGGTCCACCATCTTCTGCGCATCCAGATTCCGGAAAGCCTCGTGCAGTTCGCGGATGCGGTCCAGGTTCTCGAAGATGCCCTTGGTCAACTGGTAGACCGTCTCCTCGTCCACCGCCGCGCTGGTGACCAGAGTGGCCAGCATGCCGATGGTGGGCACATCCTCCTGGTTGCCCGCCTTGGGATAGAGGGCGATGGGGATGGTGACCGGAACGTAATAGGGATGCCCGGCCAGGAACTCCTCCATGCCCGTGATCGGCACGAAGCGGACGGGACGACGCCCCGCGGTGGCCTCGATGATCGCCGCCGCCGGATGGCCCACGGTGTAGAAGAACCCATCGAGCTGGCCGTCCTGCATCACCTTCGGGGCTTCCGACGCCTTCAGCCCTTCGGCGACGAAGTCCTTATCCGGGTCGATGCCGATGAGGCGGAAGATGTCGGTCGCGTTCTGGCGCTGGCCGGAACCGGGGTTGCCAATGTTGATCGTCTTGCCCTTCACGTCGGCCAGGGAACGGATGCCGCTGGCCTCGGTGGCGACGAAGGTGATGGCCTCGGAATGGAAGCTGCAGATGGAGCGCAGGGCCTCCTGCGGCCCCTTGTCCTGCCATTCGCCCTGGCCGTGATAGGCCTGGTACTGGGTGTCGGACTGGCAGACGCCGAAGTCCATGTCCCCGGCCAGGATGGCGTTGATGTTGGCCACCGAGCCACCGGTCGCCTCGGCGGTCACCTTGAGGCCGGTGGTGCCGGTGCGCTCGTTCATCACGTTCATGATGGCCTGGCCCACTTGGTAGTAGACCCCGGTCACCGCACCGGTACCCACACTGGCGAACCGCGTCTTGCCGCCCTCGCGCGAACAACCGACCAAGACTCCAACCACCGCGATGAAGACGGCAAAACGTTTCATGCTGCTTTCCTGACTAGATGACGAACTGAGGCATCGGGAACGAGCGGGTCAGCTCGAACACCTTCTCGGCGACCTTCTCCGGGACCGTGGTATCCTCGACCTGATCGAGCACTTCGGCAATCAGTTCGGCGATGCGGACCATTTCGGCTTCCTTCATGCCGCGGGTGGTGACGGCGGGGGTGCCGACGCGGATACCGCTGGTCACGAAGGGGCTCTCGGGATCGAAGGGGATCATGTTCTTGTTGACGGTGATGTCGGCCTGGTCGAGCACCGTGGCCGCCACCTTGCCGGTGATCTTCTTCGGACGCATGTCCACCAGCATCAGGTGGTTGTCCGTGCCGCCGGAGACGATGCGGAAGCCCTGCTCAGTGAGGGCCTTGGCCAAGACAGCCGCGTTCTTCACGACCTGCTGCTGGTAGGTGGTGAACTCGGGAGCCATGGCTTCCTTGAAGCAGATCGCCTTGGCCGCGATGGTGTGCATCAGAGGACCGCCCTGGATGCCGGGGAAGACCTGGGAGTTGATCTTCTTCATCAGGTCGGCTTTGGCCAGGATCAGACCGCCACGGGGACCGCGCAGGGTCTTGTGGGTGGTGGTGGTGACCACGTCGCAGTAGGGCACGGGGTTGGGATGAACGCCAGCGGCGACCAGACCGGCCACGTGGGCCATGTCGACCATCAGGTAGGCACCCACCTCGTCGGCGATGGCACGGAGGCGGGGGAAGTCGAAGAAGCGCGGGTAGGCGCTGGCTCCGGCCAGGAGGAGCTTGGGCTTGCAGGCACGGGCCTGCTCGGCGATGGCGTCGTAGTCCAGCATCTCGGTCTCGGGGTTCACCCCGTAGGCCTCGAAGTGGTAGAACCGGCCGCTGAAGTTGACCTTGTGGCCGTGGGTCAGGTGGCCGCCGTGGTCCAGGCTCATGCCGAGGACGGTCTCGCCGGGTTCCAGCAGCGCGAAGTAGACGGCCATGTTGGCCTGGCTGCCCGAATGGGGCTGCACGTTCGCGCCTTCGGCCCCGAAGAGCTGGCAGGCCCGGTCGATGGCCAGGTTTTCGGCCTGGTCCACATGGACGCAGCCGTTGTAGTAGCGCTTGCCGGGAAGCCCCTCGGCGTACTTGTTGGTCATCACCGAGCCGCAGGCGGCACGGACGGCGGCGCTGGCGAAGTTCTCGCTGGCGATCAGTTCCAGACCACGATCCTGACGGGCGGCTTCCAGATCAAGCAGAGCCGCGATCTCGGGATCGACGGCGCGGACCGGGGCCGCCTCGTCGTAGCTGAGGGCCTCAAGCTTGGCCAGCCGCCGGACGTGACGGTCGTCGCCGCTGAAAGGCTCGGCCAACCAGGCCTTGACCACCTCGGCCAACTGCTCGTCGGTCATATCGTCGCCACCAGTCACGAGCACGTTGGCATCGTTGTGCTGACGGCTCAGCTTGGCCTTGTTCGGGTTCTCGGCCAGGGCCGCCCGGACGCCATGGAAGCGATTGGCCACGATGGACATGCCGATGCCGCTCCGGCAGATCAGGATGCCGCAGGCGATCTGGCCCGTGACGACCGCCTTGGCCAGCGGAACGCCGAAATCGGGGTAGTCATCCTGCGGGTCGGAGCAGCAGGCACCGAAGTCCTCGACCGCGAGGCCCTGCCCGGCCAGCAACTCCTTGACGAAGGCCTTGCGCTCCATGCCACCATGGTCCGCCGCGATGCCGATGCGCTTGGGAGAGCACGAACAGGAACAGGAAGAACAGCATTCACTCATGAGGATATCTCGCTGCCTGGTTGAGATGTGGGTTTGTCGGGATGCATGAATAGTCCCGAAATGTATCCTTGTGGAGGGGGTAAGCAAGGCACGGACGTCATTGGACCGCTCCCAGGCAGGGATATGCCCCCCACGTTCCCTGCCTGCGTCCGGAAGATTGGCTTTTCGCGCCGGGAAGGCATTCGCGAAACCATCCGCGCAAGGTATAGTGACGGTTTCGCCCTTCACTTTTCGGTGTCTTCGGAACGGGAAACGGTTTCTTGCGCGGATGACCGAACTCGCATTGGAACGCAATCTCGCCGCTATCGCGGGAGCGGAGAACTGGCAACTGGGCCAGAAGCTCTACCGTGAAGGGGCCATCCTCGATCTCAAGCGCATCTCGCGCTCGGTGGTGGCCCGCATTGCTGGCGTGAACGGCGGCTTCCACTCCCTGAAGCTCACCGTGCGGCAGCGGCGGGTCACCTCCCAGTGTTCCTGCCCGAAGCACAGCCTCTTCTGCGAACACGCGGTCGCAGCCCTGCTGGCCGTGGCCCACGAGGCCCCCGATCTCATCTCGTTCCTCAAGGAGGACGACTACACGGCCGGGGCCGCCGTCCCCGAGCCCGGCCCGGTCGCCGTCCGCCCCCTCCCGCCGCCCCCGTCCTCCAGTCTCGCGGCGGAAGCCCTGCGCTCGCTCCTGGACTCGCCCATCGCCGATGCCTCCCTCACCCTCACCATCGAGGGCAGCATGGGCACCATGGAGAGCCACTGGAACCATGTGATCCTGAACGCCCGGATCGCCGCCAAGGGACGGGTGTACGCGGCGGGCAACATCCGCCGGTTGCTGGAATCGGAGCGGGCAGCCGGCAACCTCCGTCTGGTGGATTTCCCACCCCGCGACCAGCAGATCATGCGCTATCTGGTGACGAACAGCCTCATCAGCGGCAACGCCATCCAGGTCAACGCCTACGAGCTCTCCGACCTGTTCCACCTGCAAAGCGGTGGCTGCTCGATCCACACCGCCGACGGTCCCGCCACGATCCATCTGGAAACTCTCCGGGTGGTCCTGGCCATGACCGACCACAAGAACGGACGGGAACTTCACCCCTGCCTGGAACTGCCTGGCCGCGGCGCGATCCCGCCTGCGAAGGGCATCTTCATCGCCGGTCGGGGCGGCTACTGGATCGGCTACGAGAACGAATTCTGGTGGCTGCCCGGGGCCCTGCCCCTGCCCTGGCTGCTGCTCTTCCTGCGCGGCACGCCGATCCCGGTGGATCTCGGCCAGAGCGAGCGGCTGGGGCAACTGATCCAGGGCGGCCGTCTGCCCGTCGAGTTGCGCCCCGCCGCCGAGGTGCAGGACCTGGCTTGCCGTCCTGGCGAATGCCGTCCGGTCCTCACCCTGGACTGGCCCGGCAACAGCATCGTGGCCACCCTCGAATTCTCCTATGCCGGTCGCCGGGTGGCCGTCCAAGGCGAGCCCATGGTCTGGGCCGGGTCCGGGTTTGTGCGCCGCGACGAGACCGCCGAGCAGTCCGCCACCGAGGAACTCCGGCGGCTGGGCTTTGCCAGCATTCCCAGCTCGCCCAGCCGCTACCGGCTGTCCAGGCCTGGCCCCATCTGGTACTTCCTGCAACAGGATTTGGACAGCCTGGTG
Source organism: Victivallales bacterium (assembly GCA_003245525.1). Taxonomy (GTDB): domain Bacteria; phylum Verrucomicrobiota; class Lentisphaeria; order Oligosphaerales; family Lenti-02; genus Lenti-02. Next base: position 6,525 of record QKCY01000213.1, on the reverse strand, counting down.
GACAACTGGCAGGTGTTCTGGACCCCCGAGTTCACCCGCCGGGCCCAGCGCTCGGGCGAACTCAGCCTCACGGTAAGCAGCGGGCACGAAACCGACTCCTGGTTCGAGACCGTCTGCGAACTGGGCACGGTCGACGGCGCCTCCATATCCTGGGACCAGCTCACCCAGGCGCTGGCGCGGGGCGAGGAGTTCCTCACCCTCGACGACGGCTGCGTGGTCCGGCTGCCCGCCGATGTCATGCGCATTCTCCACCTCCTCCTCCGCCGGGCTGCCGAACGGGAGGGGAACCGACTGAAGTTCGAGCGGTTCAACGCCGTCGCCCTGGCCGAACTGGTGGATCCCTACCTCGCCGGTTTCGCCGGTGCCTGGCACGAGCTGCGCGAACGCCTGCTCCATCCGAACGAAGTCAAGCTGCCGCCGCTGTCGCCCAACCTCTCCGGCATCCTCCGCGGCTACCAGCAGGATGGTGTCCGCTGGCTGCGCCTGCTGGAGGAGTGCGGATTCCACGGGGTGCTGGCCGACGAAATGGGGCTGGGCAAAACGGTCCAGGCCCTGGCCGCCGTCGCCGCCCACCGCCAGTCGGCCCAGATGAGCAAGCCCTCCATCGTGGTCTGCCCCACCAGCCTGGTGGAGAACTGGCTGGTGGAAGCCCAGCGTTTCGTGCCCGAGCTCCGGACCTTGGCCGTGCGCGGGGCCGACCGCCGGGATCTGCTGGCCGTCGTGGGCGAGCACGATCTCATCATCACGTCCTACGCCCTGCTCCGGCGCGATATCGTCGAATACGAGACCCACCAGTTCGACTATGTCATCCTCGACGAGGCCCAGCACATCAAGAACCCCCGCACCGCCAACGCGACCGCCTGCAAGGAACTGCACGGCGACCACCGGCTGGTGCTAACGGGCACGCCGATCGAGAACAGCCTGTCCGAGATCTGGTCCATCTTCGACTTCCTCCTGCCCGGCTACCTCGGCTCCCAGCGGGAGTTCCGCCAGGACTACGAGACTCCCGCCGCCGGGGACGACCGCGAGGCGCCTCTCCGCGAACTGGCCGCCCATGTTCACCCCTTCATCCTCCGCCGCACCAAGGAGGAGGTCTGCGACGAACTGCCGCCGAAGATGGAACAGGTCGTCTTCTGCGAACTGGGTCCCGAACAGCGCCACCTCTACACCACCGTCCTGGCCGCAGGGCGGCAAATGCTCCACCAGGCCCACGGCGAGGGCTGGCGCAAGCACCGCTTCGAACTGCTCTCCATCCTCATGCGCCTGCGCCAGATCTGCTGCCACCCGGACCTCCTGCCCAAGGACTTCCGCGAGGGCTTCAAGCAGCCCATCCCTTCGGTCAAGATGGACCTCGCCCGCGAGGTGATCCTCGAAGCCATCGACAGCGGCCGCCGCATCCTCCTCTTCAGCCAGTTCACCAGCGTGCTCAAGCTCCTGCCCCCCTGGCTCAACGAGAACGGCATCCGCTACGAATACCTCGACGGCAGCACCAAGGACCGCCAGGCTCGCGTGGACCGCTTCAACGCCGATTCCTCCATCCCGATCTTCCTCCTCAGCCTCAAGGCGGGCGGCACCGGCCTCAACCTCACCGGAGCCGACACGGTCATCCACTACGACCAGTGGTGGAATCCCATGGTCGAGGACCAGGCCACCGACCGCACCCACCGCATCGGCCAGACCCGCAACGTCACCGCCATCAAGCTGGTCACGCGCCACACCATCGAGGAGAAGATCCTCGCCCTCCAGGAAAGCAAGCGCGACCTCTTCCGCCGCCTCATCGCAGGTGCCCCCGGCCGCCTCGGCGAACTCACCGAAGAGGATGTCGCCTTCCTCCTTTCCCAAGGCAAGTAGCACGCCCGTAGCGCACAGGCACCCCTCCCCCAAGGCACCACGGGCGCGCCTACAGTTCCTCTGCGGCGGGTTCCAGGGGTAGGTCGTCGGTTGCCCCCGGGGACTCCTCCCCGGCTTCCGGGTTGTCTCCCTTCGGCAGGATCATCTCGGGTATGCGGCGGATTTCCGCCAGCATAGCGGCTTTCTCTTCGTCGGTGAACAGGTCATCGAGCAGCCGCTCTGCCAGGGCCATGGGCAGGCGCTCGCGGACAGCCGCCAGGAACTCCTCGCCGCTTTTGGCCTGCTGTGCCATGTCCGCGACTTCGCGAATCACGGCGAGTGCGTGCTCCCTGAGCTGCTCGCTCTGGCGCAGTTCTTCCAGGTTCTTGGCGGCTTCCGCGAGATTGCCTTCCTTTGCCTCGACAATGCTGGCGACGAGAGGCCGCAGGTAGTCGACCTGCGCGGTGGCGCCCAATGCATCGGCACCGAGTTGGGCAAGCTCGGGATCGCCGTGATGGACACTGACTAGGATCAGCCCGATCAGCAGCAGCTTGTGGTCGGTCTCCACCTCTTCCGGAGTCGTGCCTTCCGCAGCGGCCAAAGCGGTCTTCAGTTCGCTATACCGCGCGGCCGAGAGTTGCGGCAGCTTCATGCCGTACAATGCCACGGTCTTGAGGGCCAGGGACATATTGGCCATGTCCGTGTTGTCTCCCGCCGCAATCAGGTCGGCCTCGGCGTAGGCATAGCGGTATTTCCGCCGCATGACCCACAACAGGCCCACCACCGCATGCGTCGTCGACACATCCAGTTGCGGTTCGTCGGGATGCCGTTGGTGGTGCTGGTCGACGATCTTCGCGGCGGCCTTCTCCGAGAGCGACCGGTAGGTTCGGCAGTGCAAGCCCTCCGTCCATTTGGCCAGCCTCTCCGCTTCAGTCTTCTCCCGGCATCCCACCAACAGCGCCACGGCTACGAAGGCCAGAACGAGACGTTTCATCCCAATCTCTCCCAAGGTTCCAGATCGTTACCCGATGCCGGGAAACCGCCAAGATTCCGCTAGTTTCCGCCCACCCAGAGACCGATCAGCCAGTTCACAAACAGAGCGGCGATCATGCCGAAGCCAAAAGCGGATTGTAGCCCAAGCAGAGGGCGGGGAATGTCCTGGCAGCGGCGGCGAAGGCAGTAGAGCCGGTAGGCGATCTGCCAGAGGAAGAAGAGGTAGAGGGCAATGCCGAGGCGATGGAGGGAGAGGGATTCCCGGAAACGACCGTGGGTCAGGGCGACGAAGGACCGGGTCAGGCCGCATCCCGGACAGGCGGTATGAAAGAGTTCCCGGCTCAGACAGGTACCGGGCAGGGACAGGCCGCCGCAGGCCACGTGATCGGGATCGGGCGAGGAGAGGAACGCGGGCAGAAGCACGAACACAAGGCAGATGCCCAGATAGGTCCAATGGGTGGACGGATGGCGGACATCGGCCTCCGAGATGTAGAACCACGCGACGACTCTGCGGACCGCCCGCCCGGCGCGTTCCGCCAGCCATCGCCGTCTCATGGCTCCGATCCATCGCCTGGCGACGCTTCGGCCTCTTCCTCCGCCGCCGTTGCCTCCGCCACACAGGTATGGCAGGCATAGCCGGGGACATCGTTGATCTCGGCCCGCACCACGTGTTTGGCGCAGGTGGGCCGACCGCAGGCATCGCAGGAAATCAGGCAGTCGGTGCAGAAATCGAGTCCGCACACGTGGCAGGTTCCGGCATGGGTACGGCAGACGGTCTTGCCGCAGCCGGGACACTTCCGCACGCACTTGCCGCAGACACTGGCCCCGCATTCCTCGCACCGGTACAGCTTGCACTGCAGGCAGACCAGATCGCCGCAGGAGGGACAGGGCATCGAGCAGTCCCCACAGACCACGTGTCCGTTCACACAGGAACGCAGTTCGATGCCGTTGGCGGAACCGCAGTTCGCGCACGCCGTACCGGCGGCCCGGAGACTGCCGTCGGAGTTGTGCCCCAGGATGCCGCCCGCCTCGACCAGGCTGCTGAAGTCGGCATCGTCAAGGGGCAGGGAACGCTGGTTCAACTCCACCCACTTCGCGGCCTCGCCGTTCAGGGGGCTCTTGACGTTGTAGGACTGGAACACCAGCATCTCGGCGATGCGCACGATCAGGTTGGGGAGGGATTCGCCAGCAGCCCAGTGGTCGCCGATGCAGATGGCATGGGGGGCGATGTTCGGGTGGAAGACGGGGGTGAGCATCCGGCACTGGGGACTCATCCGGGGATAGGCGTTGGTAAGGCTAATCTCCGCGACGAAGTGGTTGTGGCGGCGAACCACCTTGGTGGCCGCATCCATCTGGAGGCTGGGGACGAGGAACTCGAACTGGTACTTCTCGGGCGGGTTGCCGATGGTGTCCAAGAGCCGGATGCACGCATCGCCGGTGAAAGCGGCCTTGATGCGTTCGTAGTCGGCCTGGAGCCGGCGCAGTCTCACACTCATAGTTCGGTACCTTTGGGCTCGGTTCCAGCGGCGTCCGCCGGGGCGGGATCGGCCAGCAGATCGGTCTTGTGGTCGCTCTCCAGCAGTTCCAGGAGCGACTGGGTGGAGATGGCGAAACTGAGTCCCTCCGCATGGGCCTTGTCCTGGGTCCAGGTATTGATGCCGACCAGCTCGCCGTCCATGGTGTAGAGGCCGCCGCCGCTGTTCCCCTGGTTGATCGGGGTCTGCGTCTGGTAGATGGTCACCGCATGGTCCCCGTAATCCTGTTCGCGGATGGCGGAGACGACCCCTTCGGTGTAGCTCCAGTAGAGGGCCATGGGGTTACCGACGGCAAAGACATGCTCCCCCTGTTCGGGGGGAGCCGTCGCGAGCCGGACGACCGCATTGTCGGACAGGGTCAGCGCCTGGCACTTCACGATCGCGAGATCGACGGTCCCGGGCGCCAGCCACTCCACCTCGGCATCGCTCTCCTCGCCGTCGTGGAACAGCACGCTCAGGCGTCCCTTCTTGCCGCCCATCTCGACCACGTGCCGGTTGGTCAGGATGTAGACCGTCTTCCCGGACAGCCGGACGATGATTCCCGAGCCGACGCCGAACTCCCCGAGCAAGCCGGAGGAACAGGTGATCACCGTGTTGGCGCGCATCGCGCGGGCTCTGGAACCCGGCATCAGGTCCAGCGCCTCCTCGGATGGCATGCTGCGGTTGGCGGTAAGCCGCACCCGGCGCTCGCCGCGGGTCTGGTCGCCCACCCCGCCAATGCTCAGAATGGTCATGATCAGCACCCCGGACGCGACGAGGATACTGCCAATCGCCATGCCTTTGCCATAGACCCGCGTCCCATTGGCGATGGCGACCAGGGAGAGGACGCCGGTGATGAGTGCCACCATTCCCGCAACCACTCCCCCCAACAACGGGGCGAAGTGATGCCCCGCCACGCCGCCCAGCAACAGCAGGCAGGAGGCGACCACGCAGACGGCGGCCAGAATCCCCAGGCGGCTGCGCCGTTCGGGCTTCGGGGGCAGGTGATGCTCGATGGGCTGGGCAATCCAGGGCTTCTGTCGGGCTGGCGGCGGCGTGGCGCTCTCGGCCTCGGCGGCCGTAATCACCAGTTCCGGGTTCAGTTGGCCCGGGTCGCGGTGGGCCGTGGCACTGCACGCATAGGCGGAACAGCCGCTGGCGTGGTGCCAGCAGGTCTCGTGGTGGAGTGCCGCACACTTCCGGCAGACCACAACCGACTGGCCGACCTCGACCGTCTCCTGGCAGGCGGGGCATGTGGCCCCTGCATGGAATTGGTTCGCCGGAACCGGCGACGAGCAGTCTGTCACACCCATGATGCGTTGTATTCCCTGGAAAGCATTCGGTGCCTTTAGCTGTCGAGCACCAGAATAAGCAAGGCGAAGAACGAGAGCAGGCAAGAGATGCCGAAGGCACATACCGCCAACATACGGAAGGCTGGCGGCAACCGCTTGTACTGAATGCCAAAACAGGAACCGGAAAAGACGAGTTTGCCAATGACGATTGCCATGATCGGCGAGAGTGCCCCGGTGGCGGCCAGGAGAAACAGCAGAATCATCTGGTTGCGGACCTTGGTCGCTTCCTTCCCTTCGTACTCCCGTTCGGCGTAGGCGCCTGCCGTCATGGCCTCGCGGCTGTTGAAGGTGGCACCACAGAACCGGCACTTCACCGCCTTGCCCTTGATCTGCTCGCCGCAGGCGGGACAGACCTTGTCCACATTCCAGCCTACGCTGGACGCATCCTGCACCGCCGGTTCCGGCTTCGTGGTCTGGGGGGCGCTGGGACAGCCGTACTGCGCGCACCCGCCATTGTCCCGCCAGCACTCGGCATGGTAGGGAAGCGAGCAACTGGGACAGCACACGACCTCTTCGCCCGCCAGGATATCCGTCTGGCAGACCGCGCAGAACTTCCCGGCCAGATCGGCCGTGGCTACCTTGAATTCGGGTACTCGCATGGGAACCGCCTCTGTTTGCCGACCCGCTACTGCGCGGCCATGACCGCCGCGAGAATCGCCCGGAGGATGATCTGGGAGAGAATCGCGACGAGAATCAGCTTCCAGCCCTTCTTCTTGCCTTGGACCAGCCACACGATGCCCACGATGCAGGCGATAAGGCCGCAGAGGATGCCGAACAGCCATTCGCCGACCGTCAGCTTGTCGTCCTCGTCACCGCTCTGGCTGACGATGTTCCGG
>QKCY01000238.1 GCA_003245525.1 Victivallales bacterium | reverse complement strand
GGGCACATACGGCGAAGGCGGTAAAGAGTGGCACCAAGTGTAGTCGCCATTTGCCCGCGCTCCGTTGGGCTGCCACGCGGGCCTCAGGTCCATACTGTTCGCTGGATGCACCCTCCCTGTCGCCGTCCGGGATCTGGATACAGAACTCCCCGGTGCGTTCGAGTGCTGGGAATGTGTGGCCAAACACCCTGACGCTCAGGCGGGTAAAGCGATAGGTGCCCGAGACGGTCCACTTCTCGGCCTGCTTGTCATAGGCGAAGGCTGTGTCCCTCTCTTGCGCCTCGTCGTTCTGGAAAGCAACGACAGTCACCAGGATCGCTCCAGCCAGGACCGATACTGCCCAAGGCCTCTTCTCTCTCATCGCGCTTCCCTCCACAGTATGTGTATAGGTCCTGTTTCGACAGAATTCGACCTATACCATGCCGTCGCGAATCCGTCAAACCGCCAGCGAGGCCATGTCCGGGTTGACGGGCGGACCACGAGCGAAGACGTTAGCCCGTCATCTCCGTGAGGAGGTCCCTCATGGCGTCCTTGACGATAGCCTCCGACTCCGGGGCAACCTGGGTGGTCTTGATCTCGTATCCACCATCGGGGTAGGCATCCGCCGTACAGAGGTAGCCGATGTTGCCGTCGGTATAGCCTAGGACGAGCGTCTCCGCCGCCGGACTGATCTTCCCGCCGTGAATGGCGTACTCGACGAAGGTCTCGGCGCTCAGGGCGAGAATCGCGGCGTCTCCCAGCCGCAGGCCGTGCAGCAGGAGGGTCTTGCCCTCGCCACCCGCCTCCTTCGGCGGCAGGGCGATGGCCCGGGAAACGATCCGGAGGGGGACGGCTGGGACCGGGTGCGCGCCCGCCATGGCGGCGCGGACGGCCGCCGCTGCGGTGTGGCCATGCTGCTCCACTTCCGGCAATGATCCGCGCCGCCCGTCTTCGCGCGAGTAGTAGGGATCCTGGTCCGCGCCACAGCCTTGGAGGAAGATCGCGCGCGTACTGGCGTGCTCGGCCTCGATGTACTGAACAGCCATCCCCATCCACTCGGCCGAGAGGGTCAGGTTCTTGCCGCCCATGGTCGTGCCGTGCATCGGGGCGCTGAAGAGCACGATATCCGGCGCGCCTTCGCGCGCGAGGGTCCATGTCGTCACGCGCTTGACGGTCGGCCCAGCCGGGTTGTGCCCCAGCGCAATCGTCCCGTCTGCCAGCTTCTCCCGCCGGTTGCAGCCGATGTCGAGGGCAGCCGACCCGACCCGGAGACGCGCCGGACTGAGGTCCCCCAACGCTGCCTGCACTGCCGCGACGGTGTCGGTGATCGTCCGTGCCCGGTAGGCCAGGACCTGCTCGGTGGCCGTCCCCCATGCCCCGAGCGTGGGGCCAGCGTGGGTGTGGGACGTGTTGAGGAAAACGCGGTCTGCTGCCAGCCCTGTTGCCGTGCCGATCGCTTCCTTGAAGAGGGCTGCGAGCTCATGGGTCAGGAGGCACAGATCAAACGCCACCATGACGACCGGACCGCCGTCGCCACCCAAGGCAACCGCGTTGACGAAGAGATCGTCGTGCACGGCCTCGGCACCGTCCGTGCGCGCGCCATAGCCGACCATCCCGATCCCGAGAGGCGGGGTGATGCAACGCCGTCCGTGTCCTGCCAGGAGTTCCATGGGTTGTCTCCGCTTACTGCTTTGGCGGCTGGTTCCGGAGTCTGTCAGTTCAGCGCACAGCGCCCAACCGGGTGTCCAGGACAAGGCTCCTGCCATTCCCGGGTAGGCTGCTCCTTGCGGCAATCAGTATAGCGTCTCCCGCGTTCCGTCAAGCGGTTTGCCGGCGCGTCCTGTCTCCATTCGTAGTCTCCTCACCCGGAATCACCCTGGCCAACGCCCAGATCCCTGGTTGCATGGACTAGGCGGACCTGCGGCTCCGCCCTTTTCGAAGTGGACTCGGGTCCATTGCGTGAACTTGCCGGCTCCCCTTGGCGGACGGTGCTGGGAACGGGGCTTTTTACTTTATCTTGACCTATCGTTGCTTGACGGTCCCGGCTTTCTGGCTACCATTATTCGGTAGGTAGTTGTGTGTCCCGTTCTGCCGTGTGCGGATAGGGGGCGCGAGAGATGCATACAGCAGAGGGTGAGACCATGAGACGGTTCCTTGGGGCAGTAACGGTGGCGGCGGTCGTGTTGGCCGGTCTGGCGGAGGCACAGGGACAGGGGCAGCAATGGGCGCCGGTTCCGGGAGTGAAGTGGCAGCGCGGACCGTGTGTCGGCGTCCTGGGCAACATTGCGGGTGTGCGTGTCCCGAAGGGATTCCTGTTCGCGGACCAAGAGGCGACCAAGAGCTTCCTGGATGCGACCGGCAATCCGGCCAACGGCACGGAGTTGGGGGTGATCCAGCCCATCGGGGCGGATTGGTTCGCCCTCTTCGAGTACGACGACATCGGCTACGTGAAGGACGACGACAAGGACTCGCTGGACCCCAAAGCGATGCTCAAGTCCATCAGCAAGGGCACCGAGGAGAGCAACAAGGAGCGCATCAAGCGCGGCTGGCCGACGATGAAGATCATTGGCTGGGGGCAGCAGCCCACCTATAATTCCCAGACCAACAACCTGGAATGGAGCATCGTCGGCGAATCCGAAGGCGAGCGGATCATCAACTACAACACCCGGTTGCTGGGCCGCAGCGGCGTGATGAGCGTCACCTTGGTCGATGGGCCGGCGACCATTTCCCAGTCCCTCGTTCCCTACCGCAATCTGATGCAACAGTTCAGTTTCAAGAAGGGCGAACGGTACGCCGAGTACAAGCCGGGCGACCGGGTGGCCCAGTACGGTCTGGCGGCCCTGGTTGTCGGCGGGGCCACGGCCGTCGCCTTCAAGGCGGGGCTGTTCAAGTGGCTGTGGAAGGGCATCCTGGTTTTCTTCGCCGCGATCGGCAGCGTCTTCCGCAAGCTGTTCGGCGGTAGGAAGCAGAGTTCCTCGCGGTATTAGGCCACCATGACGGACGGTCAGACGCTCTATCTGGTTCTGGTCCTGCTGTATTTCGTCGACTGCATCCTGTGGGTGGGAACCCGGACGGTGCTCTTTGCCGCGCCTTGGTGCTGGCGCTGGCGGGTTGCCTTCGCCGGGCCCCATCTCGGGAATACGGAAGGCAGCCTGGCGCTGACCAACCCCTTGCCGCCGCTGGGCACGGTTCTGGCCACCTACTGGTTGCCGGTTTCGCTGTCCGGCGAGGGCGTGTGCAGCTTCCGGGCCCAGGCGTTGGGCGAATCCCGGCGCTCGGCCCCCACCAAGACGGTCCTGGCCTATGGCCAGATCCAGGAGGTGGGCACCGACGGCAAGGAGCTGCTCCTGAACGGCAAACACTTCGCCAAGTGCGAGTCCGCCAGCCAGGCCTGGGCGTTGGCCGAACTGATCGGGCGCGCCAAGAAGGCCTCGGGCAAGAAACGGGAACGGGTGTTGCGGGAGTTCGTCGAGGCGCGCTTCTCGCTCAAGGATGCGAAGGCCAGACTGGAACTCGCCAACCGGCTGTCGGGCAGTGTCCGGCTCTGCGGGCTCATGTTCCTGTTCTACCTCTACATCTTCATTCCGGCGGTGGTCTGGCGGACCGGCCTCGAACGGCACATCATTCCCACCGCCATCGCCATGTTGCTGAGCGCCATCCTGATCTCGACGGTCTTCTTTCTCGCGCACCGCCAACTCTATCCCGATGCCACCTCCCAGCGTCTCGGGCACGTGTTCAAGATGGTTCTCTGTCCGCCAGCGGCCATCCGTGCCCACGACCACGTGGTGCTTGGCGCGCTAACCGCCTTCCATCCCCTTGTCGCCGCGCAGTTGGTGTTGGACAAGGAGGAGGCCCAATCCCTTGCCGGGACCGTGCTCCGGGACATGGCCTGTCCCCTGCCCTACCAACTGGACGATCCCCAGGCGGCTGCCATCGTGGCCTGGCACGCGGCAACGGAACGCGCCGTCGCCGAGGAGTTCCTCCGCCAGGAATGCGGCCTGGTTCCCGACGACCTCCTCGCTCCCCCCGCCTGGGACGGTCATGGCACCGTCTACTGCCCTCGCTGCCACGGGCAACTCCGGAGTACCCGGACCGACTGTCCCGATTGCCCCGGCGTCTCCCTCCTCCCCATGCCACAAGCCGAGCCCCCGGCGGAACCCGGCTCGTAGTCCAGGCTCCAGCCTGGGCATTGGGGTCCCCAAAGGCGCCCTGAAGGGTGGACTGCGAACCGAATGCCGAACGGGCAGAGC
>QKCY01000551.1 GCA_003245525.1 Victivallales bacterium | reverse complement strand
GTACCTGCACGGTGCGCGGCTACCTCGGCGAGTACGCGGTCACGGTGGAGAGTGGCGGCAAGACCGTCACCGTGACCACCAAGCTGGCCCGAGAAGGCACCCCCGTCACCGTCCAACTCCAGTAGGCTGCCACCCCCTTCGTTCCGGGGTTCTATTCGGTGGCCTTGACCCGCTCGTACTTGAGGTTGTCGAGGTAGAACACGGACTTGGTGGTGGCGTTGCTGACCCAGACCAGGCAGTCGAGGGTGCGCCATTTGGCCGAGCCGAGTTTGCCAGTGCCAGCGAAGAGTTGGGTCTGCCCGCCGTCGGTCGTCAGGGAGACGTCGAAGGTGCCCTTGGCGGTACCGTCCCCAAGAGGGCTGGTCAGTTCCAAGTGCAGCCACTTGCCAGTGGGGACATCGCAGACCTTCTCCTGGCCAACGATGAAGGCCCCGTCCTTGAAACGGATGCAGGGACCTACCTGATAGGGGGTGGAGCGGTCCCGCCATTCGTGCCAAAACTCGGCACCGGGTTCGAGCAGAACATCGAGGGAAGCCTTGACTGCTCCCTTGTTCCAGCTCAGGTTGGTGGCGAGGTGGGGCTGCCATTCGAACTTGAGGCCGTCCGCGTCCTGGAACTTGAGCACCTGGCCTTCGCCCTGCGGATTGGCGGCGACGCGGATGCTTGCTCCGTTCTCCTCGCCGGACGTATTCAGAACGGAGGTTTTGTCGCCGATCTTCAGGGCTTCGCAGTCCTCGGCGATGAGGCGCGGGTTGAGGCGGGTCGCCTTGGCTTCGGCAGGCGGCTTGAGGCTGGGATCAATCGTGCGATGCACCACGTGGCGGGGCTTGTCGGTCCAGGCTGGCGAGCCGTAGAGGCCGACCTTGGAGAGGTCTTGGAGCGGGCGGATGCCGAGCTCGTAGGCGGGGGAACCGTCGCGCAGGCGGAAGTCGCCGTTGCGGGCGTCGCGGAAGAGGGGATCGGCAATCCGGGAATGCTGGTCGTTGCCTTCCTCCTGCCAGTCCGGAAGGTCGTAGCCCGCGAAGAGGAAGGGCTCGCCGGTGACGTCCCAGTAGAGGTTGTAGTCGAACCGGTAGTTGCCGTTGCTGTAGTTCTTGCCGAGGGGCAGGCCGTTGTCGAAGATGACGATGTTGCGCTCGAAGGTGAAGGAGAGGTGGTCCTCCTGGCGGGAACGGATGATCTGGCCTTCCTGGGCGAAGGCGAAGATGTTGTGGCGCAGGATGTTCTCCCGACCGTAGTGTTGGTGGAAACCGCCGCTCTTGGTGTTGTAGGCGATGTTCTGCTCCATCAGGATGTCGGTGCTGCCCTCGTCGGTGTAGAGGCCCCAGCCGCCGTAGCTGTAGGAGGAGATGTCGTGCATCACGTTGCCCCGCAGGACGGTGCCGGGGGATTGGCCAAGGCAGTAGATTGCGCCCATGTCGGAGAGAACGCCGTTGCCGATGTGGTGGATGTGGTTGTACTCGATGATGTTGTGGTTGGCGGAGGAGGGCGCGTAGCCCCAGCTCCAGCCGGCGGACACGCCGCTGTAATCGAAGTCGCAGATCTCGTTGCGGCGGGCGGTGTGGTAGCTGGAACGGCCGATCCAGACCCCGATGCCGGCCTTGCTCAGATAGCCGCCGTCATGGATAAAGCAGTTCTCCACCAGGTTGTTGCGGCAGGCCGTAGCGGGATTCCGTTCGCTGCCGGTCTCGCCGATCTTGACGCCACCCGCGCCCAGATCGCGCAGTTCGCTGGCCAGGATGGCGCTGTCGCGGGTGCCCTGGGCGAACCACAGGGCGTAGGTGCCCACGTTGGCGATTTCGACGTTCTCGAAGCGGACGTTGATGGCGTCCTTGGTGTAGACCGCGCCGGTCAGGTCGATGCCTGCCTGGCCGTCGTGGCAACGGTCGAGAGGCAGGTCGAAGGCCCCGTGCCGGAAGGCGATGCCCCGGAAGACGAGGTTGCCAGCAGGAACCCCGGCGTCGAGATCTCCCACCACCCGCAGCAGTTGCTTGGCGACGGGAGCAACGGGGCGGAAATCGGCCAGTTTCTGGCCGGGGGCAGGCTGGTAGAGGCAGAGGCCCGTGGTGCGGTTCAGGTACCACTCGCCGGGCTCGTCCAGAGCGGCGCGGACGTTCTCGATGTAGTAGCGCTGGTCCTTCTCCCAGTAGCCCATGGGCCAACTGCTACCCTTGGTGAAACGGATCTCGTGCTTGGCGTCGTCGATGCCGGCCAGCCAGTGGACGCTGGCGGTCCAGGAGTGGAAAACCACGGCGGACCCGCTGGCCACATCGTCCCAGGACTGGAGGTCGCCCTCGTTATAGAAGAAGCCGATACGGCACTCCTGGCTGCTCCATTCCTTGCTGCCCCGGGCGGGCCGGGGAATCAGGGGACCGGCGCTGCGGAAGTAGCCCTCGTCGGGTTCGCGGCAACGACGCATGCGCTGCCCGTCCAGGAAGAGCTGCCAGAAGAACCAGTCGCCCGCCTTCACCTCGGGAATCTCCAGCGCCCACAGGCCGTCCTCGGTCTCTTGCCAGCCGGTCAGTTCGCGGCCGCCGCTGATGACGGGCTGCTCGCCGGGATAGGCGGACCAGGTTACGGGCGCCTCGGGCGTGCCCGAGTCGGCCGGACCGAAGGAAAGCGGCTCGGTGATTCGGTAGACCCCGGCTCGCAGGAACACCGTCACCGGCCCCGGCTCGGCGAGTTGCCGTTCGCGTACCAGTTGCTGGGCCCGGGCCAGGCTGGCCACCGGTCCATCCTCAGCGCGCGGCTCAGGTTGCGAACCGGACCAGGCGTCATTGCCGCTGGGGGATACGTAGATCGTCGCTGGCGGGGCCGCCAGCAGGGAGGCAAAGCTTGACAGGGCGGCGAGGATCGCGATCAGTCTCTTCATGACGAGTTCTCCAGAAGCAGGGAAGGCAAGGCGCGAATGGTGCGGTAACAAAGCCTGCCAGCGGGGCGGACGCAAGAGGTCGCGAGCAGGAAAGAGGCGGCAGCCAATGGGAACGCCCGCGATTGCCAGCGGTCAATCGGTACGGTAAGTTCCTGCCCTACGAGGTACGAAGTACGATTCCCGCAAATCTGTATCTAGCTGTCCAACGACCGGAGGTCTCTGGTGAAAAAGCTGCTCTCTGCTCTTGTGTTTCTGGTGGTCCTGGGTGTTGTCGGGGCCGTGGTGCTCTACCTGTCGATCGGCAAGATCGTGAAGGCTGGGGTCGAGACGGTCGGGCCGAAGGTGACCCAATGCGACGTGACCGTGGGCAGCATCGATGTCTCTGCCCTCAGGGGCCAGGTGACGCTGCGCAACGTGGCGGTCAAGAACCCCGAGGGATTCAGCGAAGAGAATGCCTTCAGCCTGGGTGAGGTCCGGATCAAGCTCGTGCCCAAGAGCCTGTTCAGCGACCGGATCGTTATCGAAGAGGTCTATGTGGCGGCGCCGGAGATTCGCTACGAGGTATCCACCGGCGGCAGCAACGTGGGGCGCATCCAGAAGAACGTCGAGGAGTTTGCCGCGATGTTCGCCAGCGACAGCAAGGAGGAGAAGCCCGCGGAAGTCGCGAATGCCAAGAAGCTCCAGATCAACGATCTGCTGATCGAGGACGGCAAGGTCACTGTCGCGGCCAGCCTGAAGGGCGTGGGCACGGGGGTGCCGGTGTCGCTGCCGACCGTCCACCAGACCGGGATCGGTGCCGATGGCGACAAGACCAGCTACGAGGTCGTCTCCGAGGTTCTGGCGGAGGTGCTGGGCAGTGTGATTACGGTTGGCAAGGACGCCGCCACCGCAGTCATCGGCGGCGTAAAGGGCCTGGGGGATGCTGGCAGTACGGCTGGCGATGCCGTGAAGAGCTTGGGCGACGGCGTCAAGAATCTGTTCAAGAAATAGGTCTGCCCCGAGCGGTCGTTGGCCCTGGCGGACGGCGGCATGGACAACTGGCTGTCCGGCAGGGCAAAACGATAGGGGTGACAGGATATGGGCGAGATTGACCGGAAAGCCCGCACGCGCGAGTACAAGGAAACCGCTCGGCCTGCGGGCGTGTACCGGATCCGCAACACGGTACAGGGGAGGTCATTGGTGGGGGCGAGCGCCAACCTGCCTGGCATCCTGAACCGGCATCAATTCGAGTTGAAGAATGGCTCGCACCGGGATGCGGAACTGCAACGCGACTGGAACGAGCTGGGGCCCGCCGCCTTCGAGTTCGAGGAACTGGACGTGCTCGAACCAAAGAACGAGCCAGGCTATGATCCGGCGGCGGACCTGGCCGTTCTGCTGGAGATGTGGACCGCGAACCTCACGGCGTCCGGCGAGTCGCTGTACGGACGGGTTGGCCAGGGCTCGCGGTAACCTGCCCGACGGCCAGGCCAGCGAGGGCAGACGGCAGCCCAGGATGCTCCACAGATGACCAGAATCCTGGTATCAGACGCCGGCCACCGCCCGGACTTGGCGGAAGTCGGTCTCGCCCTTGAACACCTTGGTGATGCCATCCTGTAGCAGGGTCCGCATGCCCTGCTCCATGGCCATGCCTTTGATGTTCGCGGCGCTGTCCTTGCTCACCACCATTTCCTTGATTCCTGCCGTTGCCTCCAGGGCCTCGTGGATGCCGGTACGGCCCCGGTAGCCGGTGCCGCCGCAGTTGGGACAGCCCTTCGGACGGTAGAGCATAAGGTCGGCCTCGTTGATCCCGAGTTCGGGGAAGTACTCCGGGCCATAGGCGGTGATGAGCTGCTCGATCTCGCGCCCGTCCGGCGTGTAGGCCTCCTTGCACTTGGAACAGAGGGTACGCACCAGGCGCTGGGCGAGGACGCCAATGATGGCATCGGCGAAGTTGAGCGGGTCCAGCCCCATGTCCAGCAGACGGGTGATGGTTTCGGGGGCGGAGTTGGTGTGCAGGGTCGAGAACACCAAGTGACCGGTTAGGGAGGCTTCGATACCGCTGTGGGCGGTCTCGTAGTCGCGCATTTCACCGATCAGAATCACGTCCGGGTCGCAGCGAAGGAAGGCGCGGAGGGCGCGGGCGAAGTCGAGGCCGATGTTCGACCGCACCTGCACCTGCTGCAGGCCGGGCTGGGTGATTTCCACCGGGTCCTCGGCGGTGAGGATCTTGCGCTCCGGCGTGTTGATCACGGCCAGCAGGGCGTGCAGCGTCGTGGTCTTGCCCGAACCGGTGGGTCCCACCACCATGATGATGCCGTGCGGGTGGTCGATCATGCGCTTGATCACAGCGGCGTTGCGGGACGAGAGGTTGAGCTTGTCGAAGGGCATGGCCTCGCCAGCGGCGAGGATACGCATGATGACGCTCTCGCCGTTCACGGTGGGCAGGGTGGCCACGCGCAATTCCAGAGGTTGGCCGTAGAGGCGGCAGGCGATCTTGCCGTCCTGGGGCAGACGGGTCTCGGAGATGTCCACCTTGGCCATGATCTTGATACGGGCCACCACGTACCGGATGAAGTCGGCCGGCACTTCCAGGGTGACCCGGCAGACACCGTCCACGCGCATCCGGACGATACCGTTCTTGGTGCCCTTGCTGGGCTCCACGTGGATATCGGACGCTCCCATCTCGACAGCGTCGGCGATGAGTTTGTTGACGAGCTGGATGACGGTGGCGGCGTTCTCGTTGATGAGTTCGCCGCTGTCCTCGTCGCCCTCGCCGATGGTCTCGATCTCGTCGCCCAGACGATCGATCAGCTCCTCCAGGCCGGCCTGGGGGGCCTCGATGTCGGCCACGTCCTCGTCGGGTTCGACCCCGAGGAAACGGAGCACGTCCTCGGTGGTGCCCACCATGTAATCGCAGTCCATGCCCGGCAGGATGCGCTGGATGTCGAGCACCCGGGCCGCGTCGTGCGGATTGTCCATGAGGATGACGACGCGCCCGTCCCGTTCCGCGATGGGGAGCCATCTGTTGCGGATGAGGAAGGGCTTGTTCAGGTTCGCCAGCACCCGGTCGGGCAGGATGATCTGCTCGTCGTAGGCCATGAAGGGAACCTGGTAGTACTGCTCCAGGGATTCCCCGATGTCCTCCTTGCTGACTCCCATCTCGGCTTCGAGGATGAAGGGGATGGACCGCCCCTGTTTGAGGCCGATGTTCCCGGCCTCGTCCAACTGGTCGCGGCTGATGATTTCCTTGCTCAGGAGTAGCTCGTAGGGGCCGCTGCTCGCGTCCTGCTCCTGGCGCAGGCGCATGGACAGGGCATCGGCCACTTTCTGGGCGAAGATGACGTCCTGGTCGCTGAAGGGCAGGGCGCCGAGCTTGTTGCCGAACTCCAGGACGCCCAGCAGGTCTTCGTGGTGCAGGATCGGCACGAGCAGCAGGGGGTAGGCTTGGCGGCCGGCGGCGGCAGTGAACCGGGATTCCACCTGCATGCGGAGATGGATGGAGTGGATCTCGTGCTCGTCGGTGGCGTCGTCCACCCGGAGCAGTTCCTTGGTCGCGGCCACCATGCCCGTCAGGCTGGCGGAGTTTACATCGTAGCGCAGTTCGCGCATTTCCCCGTCGGACCGGTAGAAGGACGTGACCTCGCGGCCGTCGTTGCTGCGCTGGTAGATCAGGAAGTTCTCGCAACCGAGGAGCAGGCAGATGTCCGGTGCTACTTCATCAAGGGCGAAGGCTAGGATATCCGCCTCGCGCAACCGGTCGCAGACCGTGCTCAGTCGCCCGCGGAATTCGAGCTTGCTGCCCGACTCTTCGAAAGCCGCCATGGGGTTCTCCGTATGGAACGGTTCGTGTCGCGTCTCCAGAGTACGCTAACAATCCCTCGCTACGATACACGCGCCGCATCATGACGCAATTCGCCCCGGTTCCTCGTCGGTGGCGAGATTGGCCTTATGGTACGGGTTTCCGGTCGATTCGCCGATCCAAGGAGTTGCCATGGCCAACGATTGCATCGCCGTCCTCGCCTGTGGTGTGTTGGAGTGGAATATCCGGCACCTGGCTGAGGAACTGCCGCCCGGCAGTCTGCTGGTGGAGATTCTGCCCGCCCAACTCCACCAGAACCCGGCGCGGTTGCGCGAGCTCCTCCAGGGACGGATCGATGAGCTTTCCGCCCAGCCCGGGCTGAAGGGGATCGTGCTCGGCTACGGGGTCTGCGGTCGGGGAACGCTCGAACTGGTGGCGCGGAACGTGCCGTTGGTCCTGCCGCGCACGCAGGACTGCATCGGGATCAGCCTGGGCTCGCACCACCGCTATGCCGAGGAGTTCGCGGCCCGTCCCGGCACCCGCTATCTTACCCATGGCTGGTATGAGAAGACCGTCGAACGCTCGCCCCGCGAGCAGTACCATACGGACCGCAATCGTTCCCTGTTCGGCGTCAGCTACCGGGAGTTGGCGGACCGCTATGGCGAGGAGAACGCGGACTTCGTCTGCCGGTTCCGCGATTCCTGGAAGCGCAACTACCAGCGTGCCGCCTATATCCGGTTTCCCCGGGAAGCCGACGACGCCCCAGGCGAGACCGCCACGCGCAGCCTGGCCCGGGAACTCTCCTGGGAGCACGAGGTGCTGGCGGGCGACGAGAGCCTGCTGCGCGCTCTCCTTACGGGCGACTGGCTCGATCATCGCATTCTGGTGGTGCCTCCCGGGCACCGTACCGCGGGCGCTCCCGGCGACGAGGTCATGAACTTCGTCTCGGGCGTGGAGTCCCATCTGGACCAAGTGCTCGCGCGCTACCGGCGACCGCACGAGTTGCCCCGGCCGACTCGGAGTGGAATCGGCCTGGGCATCGATACTGGCGGGACGTACACGGATGCCGTGGTCTACGATTTCGAAACCAGTCGCGTGCTGGCTTCCGCCAAATCCCCCACCATTCATGCGGAACTGCTGCGGGGCATCCGCGGTGCCCTGGCCCAGTTGCCCCGCGAGGTGCTCGGCCAAGTGAGCCGGGTGGGCTTGAGCACGACCCTGGCCACCAACGCTTTCGTCGAGCACAAAGGGCGTCCGGTGGGGTTGCTGCTGATGTCGCCCTTCGCCGTCAACGAGGCGGACTATCCGTTCCGCTTCGTCCGGCATGTGGCGGGGACGCTCAGCATGGAGGGCGTCGAGGGCGAACCGGTCTGCCCCGACGAGATCGAGGCCGTCAGCCGCCAGGCCCGCGCCGCGGGCTGCGAGGCCATCGCGATCAGCGGTTTCGGCAGCGTGGTGAATCCGGTTCACGAGCAGCAGGTGGCGGAGATCGCCCTGCGGGCTTCGGGGCTTCACGCGGTGTGCGGACACGAACTGACGAGCCGCCTCAACTTCATCGAACGGGCGACCACGGCGGCCATGAACGCCCGGCTGGTCCCGCTGGTGGAGTCTCTGATCGAATCGGTGGAACGGGCCCTGGCCGAGTACGGTCTCTCCGGCTGCAAGATCATGATGGTGAAGGGGGACGGCAGCCAGATGCTGGCCGAGGCCGCCAAGGCGACCCCGGTGGAAACGGTTCTCTCGGGGCCTGCCGCCAGCGTGGTCGGTGCTGCCCGGATCACCGGGTGCCAGGATGCCGTGGTGGCAGACATGGGCGGAACCACCCTGGACGTGGCTCTCCTCCGGCACGGTCTGCCCATCATGCGGGAGGAGGGGGCGCGCATCGGCGACTTCGCCACCAGCGTGGCCGCCATGGCCGTGCAGACCGTCGGCCTGGGCGGTGACAGCGAGATCGATCTCGCCGGTTGGCCGCGGGTGACCCTCGGACCGCGCCGGGTGGCCCCATTGTGCCGACTGGGGGAGCTGGCACCCGATCTGCCCGACCGCTTCGTCGAGATCCTGCCCGATGCTATCGCCCGCGCTAGCGGCAGTACCGATATCGTCGCGTTGGCTCCGGGGGCCGTGCCCGCAGACAACCGGATTCTCACCCAGTTGGCCGATGGCCCGCTGCCGCTTGGGATACTCGCCCGACGGCTTAACCGGGCCCAGCCCGACCAGTTGAACTGGCGCGATCTGGAAAGCGAAGGGAAGCTGGTCCGCCACGGTCTCACCCTCACCGACATCCTGCACGTGGAAGGGACCTTCCAGCGGTTCGATGCCAAGCCTGCCCAGGAGTGTCTCAAGCTCTGGTCTCTCATCCTGGAGACCTCGGTGGACGAGGTGGTCGCCGCCATCTACCAGGAGTTCCGGCGGATGGTGGTCGACACGGTGCTGCGCGCGGCTCTGCCTGGGAACTGTCCGTGGGGTACGACGGGATCGGGTGCCCTGCGCCACTGGCTGACCGATCACTTTGCCGCGACGGACGCCTCCTTGCCGGTGGCGTTGCGCCCGGATCTGAAAATGCCACTGGTCGGTGTGGGTGCCCCCGCGCCGACCCTGTTCCCCCAGCTCGGTCGGGTCTTCGGCTGCGACATTCTCGTCTCCGAGTACTCGGGCGTGGCCAATGCCATCGGTGCCATCGCGGGCGACGTGATGATCCGCGAAACGGCGACGATCCGGATGCCGGACGACGGAGCCTTCGTGTGCAGTTGGCGGGGAGGCAGTCATCGGGCGACTAGCCTGGACGAGGCCCTGGCCGCTTGCGAGGAGGGGTTGTGCAACCGTCTGCGCCAACAGGCCGAAGCCAACGACATCGCCTACACGGAGCCCGCCTTCAGTGCCGCGCCAACCCAGGCCGAGACTCGCGAGGGGTCCCTCCTGCTAGGCGTGACCCTGGTTGGCGAGATCCGGGGGTAGGGAGGAACCCCTATGGCGGTCCCTGGTTCCGGTTGCTGTCAGGGAACCAGGTAGAGCCAGGAATCGGGGAGGGGCTGGCGGGGAGTGCCGGGGCCCTCAATCTCGATCTGGAGGCCGTTCTGGGTGTTGTAGAAACAGCCGTACTGGATTTCGAGCTGGTGGTACCCGGCGGCGAGGGCGGCGGCTCCGGTCTGTTCCTCGGCCCACCAGCCAACGCTGGCCAGAGGCGGGGCGGGCAGGTCGATGGCGGGGTTGCAGATGACTAGTCCGGCGGTGGCGGCGTTGCCCCGTTTGAGGTGGAACTGCCAGAACCCGGCCTGGGGAAGGCGGACCAGACAGGTCTGCCTGAGCCCGAAATCGGTCATCTTGGCATAGTCGCCGAGTTGCCACGTGGTGCGGGTGACGGTCTGCACGGGCGGTTGCAGCATGAGATCGTAGAGGCGGGTGGGGCCGTGTTTGATCTCGGCGCAGCGGAGACCGTTGGTACCCGTATAGGTAAGCGGGTAGTCGGCAGGGCGGGGCGGACGGTCCGTGGGCCGGTAGTCGCAGGTCGAGACAAAGGGCAGCACCTGCCCGAGCCGGACATAGCGAGCCCTGACCGTGGCTGGCTCGGTCAGGGTGATCGGAGCGGTGTAGAGGGGAGACGTTGCCGTCGGATCGCTGCCGTCGAGGGTGTAGCGGACCTCGTAACCCTCCTCGTCGGCGATGGTGAGAGGGGGAATCGGGGCTCCCGGCAGAAAGGGCGGGGGGGCGGCGATCCGGGGACTGCGCTGGAGGGGAATGGGGGTGATTTCCTGCTGGACAAACTCCACGTAGGAATCAGCCAGCGGCATGGTCTGGCCGTCGATGGTTAAGGCCTCGGCCCCGGTTGCCAGACCGCTGACTTTTCCGTCCAGTTGCCGGACCAAGAGGCCGGTGGCGGCGGCGACCACGGGACCGATGCGTAGTTCCGTAGGCGTTGCGGCGGTGCGGTAGGAAAGGGTGCCGCCCGCCCGGAGTTCAGCATCGAAGCCGAACCAGTTGGGGTCGTTCAGCCGGGTGAGCTTGACCACGGGGCTGGCACCGCCAGTGGGGGTGGGTAGAAGGAGCGTTACCAGCCGGTCGGAACCGGCGCTGTCCCACTCGGCATACACGTCCGGCGCGGCGCAGAGGCTGCCGAGGCCCGGTGCAAACCAGCCCTTCAGTTCCTCCCGGTCCCCGTAGAACTCCCGGTAGCTGACCTGCCCCGGCGTAATGTGGACGAACTCCAGGTTCGGACCGGCGGGATCGGCGGTCGAGAAGCGCTTGGCCTCCGGCTGGAGGTCGAATTGCTCGGGGGTGAAGCCGTCGATCTGCTGCCGGGCGTAGTCCGTCTGGCTGTCCCGTTTGGGCGGGAAATTCCAGACCTGGGAGTAGGTGTGTGGGGTTTCGTCCTGGCGGACCATGCGGTCCTCCAACAGCCAGAACCCGGCGTCGCGCAGGAAGACGACCGTCCGGCGATGGGCCACGCTGTGGTCGGGCTTGCCATGGGGAGCGCGCATCTCCCAGAAGCCCCGGTCGCAGAGGTTGTCGATCAGGTCGAAGTGGGCGGAGGTATGCCAGCGCAGGCCGACGGGGGTCTGCGGGGCCTGGCGGTAGCTGGTCTCGTCGCGGGCCTGGCATTTGCCGTCCACCAGCACCGTGTTCACCTTCCAGCCGCAATGCTCGTCCACCGCCTCGGCCGCGTATTCGGTCTCGGGGGTGTGGCGGAAGCCGTAGGTGGGGGCACCGTCGCAGACCACGAGGTTGCGGCCATAGGCGGTGATCTGGATGGAGTTGGCGTCGTGCATGGCGTGGCCGGACTGGGGCCGTCCGGCCATGAAGAAGAGATAGGGCGAGGTCCAGTCCCAGCTCCCGCGCAGGACGTAGTAGCCGCTGTAGGGATAGCCCTTGGAGAGGCAGTCCTGGGGTACGGGCTGGGCGAGGTCTCCCTTCTCCTGACGGTAGGCTTGGTACTTGGCCAGGGCTGCCGGGGAGGACCAGACATCCTTGCCGGTGCTGGTGAAATCGCTGTGGTTGCCCACCTGGGGCAGGCCGCCCAAGGGTGTGCGCAGACCATCGTCCATGGCCCTCCGGGCGGCGATGCGCTGTTGGAGGCGTTGGGCAAAGGGCGGCAGGTCCCCTCCAAAGAAGTCGAGGATCACCTGCAACTCGGCGATCTCGCCATGGTTGTAGTTGAAAGACTGCTCCAGATTGCCGCCGTCGGGCAGGTAGTTGTCCGCCAGGACATTGTCCATGTTGGTGGCGAAGGCGGCGAGCAGTTCCGGCGCGTGGCGGAAGTTGGGATAGGTGTAGGCGAGGGTCAACAGGGTCTTGAGCCCGGCCAGCCGCTGGTTGGGGACCGAGGGGCCGCTGACGAACCAGATGACCTTCGGGGCGTGGTGCTCGATCAGGGATATGGCGATGTCGGCCATCTGGTCCGCAGGAAGTACCGCCGCTTGTTCTGGGGACAGAGGAGCGTCGGCCGGATGGAGGATGTTGGCCCAGTCGGTCGGTTTGTCGCTGCCCAGGCATTTGGCCAGGCCGGCCTGGAAGACGACCAGATTACGCCCGCGGACAGCGGCGTCGAGGGCATTCACGTTGAGTCGCCAGTCCGCGTAGTAGAGCTGCTCGATCTCGCGGTTGTGGGTGTCCACCTCGCCTCGCGCATAGGCTTCCCAGAAGAGGCGGTAGTGGTTGATCACGAAATCGTCCATCAGGTCCATGATCTTGTCCCGGTAGGCCGGATTGCCGGTTTCCCAGTAGCGGGCCACCATGCTGCGCCCGAAGTAGAGGCTGCCGTAGCCGATCACCGACCGCTTCTTGTCCAGACTCCAGGCGTTGATCTCGGGATTGCCCCAATCCTCCACCTGGTCGGCCCGGGCGAACCAATTGACCCGCTGCCGGCGGTCAGGCGGTCCCGCCATGCCGAAGATGTCCAGAAACCCAGTCTTGGACGCATCCCGCAGATAGTCCTCGCGGGAAACCACCCCGCTGAGCATGTCCGCGATACCCACCTGGCGCGGATGGAGCGAGTAGTCGTGCTGGTAGAACTCGTGGTAGTCCAACCGCCGCATCCGGGCCACCAGCAGATCCCGCCAAACCCGTAGGGCCTCGGCCTGTCTCCCCTGGTCGGCCAGGGCCTTGACCGGGGCCATCTCCGGTCGAGCAAGGTCCAGCAACGGCAACAACCGTTCCGCCGCCGCCCGGTCCAGCGCCAACTGGGCCGCCGCTTCCGCAGGCTGGGCTTGAACCGCAGAATAGGCGAGGATGGATACCAGAACCCAGATTCGGCAAAGACGCATGGCAGTTCTCGTTACTCGCGGGGGGCGATGGTGAGGTTGTCGAGGTAGAAGGTGCTGGCCTCGGTGGCGGTGCTGGAGATGACGACTCGCTGGAGGGACTGGAAGTCCTTGGCCACATGGGGCACGGCGAGGGTCTGGGGAGCCGTGTGGCCAAGGGTGAGGACGAGCTGGCTGGAACCGGTTGGCTGGCCGAGTTCGAGGGTGAGGTCGAAGTGGCACCAGGTGTCGCGGGGCAGGGCGGCGAGGGTCTTCCCGCCTGTCTTGAGGCTGCCGTCGGCGGAGACGGTGAGCATGGGGCCGGAGAGATACTCGCCATTCCCCTGGTCGTTGTACTGGCGGGGATCGACGTAGAGGGACGTTGGCGAGTTGGCGGGCAGGTAGAGGTCGAAGGCGAGTTGCACTTTGCCGGTGGCGAAGGCGAAGGGGAAGTAGATGCGCGGCATCCATTCCTGCTTGAGGCCGGGGGCGTCCACGAACTGGAGGGACTGCTTGCCGCTGGCGGCGCGGTCCTGGCTGACCACGATGGCGGAAGGCGGCGGAGCCAGGGTGTCGCCCTGAGGCAGGGGCTGGCCGACGGGAAGGCCCTCGAAGTCGAGACGGATCGGACCGCTGACTTGATAGGGCTGGCGGGATTCGGTGGGTGGCGTGACGCCGGGGAGGGTCGCGATCACCGGCTTCTCGCGTTTGCGGTCGTGGTTGGGGACAAGGGGCCAGGATACCCGGTTGCCGTGCCGGTAGCAGCCGACAGTCGCCAGGGGAATGGGCTCGAAACCCAGTTTCCAGGCGGGCGAGCTCTTGGCGATGGCCACCTCGTCGGTGGCCGAGAGGGCGACTTTGGCCGGGGCGGCGACGCTGCCCTGGTCCTGGCCGAGGGCGAGCCAGGCATCCCAACCCTCGATGGCGTTGTTGCGGTCGGTGATAACCAACGGTTTGCGGTTGCCAAAGTCTACCAGATTTTGCCGGAAGGTGGCCGTGTCGGCGGTGGGGCTGGTGTAGCGGTAGGGGACGGCGTCCGGCTTCTGGCAGACCAGTACGTTGCGCTCGATGCGGTTGTCGGCAAAGACGTTTTTCACGTCGTAGTAATCGGTCTTGATCGGGGCGAGCTCGATCTGGAACCAGCCCGCGTCCACGCAGACGTTGTTGGTGACCGTGTTGTCGCCGCCGCCGTGGACCATGATCCCGCCGCGTCCGCAACGGGCGATGAGGTTGCCGTGGACCGTGGTGCCGCAGGTATAGTCGTCCAGATAGATCCCCCACGTATAGAAGGGCGACTGGTAGTACTGGCCCTGCTTGCCCGCGAAGCCGTAGCCGACCGAATCGGTGATCCGGTTGTAGCGGATGATGTTGCCCTTGAGATGGGGGTTGCGCTGGACCATGCGGATGGCCCCCATGTCGGTGCTTTCCATGTTGGTGTGGTGGCAGTCGTTGCTCTCGGCCACGTTGTCCACGCCCTTGAGGAAGATGGCGCAGCGGGGGCAGTCGTGGAGGGTGTTGCGGCGGGCGATGTTGCCGTCGCCCAGGAGGTTGATGCAGGGGGCGTCCTTGGCGAAGAGGCCGATGTCGTACACATGGTTGTTCTCGGCCACGTTGCGCTCGCCCATGAGCATGATGCCCTCGGCTCCCGTGCTCCAGACGTCGCAGCCCAGAACGAGGCACTCGAAACCGGGATCGCGGGCCAGCAGGATCTGGCCGCCGCCCCCCGCGCCAATGGGAGCGCCGGTGGGGGGCTCGACGCGCGGGTTGCCGACTTCCGGGAAGGAAGTGGTAACCCCGCCGATGTTCACCCCGATGTTGCCCACGTTGGCGATACGGCAGGCAGTGACCCCGCAGTTCTCGGTACCGAGGAAGCAAAGGGCATCCTGGCGTGCCCCTTCGAAGTCGAGTCCATAGAAGTAGACGTGCCGGACCGGGGTCGCAGGCGGCGCATCGGCAGGAGGCGGGCACTCGGCCTTGGGGCGGTGCCAACTGACGTTCAGGTATTCGTGCGGGTAGGGGATGGTGCCCCGCAATTCGACGATCCGGTCGGCGACGGGGACCAGTATCCGCCCGATCCCCTCGGCGGGGGGCTTGAGGTAGAGCTTGTCGGTCTGGTAGTCCAGGTACCACTCGCCGGGTACGTCGAGCGCGCCGAGCACGTTCTGGACAAAGTAGCGGTTGAGGCGGATGATGGTGCCGCGAATGCGGTCGAAGCGGACGGTGTGGGTGGGGGGATCAAAGCTCCGAATCGGCGTGGTGGCGAACATCCAGCCCAGGTTGTAGACGGTGACTAGCTCCGCCTGGGACAGGTCGGGCCATTGGTCGAGGGGCAGATCGCCGTCGTGATAGATCAACTCCTCGCGGCTCTTCTGGGCGGTGTCGGCGGCATAGAGGAAGCCGCCGTAGAGCGGTTGGCCGGGATCGACATTCGGATGCCGGGCCAGGGGCAGGCGGGTGGAGAACTCGCCGTCGCCCTTCCGGAAGAGCTGGTGGAAACGCGCCCCGGCCAGGCCTTGCGCCTTCAGATCGGCCACCAGAATACCGTCGCGCCAGGGCTGCCAGCCGGTGATCTCGCGGGTGGCCCGGACCATGGCCCGCTGGCCGGGGGCGGACCGCCAGATCAGGGGGGCCTTCTCGGTGCCGCCGTCTTCGGGCGTCAGGACCAACGGTT
Source organism: Victivallales bacterium (assembly GCA_003245525.1). Classification (GTDB taxonomy): domain Bacteria; phylum Verrucomicrobiota; class Lentisphaeria; order Oligosphaerales; family Lenti-02; genus Lenti-02. Next base: position 65 of record QKCY01000551.1, on the reverse strand, counting down.
CGGCCAGAACGTACTCCCCGCCGGCAAGGATGATCTGGATCGGTTCGTCGGGCGTTTTGGCCCGT
>QKCY01000023.1 GCA_003245525.1 Victivallales bacterium | reverse complement strand
GTCGTGGTCGTGAGCAGAACCGGTGGCCTACTTGGGGAATCCATCACGGTCGAGGTCCCTGCCGGCAAGGCCCGCCAGCTCCTTCTGACTGGACTACAGCCCGGTTCCTGGAGCATCCGCAACGCGGCGGGAAACCCGGTGTTCAATGCCGAGGTCATGACCGGGAAGAACACCCTCTTCGCCGTGGTCGATGGCGGTCGATATACGGTCCAACCCACGGCAACTCCCGGTGCGCCGACCTACACGCCCGCCCCGGATTTCATGCCCCGGCCTTCGGCTTCCCTGGCCAGCCGGATCTTCGTGGACGGCCAGTTGCTGCTGGATGCGCAGGTTCGCACGGTTGGGGAACAACGGTTGCTTCCCGTCCTGCCGGTTGGGCAGGCTTTGGGCTTGGCTTGCACCGCCTCTCTAGACAGCCTGCGGGTCGCCAGCGCTGCCCGGACAGCGGTGTTCCGGGCCGGAGCCGACGAGTTCACGGTGAACGACCAGTCCTTCCACCTGCCCACCCCGGCCGTGCAAGAGGATGGCATCTGGTACCTTGCCGATTCCCTCCTCGCCGCCCTGGCGGAGCGGACATTGGCTCGCGACCAGGACGACGGTTGCGTCGAGTTTTCCGCCCAGCGGCTCGCCTGTCCGGCGAATCTGCTCTGGGTGGAAGCCAACCAAACCAACGAGCCCGACGCCCTGCACGCCCTGCTGGCCGATCTCCCCGGACGGACCGAGTACTGGGCGGCCAAGGGCGACGACGTCCGCCTCGATGTGGCACTCCTCGAACCGGCCCCGATCCAGGGCGTGGGAATCCAATGGCACCAGGGAAACAAGCGCCAAGCCAAGTTCGCCCTGGAAACCAGCCCGGACGGCACCACCTGGACCCGTGTCTTCGAGGGCACCAGCTCGGGCAAGGACAGCGGCCTGGAAACCTACCGGTTCCCTCCCCAACAAGCCCGGTTCGTGCGCTTTCTCGGCTTCGGTAACACGGCCAACGAGTGGAACTCCCTCGTCCACCTCCAGGTGCTGACCGAGAAGTAGCCTGCTTTCGCCCGTAGTCGTTGCCGGGTCGATGGACCAGGGAACGCCGCTCTCCTGAGCGGCTGAGTCTTCCTTCTCCGGGGGGATTGTGCTACGTTTCCTCTTCTGTCTACCCCCCAGAAAAGCAGCCGCTCGGGAGAGCGGCGTTCCGCCCTTCTGCCGACCGCTTGATTTCACCTCTTTCCCAGGACAGGACATGGCTACCTATCGCGAACCGGCCCGGGAGATTCCCGTTCTCGCCGTCTATGATGTCGTGGTCTGCGGAGCCGGGGCGGCGGGATGCGCAGCGGCGGTTGCGGCGGCGCGGCATGGGGCGAAGACCCTGATCGTGGAACGGGACGGTTTCCTTGGTGGAGCCACGGTGTCCCAGTTGGTGGGGCATGTGCTGAGCACCAACGGCGTGGACTTCCAGGGCATCTGGCACGAGTGGATTGCCCAGGTGAAGCAACGGGGCGGACTCTCCGCGAACGATCTCATCGGCGGTCCCCCGCTCTTCCGCCTGGGGGTCGATCCCGAGGTGGTGAAGTTCGCCTGGGACGATCTGCTTTCGGCGGCGGGGGTGGACATCCTGCACCACACCTGGTGCAGCCAGTGTATCGTCGAGGACGGCGTGGCCAAGGGCGTGGTGGCCGAGACCAAGGCGGGCCGCCGGGCGATTTTGGCCCAGCGGGTGATCGACTGTACCGGCGACGGCGCGGTCTGTGCGGCGGCGGGGGTGCCCTACGACCAAGGCGACGGCGAGCATCCCTGGTCGCAGGCCCTCACCAAGGTCTTCCGCCTGGGCAACGTGCGCTGGCCCGAAGGCGGCTACCGGCCCGAGCAACTGGCTGCGGCGGAGAAAGCCCTCGCCGAGGCCGTAGGGCGGGGCGAGTTCGACTGCCCCGTGGTGACCAACGGGCGGGCGCTGAAGTATTCTGCGAACAACGCGGTCCATGGCAGCGTGGCTCCCTACCGTACCGAGATGAATGTCTTCTCCAGCCGGGTGCTGCGGGTAGATACCCTCGATCCGTGGGACTTCACGCGCGCCGAACGCGAGGGCCGAGCCCAGGCCTGGCAGTGCGCCGAGTTCATCAAGCGCTACGTGCCCGGCTTCGAGGCCGCCTACTTGCTCGACACGAACCAGCACATCGGGGTGCGCGACACCCGCCGCATCCGGGGCCGGGCTGTGGTCACTGCCGACGACGCCTGGCATTTCCGCAAGCACCCGGAGGGGATCGCCCGGAGTTCCTGGGAGATCGATCTTTGGCCCGCCGACAGCTACGGCGCGCCCGCCGTGCCCCGCGACGATCCCACCTACAAGCAGCGGACGGAGCGGATGAAGCAGGGCGACTACTTCGATATCCCCTACGGTTGCCTGGTGGCCGAAGGGATCGAGAACCTGCTCATGGCCGGTCGCTGCATCTCGGCGGAACGCGCCGCCGAAGGCAGCCTCCGCATCCAGCAGACCTGCCAGTCCACCGGCCAGGCTGCCGGCACCGCCGCTGCCCTCAGCCTGAAAGCGGGTGTGGATGTCGCCGCCTTGGATGTTCCCACCCTCATCGCCCAACTGACTGCCGACCGCAACGCGGTCACCCCGATTCTGGAAAAGCTCAAGAAGCTGGAATAGTGGAATGATGGAATGATGGAATGATGGAATGATGGAATGATGGAATGATGGAATGATGGAATGATGGAATGATGGAAAGCGCGTCCGTGGAGGTCCGTGTTCGTCCGTGAAGGTCCGTGTGTCAGGCTTCGGAACCACGGACGAGCGTAGACTTTCACAGACGAACGTGGACAGCCGTCATGGGCTGCAACCTGGTTCCCTGTCCATTATTCCACCATTCCATCACTCCAATCTTCGGAGGAACGACCATGCGCCGCTGGCTGCTTCCGGCTCTGGCCCTTCCCGGGATGGTCGTGCTGGCCACGCCTGCGGCTATCGTGTACTACACGCGCGATACCCGCTGGGCCCATGCCTGGGCCACGCCAACCACACCGCAGTTCTGGCTGGCCATCGTCTGCACATTGGTGGGCCTGGTGTTGAGCGGCTGGAGCGTGCTGCTGTTCGCGCGGGTGGGGCAGGGGACAGCGGCACCGTGGGATCCGCCCCGCCGATTCGTCGTTCTGGGTCCGTACCGGCATGTGCGCAACCCGATGATTTCGGGGGTGATGTTCCTGCTTGTTGCCGAGGCCCTCGCGCTGCGTTCGTGGCCGCTGGCGGTCTGGTGCCTGCTCTTTGCCGTGGGCAATGCCGTCTACATTCCATTCCGGGAGGAGAGGACTCTGGCCAAACGGTACGGGCACGACTACGCCCTGTACAAGGAGAACGTCCCCCGTTGGTTACCGCGTCCGACGCCATGGTCTCCACCGGGCGACGGCACTCCCTAACCTCCGGCACTGGGCGGCCGGACGCTATTCGGCCAGGCTGTCCGACTCTTGCTTGGGATCGTACTCCGGGCTGTTCCGGATCTCGTCGCGGGTAATGGAGAGATGGACTCTTCGGTCGGCCCAGTGGATGCTCTCCAGGGCCGTGCAGGGAATCTGCACGTTCCGTTGCAGTAGCCAGTTCCCGGTATTCACTGCCAGGCACTCAATCTGCCCGGTCGCGCTGTCCACCAGGAAGTCCTTGAGGTGGCCGATGTCGCCATCGGGTGCGGCGATGTGGTATCCGAGAGTCTCCTCGGCACTGCGCAGCCGTGACAGGACTTCGCGCTCGATCTCCTCCTTTTCCCCGACCGTGGCCTCGGAGTCGATGATCCCGGCCGCTTCGCGGGGGAGTCGGGGGGCCGAAGGGGCGGCCCACATCCAGAACATGCCAAGGAGCGTCTGCGCCTCTTCCGAGGCAGTGACGCAGGTCGAGACCTTCGGGCTGTTCTCCACCGCATTCTTGTCAAGGGCGACGGAGAGCCGCCTCTGGTTTTCGTCGATCTCGCCGATTGCCGCGAAGGGGAGCAACACCCGTTCGCCGCCCGGCCAGTGGCCGATATCGGCGACGATATGCTGGCAAGTTCGGTTCTCTTCGTCGAAGAAGATGTCATGAACCTTGCCGACGGTACTGCCCTCCGAGGAGACGATTGCACTACCGATGATTCTGGTCGCGTGTCTGAGCATGACTTCTGCCTTTCGTGTAACCCTCTTACTGTGGCATCGACCGGGTTGTTGCCGCCTCGGTTCCCAAGGCTCGGCGATCCGATCCCTTCCTGGTGGGGTTCCAGGCATGCCCCAA
>QKCY01000552.1 GCA_003245525.1 Victivallales bacterium | reverse complement strand
ACGGAGCCGCTGGCTCCGGTTGGGATACCGGAGCGTGGCGTGGCCGGAGCCGCTGGCTCCGGTTGGGATTCCGGAGCGTGGCGTGGCCGGAGCCGCTGGCTCCGGTTGGGATGCCGGAGCGGGACGCTCCGGCCACGGGGGGGCGCGTGGCGTGGCCGGAGCCGCTGGCTCCGGTTGGGATTCCGGAGCGGGACGCTCCGGCCACGGGGATGTCCGTCGGCTCCTCAGCTCTCACCAAGGCGCCGGAACTGGATCACTTGTTGTCCCAGATGTTGCCGGGATCGCCGTACTTGTAGGGCCCGCCCCAGGCCTGGACGTAGTGCATGCTTTCCAGATGCCCGTCGCAGAAGATCAAGTTGACGAGGGGTCGATGGACGAAGGGGTTGATGGGACGGCGGGCGGTCCACTGGGTGGTGTAGTCGTTGTTGGTGAAACTCGTGGCGTAGCCCAGCTCCCAGTGGCCACTGGAAGCGCGTTCCCACTCCTCGATGGGACGGGTGTAGGACTCGTAGTCGAGCTGGGTGTTCTCGCCCATGAGGACGGTGCCTGCCGGATTCGGGACGGTGTCGGCCAGCTTGCGGCCGGAAAGGGCGGCGAAGAGGCCGTAGCATTCGAGCTTATCCAGGGGATTGGAGGGACACATGAGCGTCCGGTCGTCGCCGTAGTAGCGCTTCAGCTTGGGCCACTGCGTGCGAGCAGCGGCGTCGGCGACGGTGGCATCCCAACCGACGACGACGCAACCGCCGTTGTCGTTCTGGTAGGAACCGGCAGCGGCCCCCAAGGCCTTCAGGTTGCCCTGGCAGGCCGTGAGCTTGGCCTTGATCCGGGATTCGCTCAGCATGGGCATGAGCAGGGAGGCCAGAATCAGGATGACGGCGATGATGATCATCAGTTCAATGAGTGTGAACTGGACAATCCGTATGGCACGCGACATTGCGGCAGGCCCTCCGGAACAAGACAAACACCCCGGCCAGCCAGACATCCGTCGCTGGCTGGCCCGATAGAGTAGTATCCCGTAGAACGGTGGGACTATCAACCCCTGCCATAGGGAATCTGCCACCGGGGCGGAGGGTCGCCGGTCCGGACGGGCTGGCCGCAAGAGAGAGGGCAGCCTACCGGGGGTCGTCGGGGTAGGTCGCGTACTGCTCGTAGCGCATCCACGCCGCATGGCCGTCCAGGAAGCCGGCGTTGCAGCCGCCGGTGTGCTCGGGCCCCTTGCGGGAGAGGCTGGAGAGGTTGGTCCAGTACCAGCCGTTCACCGCCACCGACCCCTCGGCAAAAGCGAGGCGTTCGCTCACCTGGGTCACGGCACCGAACTTGTAGCCCTGGCTGTGAACCCGCTCGGACCACATGTACCCGAACCCGGTAGTGGGCGCAGTGAGGGCCTGCGGATAGCTGTAGGAGTAGGAGCCCGTGTAGGAGGGACAGACCATGGCCTGCCGGTCGTTGATATAGGGGTCCAGCGCATCCCACCAGGGAGGCATGGTGGCCGCATTGCTCCAGGCCGACCAGAACATGCTGTCGTTGTTGTCGTCGATATACATCCGGAACGCCAGCAGAACCTGTTTTTGGTTGCCGACGCAGCGGATGGCCTGGGCCTTCGCCCGGGCCTGCTGGAGAGCAGGCAGCAACATCGACGCCAGGATGGCGATGATGGCGATGACGACCAGCAGCTCGATCAGGGTAAAGCGCAAGAGAGACAAACGGCGGAACAACATGGCAGACCTCCTACTACTGACAGGAAGCAATGCCCGAAGCGCCAACCCCACTTCATTGTATCGTCTCGCCTCCGGATCGTCAAGCGGGACCGAAGACCGTCAGACGATTAGCGCCAGCACAGCCTGGGCGAGACCGATGAGGCCGCCCAGCAGGCCGCCGAAGACGGTGATGTGGCGAAGCTGGGTATGGGTGACCTGGAGGACCAGGGTTTCGAGCTGGCGCAGGTCGAGTTCGTTGATGCGGTCTTCGAGGAGCTTGCCCACATCCAGGGGGCCACCCGTTTCGAGAGCCTGGTCGGCGACCTGCTCCAAGGCTTCGCCGAGTTGCTTCAAGATCGTGGGCTTCGCCCCTTTGACCATGCCTCCCAGGAACCCCAGGGAGGCGATGAAGGCGTCCACTTTGGCTTCGAGCAGCGTCGCCATGCGGGGCCCGGTGATGAGCTCGTGCAGATGCCGCCCGGAGAGCAGGTGCTGCTCGAAGGTGCGCGCGATGCGGTTCGCCAGTTCGGCCCGCTTCCGGGGAATGACGCCGGGGGTGAAGGGAATGCGGAACCCGGCCACGGTCCAGGGCGCGAAAGGCCGGAACAGCATCCGGATGGCCAGATGGTTGGTCACCGCGCCGATGATGGCACCGACCAGCGGGAAGAGCAGAAAGCGCAGGATGGACATGGTTGGCTAGACGTTGGTGCGAAGGGCGTCGGCGGGGACCATCTTGGCCGCGACCCGGGCCGGGTAGATGGCCGCGACAATGGACAGAACCGTGCCGGCGAAGACTGATTCCATCCCCGACACCAGCAGGCTGAGGAAGGGAGTGCTCGCGAAAAGCAGCGCGATGCCGCTACTCAAGAGGTAGGCGATGAACGGCACCACGAAACCGATGAGGGTCCCGAGCATGGCACCGAGCACGCCGATGATGAAGCTCTCGATCAGGAAGAGCTTGACCACGAAGCCGGACAACGCGCCGAGGCACTTCATGGTGCCGATTTCGCGGAACCGCTCGGTGACGCTCATCAGCATGGCGTTGGCGATGCCGATCACGGTCACCAGCATGGAGACCACGGTGATCCAGATCTGGCGGGCCCTGGCCTGGAGGGCACGTTTGGCCTCCTTCTCGATCTCCTCCTCCGTCTTCTGATAGCTCAGGGAGGAGTAAAGGGTCTTCGGATTGAGGGTCCGCAGGCCGTCCTGCGTGTAGCGCCCATACTGGTAGTCCAGCAGCACCGGCTGGCTCATGCTGTCGAGCAGGGCCTTCAGGGCGGGCTCGGGGATCTCCGGCAGATCGGCCTGGAGATAGATGGCCAGATGGGCGTCCGCGAAGGCTTCGGCAGGGGTGGCCGGGTACGAGTAGGCGGGACCGGTCATCCCCGGCAAAGGGGTGGGGTCGATGGTGGTGAAGGAGTCGGGCTGGCAATGGAGCACCCGGAGGCTGCCCTGGTCGGCGCTGGCCGCCATCCGCTCAAGCAGGCGGCGCTGGTGGTCGTCGGTGATGGGGCCGGTGACCAGCAGGACCAGCTTGCGGTTGGCGAAGACGCCGATCTCGTCCTCCACGAGCTTGAGCAGGCGGGTCACCTCGGTCTTGGTCCGGCGCTCCACCGCCAGACCGCGCCGGAGTTCCTCGCCGGTGAGCACGCTCATCAGAAAGGCGATGCCGAGGACGACGCCGGACATGGTGATGAGGGAGCGGCCCAGGCGGATTTTGAGGCCGCGGAGGGTGATGCGGATGGCCACGGGCCAGGGCAGGATGACCTGCTCCTGGATGCCGCCTTTGCGTTTGTCGCGGGAATCGCTCATGGTCGCTGAGTTTTCCTAGAGAGGCAGCCCGGAAATGGCCTTCGAAATCAGGGTGATTGCCACGCAGCCCATGCCGACCAGGCCCTCGCCCACTAGGTAGCCGGCCATGATCACGGGCAATACGCGCAACATTCGTTCTCGTCCGTATTTCTTCTGTAGATAGAAACGGGCAATGAGCGCCCCGATGATCTCCAGAACAAAGCCGTGGCAACTGGTGCCGATACCCCGCACAAAGCCATAGACGAACATGATGGGCGCGCCGAACCGGCGCAGGATCAGGAACATCCCGCAGGTGACCGCCGTTCCCGTGCCGAGAATCCAAGGCTTCATGGCCCGGCTGAAGGTGGTCTCGACCAATCCGTCGCCCGTGGTGGCGGACCACATGATGAGGGAGCTCTTGACCCGCTGGTCCCAGATGGTCTGGGTGTAGGGGAAGGTGGAGGAGGGGATCTCGCTCGAATGCCAGATGAAACTCCAGAAGATGAAGCCGAGGAGAATCGTCAACGGCATGCGGAAGAGGTCGAGCTTGATCAGGCTGGTGAACTTGGTGCCGGTCAGCTCGTTCACCCGGAACGACTGGGCATGCCCGCCGAAGTTCTCCTCGGGGAAGGGGGCCAGCCAGACGTTGAGGCCCTGGGTACCGGAGAGCAGGATGGCACCCTCCTTGATGAAGGGGATGTCCACATGCTGGCCGTTCACGGCGATCATGCGGGCGTTGATGTAGGAGAGCACCGGCGTGAAGACAAAGGCGAAGAAGACCAGGAAGATGATCGGGAAGTCGGGGACCAACCACTTGCACAGGACGCATAGGCCCGTCGCCGCCAGGAAGTAGCCCACGATGCAGAGCTTCAGGGACCAGTCTCCACGACCAGGGGGTACCGCCCAGAGGTCGGTGGTACCGCCAGTCAGTTCGCGCCGCTCGCGGCGCTGGTCGCGGATGCTGGTCCACATGGCGCGAGCCGTCTGGCAGATGCTGATGATGGCAATGCCCATGGCGCAGCCGATACCGAAGCTGAAGTAGAAGTCGATGCTGTTCGAGATACCGGTATCAACCGTACCCATGCCGGGCTGCCAAGTGGTGAGGACGCCGGTCTTCACCAGGATGGGATTGAGGATGAAGGTGAGTAGAATGGCCAATCCCGTGCCCTGGATGGCGCGCCAGGGAATGATCATGCCGGTGATGACCAGGGAGAGATGCCAGACGATGCCGGTGGGGACGCCAGGCAGAATCCCCTCGGTGACGGTGGTCATGTCGTACCATGGAATCGGGAAGATCATCATGGGCTTGGCCAGGAACGCGCCGCTGATGACCGGCAGGCCGATATAGAGGAGGCCGAAGCCGAGCCCGATCATGGTGCCGGAGGAGAAGGCCCGCCACTTCCAGGCATTCTTCTTGTCGTTGGCCTCGGCGATGGCCATGGAGCCCTGGGCGGAGATGGGGGCGAAGGGGAAGGGCAGCTTCTCGAAGTCGGAGGTCAGGCGGAACAGGGCGTAGCCCAGCGTGTAGCGTTTGACGAAGCTGAGCACCCAGGTGGTGAGGCCGAAGATCACGAAGGGCATGAGCCAGTCGCGGTGGAGGAAGGAGCGTTCGGTGATGGCGGGCGAGTCGGCCGCAGGCGCCCACCAACTCGGGAATTTGCCCGCGAGCCCCGCCGCCATGACCGGGTCGCTGCCCACCACATAGGCCTTGTAGACGAAACCGGCGAAGACCCCGGTCTGGGCGGCCATCATGGCCCCGGCCACGTGGAGCAGCAGCACCGCCTCCTGGCGGTTCAGGTTCTTCATGGCCCGGCGGCTCACCTCCGAGAAGATGATGAGCGTCACCCAGGGGGCGGCCCCGAGCCCACCGCCGTTGATGAGGCCGAGATAGATGGCCCCCGGCAGCATGAGGGTGCCGCAGAAGATGGCCCCCAGGACGGTGGTCCAGTTGAAGGCGTCCTTGTACTCCGTGGGCTCTTCCAGGATGCCCCGGTAGAGCTCGAGTTCGGCATCGTGGGCTTTGCGTTCGCGCTTACTCACTGGGCTGGCTCTCCGCGGCGGCCTCGTCGGCGTCTACTTCCTGTTCGGCGGCGGCCTTGAGGGCCTCGATGCGGGCTTGGATACGGGCCTCTTCCTGGGCGAGAAGGTCGGGTGGCGCGCCGAGCAGATGGCGGGCGCGCTGCAGGTATTGCAGCTTCTCGACCTCGGCCACGACGCGCCAGTCGAGGAAGTGCTTGCGCAGGATGGTGAGGAAGAGGTAGTTGGTGCGCACCCAGGCGGACGCGCCGCCGGAGAGGTGGGTCAGAGTGAGGTGCGCCACGGTCTGCCCGGTGCGCGGGTCCTCGCTGAAGTGGATGGCGGTCTCCTGGCTCACGCCCAGGTCGTAGGGCCGCAACCAGGTCGTGGTGCGCACGGTGGAGGCCACCGTGTCCCCGAGCCGTTCGAGCGATCCGGTGGGAGGCGAGCAGTAGAACTTGCCCGAAGACCCCTCGCCGAACTCGTCGAACCAACCGATGAAGTAGGCCACGATGGCCACCCGGTCGCGGATACTGAAGGTGAAGGGCAGATCGAAGCTGATGACCCCGTCGATGGGGTTGGGGACCCGCCACTTCATCTCCTCGGCCGGAGCGGCCAGCCGGGCGGCGGCGCGGGCCGGGAACCAGGTGGAAACGAGCACCGCCACCATGATGACCATGGAGTACATGACGGCATAGATGGAGGAGTAGTTGATGGTCAGTCCCGCCTTGGCCCCGACCCCAGCCAGGGCCACCAGCTTGCCCATGCCGTTGGCGACTAGATAGCCGCCCAACGCGCCGACCACGGCGTAGACGCAGGCCTCGGCGATGAACAGGAAGAAGACGTGGAAGGGGTTCAGGCCCACCGCGTTGTAGACGTAGATCTCGTCCTTGCGCTCGTACACGCTGCCGCGCATGGTGTTGAGCACGGTGAGCGAGGCGATGAGCAGCGGAATCAGCAGTTCCAGGTAGTTCGACCCCTTCGGCTTGCGGATCTTGGCCCCGAAGTAGGCCGTATCGCCGATGCCGTAGAAGGCCTTGCTGCCCGTCTTCTCCAGGTAGCGGTCGAGGATGGCGCGGACTTCCTTGTGCGAACCGGCCTTGGTGAGGTCGATGGCGATGGAGGCCACGTGCCAGCCGTTGGTGCGGGAGCGGTCGTTGCAGATGATGATATCGTCGCCGCTCAGGCGCTTCATCATCTCGGGCATCTCGTCCTCGTCGGTGCGCTCTTCGCGGGGACGGCCGACGATGGACTCGACGTCGTAGGGGGCCAGGGTCTCGCCGTCGAGATCGCGAATGCCCTCGAACCGGTTGCTGTCGTAGATGCCCTTCACCCGGAGAACGGTGCCCTCGACGGAGATACGGACATCGCCGGTCTTGACCTTGTCGGGCGAGATGCGCATCTCGGCGGCCATGCGGGCGGGGATGAAGCAGGTATCGGAATCGTCGTTGCGGAACCAGTAGTGCTGGTGGCGGGTGTCATCCGTGTCGGGCGGGATAGCGGTGATGAACATCCGGTCGAAGTTGATGGGCTCCTTCTCGTTGAGCCGGAGCTTGCCCTTGAAGTGGACGAAGACGGATTCGGGCTTCGGCTGGCGCTGCTTGGGGAAGAGGACCAAATCAGCGGCGGGCAGCAGGACGGGGTCGCGCTCGGGCACTTTCTTCTCGGCCTCGGTGAGGTCGCGGCCTTCGGCGGCGGCCTGGCGTTTGCGGGCGCGCAGTTCGTCCTGCTCCTTGGTGCGGATCGGGTTCTCGATGGCCAGGTCGACCGGGAGAATCGGCTTGTTCTTCTTGGGGGTACGGACAGCGGCCAACTTCTCCGGGTCGAAGAGGTTGATGACCTGCATCTCCTTGCCCTTCAGCAACACGGTCGGCGGCTCCTCGCTCTGGACCATCTCGGGCGTGATGCCGAACTGGGCGGCAGCGGGGACGGAGAGGATGCAGGACTTCTCGATCTCGGTGTCGAACCAGCGGTCGCCGCAGACCAGGAAGTCCTTCACCTCGTAGTCGGGCGAGGGACCGATGGCCAAGGAGCCCTTGGAGATCCAGCGGATGGCCTTCTCGCCACTGCCGCGGACCAGGGTCACGGGCAGGTTGTCCACCTCTTCCGGGCTGATGTAGGTCTCGGCCTCCAGCCTCTTGTTCATGGGCATCAGGCCCCAGAGGCCGCCCACGTCCCAACGGCGGACCGCGACGTCGAAGTCGTTCTCGAAGGCGCGGACGAGCACGTCGGTCTGGGTGCCGAGGTGGGCCAGGGTGTTGCGCCGGATTTCCAGGCCGGTGTAGGGGGCCTTGCCGATGGGGTACATGACCTCCTGGTAGTCGTTCTCCACCGCCGTGAAGCAGATCATGACGAAGGTGATGAGCACCAGGGTGATGGCGGTCAGGGCCGTGCGCACCTTGCGTTTGCGCATGTTGTTGATGCCCAGCAGGAAGCCGGTCATAGCGGCACCGGCCTTGGTGACTTCCGCGGTGGTCTGCTGGCCGTGGACCACCTTCTGGTACTCGGTGACGGCGGCCCGGAACTTGGCCCCGACGAAGAAGGTGACGAGGAGACTCAGGATCAGGGTGATGAACCCGAGCAGGATCATGAAGCTGGAACGCACGATGGTGAAGGCCGGATGCAGTTCGCGCAACACCAGGAAGACGGCCAGGAAGATGATGCCCACCCATAGGATCTGGTAGCGGATGTCGCTGCTTCCCACCACCAGCTTCTCCATGAAGAAGGCGAAGGGAATCAGCAACAGCAGATAGAAGACGATGCCGTAGACCGCCTCGGCCTTGCTGTCCTTGATGACCGGATGGATCGTGGTGGAGTAGGCGAGGCTGTCCTTCATGGCCTTGAAGGCCTCGTATTGCTGGCCCTCCTGGCGCAGTTCCAGGCCGCGTTCGGCCAGGGTGCGGGCCGCCTGCTCGGCCTGTTTGGTCTGCTCGTCCAGCAGGCCGCGGTCGCCATAGCGCAGGACCCGCCGCCGGTTGATGGCCGCCATGCTGCGCGCCAGATCGTCCTCGGGATGGTAGAGGAACTCGGCATCGGCGGCGAGGTAGCCCTTGCCCGCGATCTCGTCCTCCTCGGCGTTCACGTTGGCCAAGTCCTCCGGACTCATGTTCAGCCCGATACCGGCGATGCGCAGCAGGCTCTGGTTCTGCGGCGAACCGAAGAGGAAGGTGGGGAAGAACTGGGCGTCGGGCTCCAGATAGAGCACGTACTCGCCCTCGTAGAACTGCTCGTTGAAGTACCGCTTCGGGGTCGAGAAGCCCCGGATCAGCCGGGCCTCGACCCGGTCGTAGAGCTTCATCCCCTTCGGGTTCTCGGCCTTGAAGATCTGGACGGGGTCACAGCGGAAGAGGATGATGCGGGTCGACTCGCCAATCTGGTACACGCGGCGGTTCTGGGTCGGGTACTTCTGCTCGTAGCCCAGATCGCGGCTCCAGGTGATGTCGCCGGTCTCGGGATCGGGCCGGGCGGCGTGCATGTCCACCAGGTTCCAGCGATGGCCGAAGCAACTGTCGAAGCGGAACCGCCCCTTTTCGTCGCTCATGGTGACCGGGTAGGGGTCCATCTGCGCGGTCCAGAAGCCGCCGCCGTAGGTGTAGTGCATCCAGGAACCAGGCCCCCAGAAACCGTAGGTCATCTGGACCAGGGTGTTCGCCTCGGGGTGGTTGGGCACCAGGCTGGTGCCGCGCACCGAGCTGGTGAGTCCGTCGAAGTCGCGGGCCATGATGGGCATGCTGGTGGGGATGATCTTGCCGCCGCCGAGGGCGATCTGCTCGATGCCCGCCACGATGACCCGCTCCTGGGCCACGACGTTGTCCCAGTTGATGTCGTCGATCGTGTCCATGGGACAGGCGAAGAACTCGCGGTTGTCGCCCTTGGTCATGAGCACGAAGCTGGTGAAGCCGGCGAAGGTCATCTGGGTGGTGTGGAAATGGCTCAGCGACCAGTTGTTGCCGCAGCTCCAGGCATCGCCCACGGGCACCCGGCTCTGGAAGGCATTGGCCTCGTCCACCAGAGGGAAGAGCTTCTCCTGGGCGTACTTGAACTGCAACTCCACCTCGCGGTCGGCGGGGATGCAGCGGTTGGCCCACCAGTAGCCGCCGGAGGCGAGCACCAGTTGCTTGGTCTTGTCCGAGAAGTTCACTTCCAGACCCAGGACCGGGCGATTGCCGTCCTCGCCGCGGATCTCGTGGAAGAGCGTGCGCTCCTGCTGGTTCTGCCGGAGGTAGAACTCGTTGCGGGAAATCCGGTAGTCCAGGCGACGCAGCAGGGCCGCCACGCGCTCTTGGACGAAGGCGTCGTAGTCCGCCTCGTACATCTTCGCGTGGCGGACGCTGTCGTTCTGGGCATGGGCGTCGCTGCCGGGCGTCCAGGCACCCTCGGGCAGGTAGTAGCTGCGGTAGCCGCTGGTCTCCTTGCCCAGCGTGCGGCGGGCGCTGCCCGAGGCGAACACGTAGGGCTTGGCGCTGACCATGCTGCTGTAGACCGTGGCCCGCTTGTTGAAGGCCAAATAGCGGTTCAGCTCCTCGCCCTTCTTCGACCCGGCCCGGAGCCAGCCCAGGCGGGCCTGCAGGGCATCCTCCTCCGCCCGCACCGCCACCTCGTCGATGGCCAGGCTCAACTCCTCGCGGAAGAGCTCTTCGGCATCGCCCAGCTTGCGCCAGAACGCCTTGTGCCCATCGTAGTCGCGCACCGTGGCGAAGTACTCGGGGGCCCGCTCGCGGATGGTCTTCAGCAGAGCCAGTTCCTCGCTGAACTCCTCCTGCTCCTTGTCCAGCCGCTCCAGCAGCTTCTCGGGCTCCTTCTGGTTGCCGAGGGCCGACATCAGGGCGCGGCTGCCCGCCGCGGCCTGCCCCCGGCCGCCCAGCAGGGCGAAGATCACTTTCCGGCGGATCTTCCCGTGGTTTTCGGAGACCGCCAGTTGCTCGGCCGTCTGCATCAGCCCCTGCATGCCCAGCAACTGGCGCGCCCCCGGTGCCAGACCGGGAATCGGGCTCCAGGCATCGTAGTGAGCCGTAATCAGCAAACTCTCGTCCAGCACGCCCTGGGTGGCCGGATCGGGATCGAGAATGGCGTAGACGTTGCGCACCGTGACCCGTTCCCAGGCCACCTTGGCCTTGATCGTCACCCGCCGCCCGATCAGGCTCCTGGCCTGGACCACGTTCTCGCCCTCCGCGTTCTTCTGCGGCTGCAGGAAGAGCACCGGGACGTTGATCGAGGCGTGGGAATCCTTGCGGCGGAAGAAGTCGGGCTTGGGGTCGTCGTCCTCGTCCAGGAAGTAGAGTACGGCCTTGGCCCCGAAGTTGATGTAGTCTTGGAACCGCTCGCGCACCCGCAGCAACATGATGTTGTCCATCGCCTGGTCGAGAGCGGCGACCTTGTCCTCGCCCTTGGGATCGCCCTTGAAGACCACGGTGCCAGTGATGCCCTCGGGGGGCGTGGTGGCCGCCCGCAGGCGGTTCGGATAGTAGGCATGGACCTCGAAGCCGGGGATCTCCTTGCCGTCCTCGTCCAGGACCTGGCAGGGCTGCTCTTCCGACTCCCGGGGGACCACCACCTCGTGTTCCTGGACCTCGATGCGGTAGCCCAGTTCACGCAGCCGGTCGGTCAGCTTCTTCTCCACCTGGTAGAACGCGGGACTGCCCGTGAAGCGGGAGCCCAGCTCGGCATAGGTCGCCAGGTTCTCGCGCAGGATCGGGCTGGTGATGCGCTTGGCGATCGCGTCGTAGTCCGGGGCCTCGGAATAGGGATTGGGCAGCAACGCCTCGCGCGGCCGCAGCAGCTCGTTGAACGTGAAACAGACCGTCACCGCGCCGAGCAGGCCGAGGAGTATCCAGAGAATGGACTTGAGCCAGTTTTTCATGTCGTCGGAAGAGGCTCCGTAGGCCGCGCGGGGCCGCTAGAATGCGTGGTTGACGTGGTAGGTGTCCATGTAGCCAAAGGCGTTCAGCACCAGGGCCAGCGCGTCCCAGAACAGGTAGGAACTGACGGTGCCGAGGAAGACGCCAACAAAGAAGGGGGTCACGGTCTTGCGCACGAACATCACCCCGCCCGCCCGAAGCGCGACGAACTTCACCACCAAGGCCGTGAACAGGGAGCCCCAGACCATGTTGATGAAGTAGGTGTTGGCCAGGATGTACCCCACCGGATGCAACGGGAAGCCCACCCACAACGTCTTCGCCACGAAGAGCAGGATGGTCACCACGAAGGAAGTGCCCAGCGCCCAGGCATAGCCGCCCTGGCGGACCTCCGCCTTGAAGGGGACCTCGTCGTCCTTGGCCTTCTGGAAGCGCTGGTCCTGGTAGGCCACCTCGCGGGTGACATCCTGGATCTGGAAGGCCTGGTTGGCCGCCCAGTTGCCGATGTACTCCACGTTCATGCCCCCCCGGCTGTAGGCGATGGAGAGCATCAGCACCCCGCCGAACACCAGGCCACCCACCGCCCCCAGACAGGC
This sequence comes from Victivallales bacterium, assembly GCA_003245525.1. GTDB lineage: Bacteria > Verrucomicrobiota > Lentisphaeria > Oligosphaerales > Lenti-02 > Lenti-02. Next base: position 3,670 of record QKCY01000552.1, on the reverse strand, counting down.
GCCGCGCAACATGCAGCGGGGCCGCACGTCGAGCAGCTTGGCAAGCTGGAGCATCTCCACCTGGGTCGGCGCGCACATCAGATAGGAGGCCGAGCAGAGGAAGCCGCCGGAGACGATCATGATGACGAACATGTCGATCCCGTAGAGGTACGCCCCGCCGAAGGCCGTGAACAGGATCAGCGGCGTGTAGGGCGTGAGGTAGGACCAGGGCGTGCCGCATTCCGTGCGGATACGGGCCGTGCTCAGCCCGCAGAGGAGGATGAAGCCGAAGTAGATGAAGCCCTTCCAGAAGCCCACGCCCACGTACTGGGTCCAGAAGCAGAGGAAGAGGGTACACAGCCCCAGCACGATGGCGGCCTTCCGGTAGGTCCAGGCCTCCTCGCGGTCGTCCAATTTCGCATCGCCCGGTCGGAAGATGCGGCGGAACACCTGGACCAGGTGGCCGCGCGCCGAGTAGAGGGTGATGAACGCCAGCGCCAGATAGGCCCCGGTGTGCTGCTCGCGCACGAAGGGGAAGTCCTGGATCGACTTCCAGCTCGTGAACATCTCCTCGCGCAGGTAGAAGGGCAGCGAGCAGACAAAGAAGCAGAGCAGGACGCTGCCCAGCAACTCCAGTTCGATGAAGAAGGCGATGGGCAGCACCAGCAGCGAAATCTCGAAGGGATGCCCGTAGAAGCCGCTGAAGAAGGAGTAGAGGGGCCGGTTGTTCCGCACGAAGGAAGCGATATCGATCCGGGTGCTGAACATGGGGAAGTGGAAGTAGTGCTTCAGCGCGTGACCGAGAATGATCACGCAGGCAATGCCGAACCCGGTCCACATGGCCCCCTTGCGGAAGACGGCGAACCGGCTGCGGCCCTGCTCGTCCGGCTCCTCTTCGAGCAGCGCCCGGGGGAAGATGAGCATCGGGAAGGAGAAGCGCTCGTTCTCGGCCCACTGCCGCCGCATCAGCACCATCATCGCCAGGAGGGCCAGGAACAGCACCAGGATCATGCTGCCCCACAGCAGGGCTGGCTGCGACCACTGCGACAGGGGAATGGACCCCTTCAGCCGGTAGGCGACGCCGCTCGGGGAGGCCAGATGGCCGGGACGCACATCCACCCGCGCCCGCTGGTTGGCCGGCAACTTGTCCAAATCCGCCTCGCTCACCTCGGTCCGTCCCTGGTAGAGCGACTGGATCGCCTCGTTGTTGTAGAAGCGGATGTCCGCCAGCCGGACCGTGCCCGCGCCCCGGAACTCGAAGACCACGTCGAGATGGTCGCCCAGCCGGTCCGGAACCAGGATTTTGGGCTGGACCACGGGCTCGTAGGCGCTGGGCATCGAGAAGGAGACCTCCGTGTCCCGGTTCATGCCGTTGACGCTGGTCTTGTCCCCCTCGGCCGTCTGCAGGTAGCAACTCAGGGAGGTGGAGCCCTTGGAGCCCTCGATGTTGGCCAGGTAGCTGAGCAGGTAGTTCTCGCCCGGCACCAGCAGCGTCTCGCCATCGCGGACGGTGGGAATCCGCACCCGGAGCTGGAGCATCTCCACGTCGGTGGTGTGCAACGCCACGCACCGCTCCACGTCCTGCTTGTTGCCCTCGACCTCCTCGATCGCCACCCGTCCCTGGGGATCGGGCAGGGGGGCGTCCTCGCCCTCCTCGTCCTTCGATGGCGCGATGGTGAGGACATAGCCCGCGAATCCGTCGGCGAAATCCTTGTTCCCGTTCAGTTGCGGACCGTGCGGCCAGAGCTTGTCCGAGTAGTGGTGGAACAGCCGGGACTGGTTCGTGTCCCGGGGAATGGTGTAGACCAGACCGATGAAGCGGTACCAGATGCCATGGCCGATCCACGGCGAGGCCATCACCAGCATGGCATAGATCACCACCAGTTCGCCACGCGGGAGACGGAACCGGCGATTCAGCGACTCGAACAAGCCAATGATGAGCAGGACGCCCAGGAAGATGCCCACCGCGCTTACCGGCGGCGAGTTGTCGTTCATCCCGGTGCCGTTGACCGACAGGACCCGGTGCCAGTGCGACCAAGCGGCCAGCAGGGCTAGGCTGATCAGGCCCAGCGCGAAACTGCGGGCGTTGAAACTCCTCGGGGGCGGACTTTGACTCACTCCGGACGTCTCCTCGATGCGGCGGCTGGCCACTTCGGCAGGGAAGAACGAGAGACACAACAGGCCGTCGCCAACCGCCTGGAACCAAGGGCGGGGCGGTCGCAAGCGCGGCGCGGTCGGGCAATCTACCGGTTGCGTCCGCCACGTCAAGGGCGCTCGCTTCAGCTTCGTCGGCAACAACGAAGGAAAAGACGTACCAAAGGGCAGGTTTACTTGGGCTCGCGCACCAAAACAATCCGATCCGTGTAGACAGCGGCCACGCCAGCCGCCCGGTTCGGCGGTGCCACCCAGACATAACAGTCCGGCGTGAGCACATGGCTACCCAGGTCGAGGTAGTGGTAAGCCCCGTCGACCATTTCGGCAATCTCGATCCGGCGCTCCGCCCGGCCCCGCCGGGTTTTGGCGTCGTAGATGCCCAGGCTCAAGGCCAAACCGTCCGTGGCGTCGGCCTCGCAGCGGACCCGCACATACACGTGCCAGGGGTCGTCGCCAGCAGGCAGACCGGTCACCGGCCACTGCACGGCCCACTGGGGATGGTTGCCCGGCATCCGGGCGGCTTGGCCATTCGAAGCCGTGGGATCGGCCACGGTCGTGACCCATCTCCCCTCGCCATGCAGGGTGAAATCGCCTTCCTGGATGTCCAGCCAGCGGTCTTCCGGCAGATCGCGACAGATTTCGGGGGCCGGGGCCGGGTTACCGAACCGCGCCACCATGCCCTCCGCCACCGGTGCGAAGGGGCCGCCCTCCCGACACTGCCCCGCCTTGTACTCCGTGCCGAGGGCCAGGAACTCCTCGGCCAGCGCCTTGGGATCGGCGGGTCCGGCAAAGGGCTTGCCCGCCAGCCGCGCCTCGCGGCTCAGCGCCTGCCAGCGTTGCAGCCAGGCGAAGTCGAGGGTCAGCCGTTCCCGCCGCACCCGGCGCGCCAGCTCGGGCTGGTCCGCCACCGCCGCTTCGGCCTGGGCGTAGAGCGCCGAGGCCCGCACCAACTGGTCGCCGGTCAGCCAGGCCGAGGTGTCGTTCATGTAGCAGCGCAGGAACGTTCCGGCCTGGGCCACCGCGTCCTCGCGGAAATCCAAGTACTGGCGCAGCAACGGTCCCCCCGCCCCGTAGTAGCCATTCAGGAACTCGTCGATCAGCGCACTCTCGTCCCGGTCGGGGTTCCACATCAGGTGGGCCAGCACCCAGGCCCGCATCTGCACGAAATCCCCGATGGAGCACCCCGCGTCGCCCTGCTCGAACAGCCCCACCGCGTGGCTGTCCACGAAAAAACGGATGTCCGGAGCCAGACTGCGGAGGTTGGGGTGGGGCAGGATGTAGTGGCGGAAGTTGGTCACGTAGTTCCAGATATACAGGCGCGGGGCCGCCGCCCGCCACGCCTCGATGTCGGCCCGGAACTTGGCGTTCTGCTCGCCGGTGGCCAGCGGCTGGCTATAGCTGCACTCGATGGAGCACAGCCGCACCACCACGTTCTTCCGGGGCGTGATTCCGGTCGGGGCCTGCCGTGTGTACTGGTAGGCCAGCGTCTCCACCAGCACGTCGGGGAACTCCTTCTCCAGTTCCTCCGCCACCTGGT
>QKCY01000555.1 GCA_003245525.1 Victivallales bacterium | reverse complement strand
GCTTTCGCTCCCATCGAGTTCGCCGTCCCCGCCGTCCAGGCTCGCAGCGAGTACACCGTGACGCTCGTCGCGACAGCAGACGGCAAGGAAGTGACCCACGACGTGCTGCCAATCCAGGTTTTTCCGAAGGAGCCGCTCGCCCGCGTGGCAGGCCGCGTGATCCTGTTCGATCCGGCGGGCAAATCTGGTCCCTGGCTAAAGGCACTGGGCGTCGGGACGGTGGCTTGGCAGGAGGATCAGAAGTTCGCCAGTACCGATCTTCTGATCCTCGGCCGCGAGTCCCTGCGCCAAGGCAGCAGACTGCCCTACACGGCGGACGACATCGCCCAGGGACTGAAGGTGCTGGTGCTGGAGCAGCAGCCCCAGATCTGGGAAGGGCTGGGCTTCCAGGCCATCGAGACCATGCCGCGCCAGGTGTTCGCCCGGGACTCGTCCAGCCCCATCTTGGCCGGGATCGAACCGGCGGATCTCTGCTACTGGCGGGGGAGTCCCGATCTCCTGCCCGAATGCAAACCCGCGCGGTCCCACGAGGTCATGCACGCGCCCAAGTGGACGAACACCCACACCGTGGCCTCGGTCGTGCTCCAGGTTCCCCAGGTGGTCGGCTTCTCGCCGGTTCTGGTGACGGAATTCGACCTGGACTACTCGCCGTTGCTGGCCTGGCGCTACGGGCGTGGGCAGGTGCTTTTCTCCACCCTTGATCTGGCCGACCGGGTGGGCGTCGATCCCGCCGCGACCCGTCTCGCCAGGAATCTCGTTCAGGTTGCTGCAACAGACAGTGCGCCTGCTCAACCCGTTCGCTATCTGGGAGAGGCAACCGGGAAGGCCATGCTGGATCGCCTCGGCGCAGGTGTTGCCGAGGACGGCAGTCTGCTGGTGGTGGGGCCTGATGGCGACAGTGCGGCGGCGGAACGGTTTGCCCAGGCTGGCGGCAGGGCGCTTTTCCTCCCGCGTTCGGTGGAGCAACTGACGGCCCTCGGCTTCACGGCCGACACGGCCGATGTGGTCCGCACCACGGTGCCCGACTTGCCGCTGTTCCGAGGGATCGGCCCCAATCTCCTGCGCTGGCGGGATGCTCTCCAGGCGACGGTACTCACCGGTGGCCCTGCCGACACCACCCTCGCGGGAGACGGCCTCTTCGCCATCCGCACGCTGGGCAAGGGCACCGCCTACTTCGTACAGCTCGATCCCTTCGCCCTGGATGCCCGGTATGCCGACGATACGCCGGAGCGCGAGGCCACCGTGCTCAGCACCGTGCGGTTGCGCCAGACTTGGGCGGCCCTGCTGACCAACCTCGGGGTCGCCAGCTCGCCCGCCGTCGCGGCGCGTCTGACCACCCTCAAGGCCGGGCCGACCTACCAGCCACTCGGGCATTGGTCCGTACTGGGTCCCTTCGCCGCCACGGCGGGAACGGAGAACAAGCCGCCCGCCATCCTCGACACCGAGTTCCCCGGCGAGGCGGCGGCCATCGCGGGCGACACGAATCCGAACCTGACCTACACGCGCGCCGATGGCAAACCGCTCGATTTCCGCACCACCGTGCAGGCCGACAAGGCCGACTTCATGAATCTCGCCGCCACCCTCAAGGCGGGGGAGAACTCCGTCGCCTACGCCACCTGCACGGTCAAGCGGGACAAGGCGGGCACCGCCGTCTTGCGCCTGGGGGTGGACTACTGGATGAAGGTCTGGGTGAACGGTGAGTTGGTTTACCGCCTCGACCAAGGCCACGGGTCGCCCAAGCCCAACCGCCACTTGGTGAAGCTCCATCTCCACGAAGGCGAGAACGTCATCACCCTCAAAGTCCTGGCTGGTGGCAAGGGCTTCGGTTTCTGGGCCAACTTGGCCGCCGGCGAGGAGAACGAAGACCAAGCCGCTGGCGTCGTCCAGACCGAGGCCCGCCTCTACGACTCCTCGATCCGCCTCCGCGACCCCTACGAGTATGTCTATTGGTGAGGGAAGGGAATGCAGAATGCAGAAGGAGGAATGCAGAATGAGTTCCGGCTTTTGCAGCACGTCGGGGTGATTGGTTCGTAGTCCAGGCCTATGGACATCAACAGAATAACTTGGCATGTGGGCGATCTGTTCGTAGTCCAGGCTTTAGCCTGTTGTCCTATGGATCGGGCAGGAAAATGCACAGGCTGAAGCCTGGACTACGAACGGGAACCCCTTCTGTCCATTCCATCATTCCACTATTCCAGTTCCTTGCGGATTTCCTAGCATGTTGTTTCGCTCCATCCTCCTAGTTCTGTTCGGTACCGTCCTGATCTCGGTGGCGGCTGACAAGCCCTTGTGGTCGCAGGGCTTCGAAAACCGCGTGGCGGGGCAGCCGCCGGTTGGCTGGGGTACCCAGTGGGGGACCATCGGCGACGATCTGGTGATCGTCAGCAACCTGCGCGCGGTGTCCGGCGACAAGGCGCTCCTGATCGACCGCACCGGTGACAACACGGCGATGTGGGGGATGGCCACGGGCTTCCCCGGCGTGAAGGAGGGTTGGGTGCGGCTATCCTGCGCGTTCCTGATCCAGGGCGCGGGCTTTGATGCCCGCTTCGGCTTCGAGATCCGCGAGGCGTTCCCCGCCCAGCGCAAGATCGCGGGGCTGCGCTTCGGCGGCTCCAGGCTAAGCGTCATCCCCATGTCGGAAGTCGGGGCCTACCTGGACAAGCAGGGCGTGCCTCTCGGGCGCTTCGACAAGGACGTATGGTACCGGGTCGATCTCTGGTTGCCCGCCGTGGGCAGCAGCGATCGGCGCGGCGCGGCCCAGATGCTACGCTACCAGGGCAACGGCCAGTGGGAACCGCTCGGTCCTGCCCAACCCGTGCCCGTGGTAGCACCGGCCGCCACATCCGGCTATGGCCAACTCATGTATGTGGCCACCCCCGGCGCGCGTGGCTACCGGTTGTTTCTCGACGACGTGCAGACGACCGCCGAGGCGACGTTGCCGCACATGGAGTAGAGGAGGACCGCGATCCGCGACCAAATGGACGCGAAAACGCCCGAACGAGGTTGACTTCGTCCAATCCCGCTGTACCTTTTGCTTCGTCCCAAATACCGGTGGCGGCTTAGCTCAGTTGGTTAGAGCGTCGGAATCATAATCCGTAGGTCCGGGGTTCAAGTCCCTGAGCCGCTACCAATCCCTACCTAAAGTGCCCTAGCATGCGTCAGCCTGCTAGGGCTTTTTCGTGGTGAGAAAGGGGCAAAGGGTGGGATAGTGGTGACATTGTGGCTAGGTGCTTTTCGGGGCCAGCCCAAGGTCTCTGGTTGCCCTCCGGGCCGTCCACTTCGCCATAATTCCACCCTTTTCGGCGGGCCTTCCACCCCGCAGCGACAAGGGATCAGCGGGCCGTTCGTGTTTCTATCGTCGTGCTCAGTTCTGCCGACCGTCGCTGCCCCGCCGCAATCTGGTCGGGCGACAGTTCTCCGTCCAGCTTACTCAGCAGTTCCTTCGCTTCCTGAACCCAGGTAGCCACCAGATTGAGCCACGCATAGGCTTCTATGTAGTCTTTGGCCACCCCAGCCCCGTTGGCATAGCACCACCCGAGGTCGTACTGGGCATACGCGTTGCCCTGCTCGGCCGCCTTGCGGAACCAGTCCACGGCTTCGGCCTCGTCCTTGGCCACTCCGGTGCCGCTGAGATAGCACCCCCCGAGGTAGAACTGGGCATCCGCATGGCCCTGTTCGGCAGCTTTGCGATACCACTTCACGGCTTCGGTCGCGTCTTTTGGCACGCCGACACCCTTCGCGTAGCACAGGGCCAATAGGAACTGGCCTCCTGGGCCGCCCTGCTCGGCAGCCCTGCGGTACCACTTCGCACCTTCGGCCTCGTCTTTCGGCACGCCTTCGCCCTTCGTGTAGCACACGCCCAGATCGCACTGTGCGGTAGCATTCCCCTGTTCGGCGGCTTTGCGGTACCACTTCGCGGCTTCGGCCGCATCCTTCGGCACGCCGGTCCCGTTCCAGAAGCACATGCCCAGATTGCACTGCGCGCGCTCATCTCCCCGCTCGGCTGCCTTACGGTACCAGTTCGCGGCTTCGGCCGCATCCTTCGGCACGCCGGTTCCGTATTCGTAGCAGAGGCCCAGGCCGTACTGTCCATGCGCATAGTCCTGCTCGGCGGCTTTGCGGTACCACTTCGCGACTTCCGCCTGATCCTTTTCCACGCCGGTCCCGTCCCGGTAGCAGACGGCCAGTCTGCACTGTGCGGGCGCATAGTCCTGCTCGGCAGCCCTGCGGTACCACTTCGCTGCCTCGTCCTCGTC
>QKCY01000099.1 GCA_003245525.1 Victivallales bacterium | reverse complement strand
AGGCCAACAGCGATTGCCGGAGGCGCTGGCAGGTAGCCTGGTGGGCAGGATCATTGGCCAGATTCCGGCACTCATGGGGATCGGTGGTGTGATCGTACAACTCGTCCACGGCCTGGGGATTCCAGACGTAGGTCCAGCGCGCATCGCGCCAAGCCCGGCAGGCGAAACTCATGCCGTTGTAGAGGTCGTAGACCCCATGCGCCACCTGCGGCCAATCGGCTGGACTGCTCTCGGTACCCACCAACGGGGACAGGTCCCGCCCGTCGGGCGGCCGGTCCGTCTCCTCGCCAACCAGTCCAAAGAGGGTCGCGGCCACGTCGAGCAGCGACACCATGGCCGGCTGCGTGGCCGCTGGAATCCCCGGCTGACGGATGGTAAGCGGAATCCGCCAGACCTCGTCGTAGAAGTAGGGGCCCTTGTCGAACCGGTTGTGGGCCCCCTCCATGTCTCCGTGGTCGGCCGTGAACACGACGGTCGTGGAGTCGGCCAGCCCCAACCGTTCCAGGGCGGCGAGCACGTTGCCGATCGCCTCGTCCACCATGCTGATGTGCTGCTGGGAGTAGGCCACGACCGTCCGCCATTCGGCCTCGTCCAGTTGGGCGGTGTCCATGCAGGGCCACCACGGGCGGGCATGGAACCATGGCTTACCGGCAAAGTCGTCGCCCAGGCTCGCGGGCAGACGCACGCAGGCGGCCTGTTCGTCGGCCAACCGGGCGTACTTGGCGGGGAGGAAATGCGGGAAGTGCGGCGGACTGGAGGAGACGGTGAGCACGAACGGCTGGGACCGGTCGCCCCCCGCCCAATCCTCCAGGAAACGGACCCCATTGGCCATGGTTCCGAAGGGGAGGAAGCTCGCCAACTCCCCTGCCCTCTCGCCCCAGAACGGAGCCCGCCCCTTGATCAGGGCCTGCTGTTGCCGGGCATCCCGCTGGCAGGCCAGCCCGTAACTGAAGTCGTCGTGGACCGGGTCGTAGGGACGGGCCGCCACTTCCACGTGCGGGTCGAAGGCATGGGCGCCGCGCGCCTCGGGATTCCACTTCCCCAGATGCCACTTGCCGAAATAGCCGACCTGGTTGCCTTGCTGCACGGCCGCGTCCAGCCACGTCCACTGGTCGGCTGCCAGAGGCTCCTGCTGCGAGTAGCCGACGGCTAGGTTGTCCCGGACTCCGGTCCGGTGTGGCCAACACCCCGTCAGCAACGCCCCGCGGGCCGGGGTGCAGAGCGGGCAGGTGGTGAAGGCATTCGTGAACACGGTGCCGGTCGCGGCCAAACGGTCCAGGTTGGGCGTGGCGATGGCAGCCCCCCGATGGCCAAACGCCCCCGCAGGCCATTGGTCCACCAGGATGAGGAGCAGATTGTGCCGTTCGCTCGCCATCCTATCCCCTCCGTGTGGTCACCCGTTTGACCGTGAAATACTCTTCCAGACTGAGATGGGAGCAGTCCTTCCCTACCCCGCTCTGCTTCAGCCCGCCGTGGGGAAGCTCCACCGAATAGTAGGGTTCGTTGATGCAGATGGAGCCGTACTCCAGCCGTTCGGCACAGGTCTGGGCCCGTTCGAGATCGCGGGTGAAGACGTAGGCGGCCAAGCCGTGCGGGCAGTCGTTGGCCCAGGCCAGCACATCGTCGCTGTCGCTAAAGGGAATCACCGGCAAAACTGGACCGAAAATCTCGTTCCGGCACAGCGGCAGCGACCGGTCGCAGAGCAGCAGCGTGGGTTGCAGGTAATAGCCCTTGGGGCACACCTCCTGCGGTGGACGCTGGCCGCCTGCGAGCAGTTTTGCCCCCTGCGCTCGGGCCTCCTGGATTTTGACTTGCAGTTCAGCCAGATGGCCCGGCGTCATGATCGGTCCCAGGCGCGGTTCGGGTCCGGGCCCAGCCCCATAGGTGTAGGAGGCCATGGTCGCGGCGGCATGGGTGCAGAAGACGTCCAGCACCGATTCATGGACAAAGCAGCGGTTGGGCGACACGCAGACCTGCCCGGTGTTGGCCAGCTTCAGCCCCACGACCCGTTCCGCCGCCAACTTGGGGTCGAAGTCGGGATAGACGATCACGGGAGCATTGCCGCCGAGCTCCAGGGAGTAGCGCTTGACGCTCGTGGCCGAGGTCCGCACCAACTCGCAACCCGCCTCGGTGGACCCGATCATCGTGATCATGGCCGGGATGTCGCTAGTCAGCAGGCGCTTCGCCACCTCCCGATCATCCCCCAGCACAATGTTCACCACCCCCGGTGGAAAGCCGATGTCGTGCATGACCTCGCCTACCAGCGCGGTAGCCAGTGGCGTGGTCCGCGAGGGCTTGAGGATGCAGGTACACCCGGAGGCCAGGGCCGGCCCCAGCTTGTAGCCCACATTCAGCAACGGGAAGTTCCAGGCGAGGAAGCCCACCACCACGCCCAGCGGATGCCGGATCAACTGGTGGGTATACTGTCCCGAGGCATCGGGGATGATCTCCCCGCGCAACCGCTGGACCTCCCCGGCGAAGAAGTCCAGACAGGTGGGCAACATGCCGTAATCATACTCGGCATTGCTCTGGGGTTTGCCCGTCTCGGCCACAAGCAGGGCGATGATCTCGTCGCGCCGTGCCTCCAAGGCCGTGGCCAGTTTCCGCATCCAGCCGATCCGTTCGGCCAGCGGCGTCCGGGACCAAGTGGGGAAGGCATCCCGAGCCGCCGCCAGCGCCCGGTCAAGCAAGGCAGGCGTATAGGTGGAATAGCGACCGCAAGGCTCCTCCGTGGCCGGGTTCACGATGGTCCGGAACCCACCACCGGGGACGAGTTCGCCGCCGACATAGCTGTGGAATTCCCTCAAGCTCATGTGTCCGTCCTCCTGGTTCATGCCCGGTCCCCGGAGGCCCGCCGGGCCACGCAGAAGCGGTCGAGCACCTGCTGGTCGATCTTCACACCAAGTCCGGGACCAGTCGGAATTGCCAGATCCTCGCCGACCAGGGAGAAACCGCCCTCGACCAAGTCATCCCGCAGGGGATTGTGGGTCCGGTCGAACTCGAACAGCGGTTCGTTCTCCGGCGCGTGGGGACAGGCGGTATAGGGCACGGGGGGAATCATGGCCGAGAGTTGCAGGGCCGCGGCAACCACCACCCCACTGCCCCAGACATGGCAACAGACCGGGCGCTGGAAGGCGCTCGCCAAGGTCACGATCTTCTGCCCCTCGCTGAGCCCCCCGCTCAGAGCGAGGTCAGGCTGGAGAATGTCCACCGCCTCGCCCCGCAACAGGTCCAGCATCCCGTAGCGGGTGCATTCGCCTTCCCCGGCGGCCAGCGGAGTCACCAACTTGCGGCGCAGCGCCGCATAGCCGGGCAGGTCCTCGGGGACCAGTGGCTCCTCGAACCAATGGAAATCGAGCCGGTCCAGTACCTGCCCCACCTTCACGGCGGAGGCGAAGGTATAGGCATGATTGGCGTCGGCCATCACCAGAAACCGGTCGCCCGCCGTTTCGCGTAGCGTCTCCAGCCGCCGGATATCGTCCCGCAGGGCCAAGAGTCCGATCTTGCCCTTGAGGGCGGTGAATCCTTGGGCCACGTACTGCTGGGCCTCGGCGCGAACCCGGGCCACAGCCCCGTCAACGTCCCGCAGGTCCTCTTCGCGGTAGTACAGTCCGGTCGCGTAGGCCCGTACCCGTTCCCGGTAGGCCCCGCCCATCAGAGCGTGGACCGGACGGCCCGCCGCCTTGCCGCGCAGGTCCCAGAGCGCGATATCCACCCCGCTCACCGCCGCCATGCACGCCCCCTTGCGGCCAAAGTCACGGGCGAAGCCGTACAGCTCGTGCCACAGCGGCTCGCTCGCCTCCGGGTCGCGCCCCAACACCCGCGCCGCCAGGACATCGTGCAGATAGGCCTGCACATGCTCCACCGGCATGGATACGCCGGCTTCACCCCAGCCCTGCAAACCGTCGTCGGTGGACAGCCGCACCACCAGGCTGGTGCGTTGCTGGAACGCCCCCTGCGAACTCAGGAACCGCTGCCCACCAGCCAGGGGCGCTTTGAGAATGAAACTCTCGATCCGGTCGATCCGCATGGTTCTTCCTTCTCCTGGCTCAAAGAGCCTGGGGCGACAGATAGGTCTCGCGGCCCGCTTCCAGGTGCTCCCGCAGACAGCGCTCGGCCTCGTCGGGACTGGCGACCGACAGGCGATCCACCAGCGTTTCGTGCCAGTGGCCCGACGGGTCCGGCGGAAAGGGGTCCTGCACACTGAAGGTATTGACCAACACAAAGAGCCCGACCCGCATCACCCGGTCGTACTCGGCC
>QKCY01000335.1 GCA_003245525.1 Victivallales bacterium | reverse complement strand
GGAGACGCACTATGCCGAGCCGGTCTCGCTCGAAAGCATCGCCCACGCCCTCGGGGTCAGCCCCTTCCATCTCTCCCGCGTGTTTGGCCAGGAGAGCGACTTCTCCCTCTTCGGTTATCTGGCCTCGGTCCGTCTGACCAAGGCCCGGCAGCTCCTCCTGGAAGGGAATCTGCCCGTGGCGGAAGTGGCCTATGCCGTGGGCTACGCCAGCCCCAACTACTTCGCCAAGGTTTTCCGCAAAGCCTTCGGGCAACCGCCGAGCCAAGCCCGGCGGCGGAACTGAGCAGAATCTAGGGCTTCGGAAAGGTTTTATAGCCGAGCCCGTCGTAACGGGTGCGACTGCCGGGGCCGTAGTTCGAGGTGTTCAGGTAGACCCGGATCTCGCCCTTCGCGTCGGCGGTCTGCTGGCCCACTGGCGCGAGCAGTTGGATGCCGGTGCCGGTGTCCGTCACGTTCCCCGTCGGCTTGACGCCGTTGCTGCCCACGGTGAAGGGGGCGAGTTTCTCCGGGTCGAAACCGGCGTCGATCCCCCATTTCATCTCCTTCTTCTCCGGGTCGATGCCGATGAAGAGCACGGTGATGTCGTACACCGTTCCCGGTTTGAGGTCCCGGATCGTTGTGACTAGGGTAGGGACGGGGCCGATGGCTTCCCAGACGTGGTCGCCGATGAGGGACGGCCAATCGGTGGGGGGCAGCGAGCCACGATAGGTCCAGCCGGGCAGCGGTTTGCCGTCGTCGCCTTTGGCGACCGTGGTCGTGTTTGTGGGATTGGCGTCGATCCAGCCGTCGAGGAAGCGGTCCAGGCCGCGCGTGCCGCTGCCGGTGGTTGGCTTTCCCCCATCGCGGTCCTTGAGGTGCTCCAGACCGAGCGCTTCGACCCGCCTCTTGATGCTCGGCTCGCTCTCGATCCGGGGATCGGTGTTTGGCGATACCTGGAGGTGGCCGGTGTCCTTGAAGTGGTAGCCATCGTAGTAGCTGCCGAAGCCGCCCGCATGATAGGTGGGGCCGTAGGGGACGCCCTGCGTCATCATGGTCTTCAGCTCGTCGAGATACGTTGTGTAGACGTCGCGGGGGTCGGCATCGTGGCGGCGGCAGATGGAGGCGGCCATGCCAACCACTTCGCCGAGGACGCCCAGGGTCCGCATCACCCGGACCGGGCCGAAGGCGATGTGCGAGACGCTGATATCGCGTCCGGCTAGGAACAGGTTGGGCACATCCTTCGCGTAGAGGCAGCGATAGGGTACTGGGTACGGCTTCAGGAGGTTCCGATGGTAGGCGCAGGAGCGGAACGGCTCCTTGAAGAGCTCGGCATGGATCGGGTCGGGGAAATGGAGGTCGATGTTCCAGGTGACCGATCCGGTAGCGTCGGGGTAGACCACGTTGTTCTCGATGTCGTTCTGGGTCAGGACGTAGTCGCCGACCACCCGGTAGCTCTCCCGCTTGCCACCGAGCGGGGAGACCCAGAAGATCTCGTCCTTGGCCCACTCGGCCCGGCGTTTGGCGTGGTTCTTCAGGTACGACCAGTTGCCGTAGATCGTCATCAGGCCGTAGTCGCGGATGTACTCGGTCTCGTCCGCCTGGTTGCGGTACTGGCCCGTTTCCCATTCCCAGTCTCCGGCGCGGGCATAGTAGCAGCGTTCCTCGGTGAACTCGATCCCCCAGTCGATATCCGGGAACGGGACGGGCGCGGCATCCTGGCGCGAGCGCCACATGACCGACATGCCCATCACCTGGTTGTCGGCTTCCTTCGGAGCGAGCGATTCCTGGTAGGTGCCGCGGGACTCGCGGCCATACATCACCTCGGCGCCCAACATCCGCGCAATCACCGCGTCACCCGTGCAATCGGCGAAGAGCTTGGCCCGGATACGGGTCTCCTTGCCGGTGAAAACGTCCCTGACGATGTAGGCGGCGATCCGGCCGGGCTCCTTCTCGTCCCGTTCGACCCCGATGACCCGGGCGTTGAGTACGAGCTGGCAGCGGGGGTCCGTCCGGAAGACGTTCTCCTTGCGGGTGTCCTCGTAGTACGAGGTCGGGTGGATGCCCGGTCCGCCAGCGATGGGGCTGATCTCGTGGACGACGCGCCCGAGATTGGGGTAGGGGGGCTTGTCGAGCAGGCCGCCCATCGGCACGCGGATTTCCGAGCTGTTGTTCCCGCCCAGCACGCTCCGGTCCTGGAGGAGGATGACCTGGGAACCGGTGCGCGCGGCCGCCAGGGCGACGCACATCCCCGCGATACCGCCACCGGCGACGGCGAGGTCGTAAACCTTGGGGTCGTCCTGGAGGACCGTTCCGGCCACCCGCCGCCGGAAAGCGGCGAGCGCATCCCCGTCCTTGGGGGGGCGGGAATCGGGATCGGTGGTGAGGTAGACCGCGTCGCAGCGTCCGTCGAACCCGGTCAGATCATGGAGGGCCAGCGGGACAGTGCCCTGTTTCAGGTCCACCGCGCCCGCCTTTTGCCAGTCCCAGTCGGCACCATTGGTGCCAAGCACTCCGGGCAGGGCTTGACCATTCACCAGGATCTGGAAACGTCCGGCGGGGGTTCCCCGTTGCCACGGCGCGGTCCAGTCGCGGGTCCGGACCCAGACCTGCCAGGTACCGTCGGCTGGCACGGTCAGCGTGGTCGTGGCATCCGCGACCGGCACACCGATCCCGTGGGCCATGATGTAGGCCGACCCCATCTGGCCGAAGGACTGCTGGTCCACCAGCCAGCCCCCGAGGGACTGGAACGACTCGGCTTCAAGCCAGATCTCCCCGGCCTTTACCGATCCGGCTAGCATCGCCAAAGCGCCCAGGCAGGCCGCTGTCCCTGATGCCTTCATTGCGCGAAATCCTCGGGGCTAGGCCAGTTCGATCTCCGCGACGCGGACGACGAGATTGGTGCCGTAGGGGTAGCCGGTGAAGTTGACCGTGGTCAGTCCCGCCTCGGGATTCTGGGCGAAGACGAGATTCTCGCCGTTGTCCATCCAGCGGACCTGTTTGATCGGCTGCTTGACGCCCTGGGCGACACGGGGGCCGACGCCGCCGACGCTGACCGTCACCTGGCTGTGCCCCGCGATGCGGAGATCATGGACGAACCAGTAGAGCTTGCCGTTGGCCTCAAGCACGAAATCGCGCCCCTGGCAGGTGATGGGGCAGGGCTTGCCGTCGTACACCGGCACGGCGTGCTGCGCGGCCCAGCGACCGGCCACGGCGAGGGCGGCCGCCTCGTAGTCCGGGATCGCACCGGTGGCGGTGGGTCCCACGTTCAGCAGGTAGTTCGCGCCCACCTTGCGGCAGCCCGCCAAGTTTTCGATGACGTTGGCCGGGGACTTGAAGGAGTAGTCGTTGGCACCGATGCCCCAGTGGGAGTTCATGGTCTGGCACATCTCGCCCGCGATGTAGCGGGCGTGCCCGCGCCGGTCCAGGGCCTTGGGCATGGACTGCTCGAAGGTGACGCTGTCCACGCCGCCATGGCTGATCGCGCCTTCGTTGCCGATGCCGGTGTTGTTGATGATCATGCCCTCGGGCTGGAGACGGCGGATCATGGCGTAGAGGCGGTCGTGCTTCCAGTCCGCCGTGCGCCGGGACCAGTCGCCGTCGAACCACATGCCGCCGATGGGGCCGTAGTGGGTGCAGAGCACCTCGACGGACTGGTAGAGGTAGTCCAGATAGTCGTTGAACTTGGCCTCGTCGCAGGAGTGGGACTGCCAGCGCCAGTCCAGCGTGGTGTGGTAGAAGAAGGGCACGATGCCCTCGACCCGGCAACCCGCCACGAAGTCGGCGATGAGATCGCGTCCGGCGGGGGAGTGGATGGCGTCGAAGTCGCTCAGGCCACGGGTATCGTAGAGGGAGAAGCCGTCGTGGTGGCGGGTGGTGAGGGTGATGTACTTCATCCCCGCGTTCTTGGCGATGCGGGCGATGGCCCGGCCATCGAAATCGGCGGCGGTGAAGGTGTCCTTGAGCTTGGTGTATTCCTCGACCGGGATCTGCTCGCGGTTCATGACCCATTCGCCCCGGCCCAACTGGGAGTAGACGCCCCAGTGGATGAACATACCGTAGGCAAGGCGCTCGAAACGGGCGACATGGGGCTCGGGAACGGGAATCGCAAGGTTCTGGCTCATGGTTCGTCTTCCTGCTTGGACCAAGGGGGTTGGCCGGGTACCGTACCGCCCGGATGGCCAAGGTCCAGCGGGAAAAGGCAGCATGGAACCACAAGGACGCTTGTTCCAGACAAGCCGTGGGATATCGTCCCTTGCGCCCCTTCTGTCCCTTCGTCCCTTGGGAGAATGACATGCTGAACAGGAACTGTCTGGTTCTGGCGGTGCTGCTGGGTGGGTGTGTCGCGATGGCGAACGCTACTCCTCGGATTTGGCTGGGGATGAGCCGGTCGTTGCCGAGCCACGTCACGGTGTGCTGGGAGACGGGCGAGGCGTTGCCGGGGGTGGTTCACTATGGTTCGACCGAGGGCTGCGAACAGGCAACGGAGTTGCAGGTTGCCTCGGCGCGGCATGAAGCGGAGGTGCCGCTTCCCGAACAAGAGGACCTGTTCTACCGGGTTCAGGCAGGGGACCAGGCGACCCCGGTCTACCGGGTGCGGAATCCGACCGGGAAAACGCTCCGCGTGGCGGTGGTGGCGGATTGGCAAGGGAAGCCGGATCTCTCCGCCGTGGTGGCGGACGAACCGCATCTATTGGTGACGGCGGGGGACAACATCGCCCGGTTGTGGGATGCCAAGCACCAAGGGGATAGGGAGAATCTGGAGCCGTACCGGCAGTTGGTGGATCGCTATCCGGCGCTGTTCCGCACGATTCCAGTACTGCCGGCGTTGGGGAATCACGACCGGGAGATCCTGCCGCGGGGCAACAAACGGTACCCCGACGCGCCGACCTACGATCCGGAGGCGACCGCATTCCGGGCGTTCTTCGCATTGCCCGAGGACGAATGGAAATGGCATCTGGATGTGCCAGGCGTCGGGCTGCGGCTGATCGCTCTCGACCTGAACCACACGAGTGATTTCGGTACCACCTGGCAGACCTGCCATCCCTTCGATGCGGCGAGCGAGCAGTATCGCTGGTACGGAGAGCTGGTGGCCGATCCCAAACCGCGTTTCCTGGTGACGCTCCAGAACGAGCAGAATGTGGCGATGCGAGGCAAGGCCGGGGGAATCTGGGAGAAGCTCTATCGGCAAGGAAGCGCGGTGGTGACGGGCTTCGGCTATTTCGCGGAGCGGGCGGAGGCGGACGGGATACCCTACGTGAACACGTCGCTTAGCGGCAAGGGAGACCAGTATAAGGACCCCAAGGGGGTGTTCCTGGCGGGGGAGGACAGCTACGTGTTGCTGACGGTGTCGTCCGAGCCTGCGGAAGCGAAGCTGGAGATCAAGTCGCTGGCGGGACAGGTGCTGGATAGTCGGTCGCTGGTGCCGCGCGGGGAACGGTAAGGCCAGGAAGGCACGGGGCGCTGCCCCGGAGCCCCGCCGAGGAGACTCGTGTCCCCGGACCCCTCGGAGAATGCCTGGCGGCACGGAGCCGCTGCGCGCCTCCCGTTCCGCCAGGCGGTCGCCGTCTGCTGGCGCACCGAGGCGGAGACGGGGGATAGGGCAGGGGACGGGAACCGCAAGAAGCCCATGGTCGGGCTGGTCGGGATGACTCTTGAGTTACTTGGCTGGGGCGGGGCCGACGCTGGCACCGCCGTCGACGTAGAGGTTCTGGCCGGTGACGAAGCTGGCGGACTCGCTGAGGAAGAAGCAGACGGCGGCGGCGATTTCCTCGGGCGGGGCGACGCGGTGCATGGGAACCATGCCGGTGTAGCGCTTGTAGCCCTCGCTGCCGGGGGGATTGTTGAGGTTGAAGAGTTCGGTGGCGGTGGGGCCGGGGGAGACGGCGTTGACGGTGATGCCGTCGGCGGCTAGCTCCAAGGCCCAGCTGGTGGTGCAGCTCACCAGGGCGCATTTGGCAGCGGCGTAGCTGGTGCGGAAGGGGACGCCGGAGGTGACGAGGCTGGCGATGTTGACCACCCGACCGTAGCCCTTGGCGCGCATGGTGGGGAGGACGGCCTGCATGCACTGTACCGCGCAGGCGACGTTGAGGTTGTAGACTTCGTTGAGGTCGGCCAGCTTGATCTCCTCCAAGGGAGCGGGGCGGACGAGGCCGACGTTGTTGACGAGGCCGTCGATCTCGTACTCGGCGACGAGTTCGGCGAGGGCCTGGCCGGTGGCCTCGCGGTCGGCGAGGTCAACCTGGCGGTAGATGCCGGGGAAGCTCTCGGTGCCGCGCCGGGCGAGCCCGATGACGGTGTGGCCCTCGCGGGCGAGCTGTTCGGCGGTGGCGCGACCGATGCCGACGCTGGCACCGGTGATGAGGAAGGTGTGGGTGGCCATGGTGGTTCTCGTGGCTAGGGCTGGGGAGGAGTCAGGCCGAGGCGCGCGTACTGCTCGGGCATGGCCCCATAGTGGGCCAGGGCGGCGGCGAGACGTTCGGCGAGGGTCGCTTCCAGAGTGGGATCGGTGATCGGCTCCCGCTGGCCGGGATCGGTGCGGAGATCGAAGATGGGGTTGGCGTCCGTGGCATCGCGATGGCGATGGGACCGCGAAGGGAGGCGCAGGTGGGGAACCCCATAAGCCGTGGGCAGGAAGACGCCTGCGTCCGCCTGGGCCAGCCGCTCGCGGGGCACGAAGTCGCTGAAACCGCGGGGCATGGCGGTGTAGTGGTAGAGCGGCGCGCCCGGCTCGGGCTGGCGGCAGTAGGTGTGGACGCCGTCGGTCCAGTTCACGTCCTTGCCGAAGTAGCCGAAGAGCACGTCCGCATGGTGGGGTTCCTCGGCGGCGAGGAGGTGGAGGATGGACTTGCCCTGCACGTGGGGCGGCAAGATGGCTTCATGCCAGTCCATGAAGGTGGGCATGAGGTCCATGGTGGCGGTCAGCGCCTGGACTGGTTCCGGCTCCCGGGTGGTTTGGGGGGCACAGACGATGAGGGGGATATGGGCCAGCTCGTTGTAGTCGAGCATGTAGTTCTTGGCCCATAGGCCGTGTTCGCCAAGCAGGTGCCCATGGTCGGTAGTGAGGACGAGTGCGGTGTTCTCCCAGAGGCCGTACTCGTCCATGGCGTCGAGCAGCTTGCCGAGCCAGACGTCGGCCATGGTGAGGGCACCCGCGTAGGACTTGCGGATATGGGCGACCGCGTCGGCATCGTCCAGTTCG
This sequence comes from Victivallales bacterium, assembly GCA_003245525.1. Lineage (GTDB taxonomy): Bacteria > Verrucomicrobiota > Lentisphaeria > Oligosphaerales > Lenti-02 > Lenti-02. The sequence continues at coordinate 8,541 of QKCY01000335.1, read as the reverse complement.
GGATCGAGGGGGGCGTACTCGGGCCAGTTGTAGAAGTAGCGGCTGTCCCAGGTGTCCTGGTAGAGTTCGCGGTACTTGGCGGGACAGTCGAAGGGCTCATGGGGGTCGAAGACTTCCAGGTGCAGATGCCAGTTGTCCGCCGCATGGTTGTGTCGGAGGAAATCAACCGCACGGGCGAAGCAGCGGGGGGTGGGATAGCTCAGGTCGTCCTCGGGATCCATGAACTCGCGGTTCGCCCAGTAGGCGCGCCGGACCTTGCCCTTGCCACGAGTACCGGGGGGAGGCTGGGGGGCAGCGACGAGGGGATGCCACACGTCGCCTTCCTGGCCGCGCTCGAACTCCCAGGAGTCGAAGAGGGTGTGGTAGCCTTCGCCGCCCGCGTGGAAGTAGTGGTAGTGGTCGGTGATGAGATGGCTGTAGACGCCCTTTTGGCGGCGCAGCTCGACCGGTAGGCAGTCGTCCCAGGGCTCGATTGGTCCCCAGGGGGCTTCCAGGAAGTTGAGGCGGCCGGTCATCATCTCCCGCCGGGCGGGCATGCAGGGGAGGGAGCCGCACCAGTGGTTGGCGAAGACGGTGCCCCGGGCGGCGAGCCGGTCAAGGTTCGGGGTCTGCACCCAGCTCTTGCCGTAGCAGTTCAGGTAGTGGCGGTTCAGGGAATCGAGGATGACAAAAACCGTACGCATGGCGTCTCCCGGAGAGCTACAGGACTAGGCGTACCATACGTGCCGGGCCATGGCTCTGCTTCCGGAACCGGGCAAAAAACAACCGCGCCGCCCGGATGGGGCGGCGCGGTCGGAGGGGGGCAGGAAAACGGTTACGGCGCGATGTTGTAGTGGCTGTTCTGGACACCGCCCCAGTCGGGGTTCATATCGTAGCCGTTCATACTCTCGACATGGCCGTCGAAGAAGGCGGCATTGGCCCGGCTGGTGTGGCGGACACCAACCGCGATGCGGGACTGGAGCGAGGACACGCCACCGCAGCCGCAACCGCAGGTCCGGGAGGACTTAGCGCAAGCGTTGTCGTGATCCTGGTACATGTAGGTCCAGGACGGTTTGGTGAAAGAGACCATGCGGACGCTCGAGTTCTCGGCACCGCCGGCCCGGCAGTTCCAGGCGTAGGAGGTGGCAGGAAGGGTACGCCAGGTCTGCGGCGACGTATCGGTGGCGCACTTGAACACCTGATCGTTGTTGATGTAGGCGTTGACCATGGTCATCCACGACGTGACGTTGTTCTGCCCACGGCCATGGCAGGTCCCGTCGTAGTCGTCCATGTACATCGTTCCCCCGAGGGTCAACTGCTTGAGGTTGTTCGTGCAGGAGATGGCGCGGGCTTTGGCGCGGGCTTGCTGGAGGGCTGGCAAGAGCATGGAAGCCAGGATCGCGATGATCGCGATCACCACCAGAAGTTCAATGAGGGTGAACGGGTTACGGCGTGCTTTCATTCGTGACTCCCGGCTTGGTTGCAGGTCTGCATGTCATTGCGAGTCCGTGTGAAATTACTATGAATTTACGATAAAAGGCGGGCTAATGCAATAACCTTGAGGGCAATATGGCCTTTTTTTCTGGGCAGCTTGGCTGCCGTCCAGACAGCCACGCCCGAGGGAAACCCGATGCCAGGGCCGACTTCGGATGCTACCAGGTGGCAGTTCCGGCGAGGAGCTAGGCCTGGCGGGTACTCAGCAGGTGCGACACCTTGTCGGCGAGCGCCTTGATGCTGAAGGGCTTCTGGAGGAAGCTCACGCCTGGTTCGATGATGCCTTGATGGGCGATGACATTGTCCGTGTAGCCGGACATGTAGAGGACTTTCAGGCGGGGAAAGACCTCGGCCATTCGGTCATAGAGCTCGCGTCCACTGATCTCGGGCATGACCACGTCGGTAAGCAGGAGGTCGATATTTCCCTCCCGGGCCTGGATCAGTTGGAGCGCCTCGCGGCCGTTGTTGGCGGCGAGGACGGTGTAGCCCTGGCGCTTGAGGACAGCCTGGGCCAGCCCCTTGACCTGTTCGTTGTCCTCGACCAGGAGGACGACGCCCGCTCCCCGTGCGGGAGGCGGTTCGGACCGGGACGGGTCGGTTGCGCTGGCTGCCTGGGCCGAAACTGGCAGATACACCTTGAAGGTGGCCCCGCGCTGGGGCTCGCTGTACACCCAGATGCAGCCGCCGTGCTGGCGGACGATGCCGTAGACGGTGGCCAGTCCCAGGCCGGTGCCCTTGCCTTTCTCCTTGGTTGTGAAGAAAGGCTCGAAAATGCGGGCTGCAGTGACGGTGTCCATGCCCGCTCCGGTATCGCTGACGGCCAGCATGGCGTAATTGCCCGGAGTGATGCCCTCATGGGTCCTGGCGTATTCCTCGTCAAGCTCGGCTACGGCGGTCTCGATGGTGAGGATTCCTCCCTGGGGCATGGCGTCCTGCGCGTTGACCGCGAGGTTCATGACCACTTGCTCAAGCTGGCCAGCATCGGCCTGGACGAGCGGGAGCGCCGGGGCCGGGAGGAACACGATCTCCACGTCCTCCCGGATTGCTCGGCGCAGCAGGTTGCCGAACCGGTTCAGGATGTCGTTGAGATCGACCGCGCGAAACTCGAGAAGCTGCCGTCGACCGAAGGCGAGGAGTTGGGCCACAAGATCACGGGCCCGGTCGCCGGCATGGGCGATCTCGCCGAGGCACTCCCGGCAGTGCGCAGAGGTGGCCGGGTCGTCGAGCAGCAGCTCGGTATACCCCAGGATCGGGGAGAGGAGATTGTTCAGGTCATGGGCCACCCCGCCAGCCAGGCGCCCGATGGACTCAAGGCGCTGATTGCGCTGGATCTGCTCCTCCAGCCGGGCTTTCTCCTCCTCGATCCGAATCCTCTCGCTGATATCGCGGGCCATTCCCTGGACGGCCATGGCTTGTCCCTCCTCGTCCACGATGATGCGGGCGACGAGCTCGATATCGACCGGTCGTCCGTCCCGCCTCAGCAGACGGGCCTCCATGGTGGTGCTCTCGATTCGGGGGAGAATGGCGACGCCTGCCGTCAATGCCGTCTGGAAAGTGAGCAGATTCTCAGGGTCGCAATAGCGCTCGAGCTTGGTGCCGACGACTTCGTCCGGGCTGTAGCCAAGAAGCCGCTGTACGGCTGGGTTCACGTACTGGAAGGTCCGGTCGAGGGTCATCAGCCAGATGCAGTCGATCGTGTTGTCGGCCAGCAGCCGGTACAGCCGCTCGCTCTCCTGGAGACGTTCCTCGGCCAGTTTGCGCTGGGTGACGTCGGATGCGAAACCCTCGATGCGGCCGCCGCCGTCCTGCTCCTGGCCGGCGATGCGGGCGTTCATACTCAACCAGAGCGGCCGTCCATCGGTCGACTGTGCCTGGTACTCGAAGGCCCGGACTTCGCCATCGCGGCGCAGCAGTTCCAGGAACTGCTCGCGACGCTGGGGATCCGCGTAGAGCTGCCGGGCCAGATCCCCGTAGCGGGCGCACGCTTCCCCGGGAGACGCGCAGCCGAGCATTTGGGCCATGGCCGGGTTCACCTGGAGCGCGCGGCCCGCCTGGTTGGTGGTGAAGATGCCGACAGGCGCATTCTCGAACAGAGTCCGGTACCGCTGCTCGCTGGCAAGGAGTGCCTCCTCGGCCTTCCGCTGCCCGTCAGCCAGCCTGATCTTGTGCAGCGCAAAGGCGATATCGTCCACCAGTTCGGCGAAGAGCTCCTGTTCCTCCGGGTCGTCGGTCACGATGTCGGGGGCGGTGACCGCCATGACTCCGAACACGTGTCCATCGAACTCGAGCCGGGCCAGGAGATGCCTGCCGACACAGGCCCCGAGCGAACAGTCCTCGCATTCCGGCGCCGTTCGCAGGATGGAGGCTACTCCCGGCTGCCTGACCGCCTGCTCCATGCAGTGGGGGTAATCCTGCCGCAGCAACCGGTCGAGTAGTTCCCGACCGTCCTGGGCGAGGCCGGCACTGCCAACCAGGGGTTCCCCTTCCTCGGCAAGGAGGGCAATCCAGGCGCTGAGATAGCTCATGGTTCCAGTCAGGTTCTCGCAGGCGGACTGGATCAGGCGCTGGGGGTCGTCCTCCTTGGTGATGAGCTGGTTCACATTGCGCACGCCGCGCAGCACACTGGCTAGACGGGTCTCGCGCAGTTCGACGGTCTTGAGCTGGGTGATATCCTCGTGGGCTACGGCGACGCAGTCCCCGCCAGCGGCGGGAAAACGGGTGACCCGGACCTGGAACCAGAACGTCTCCCCCGGCTGCCGGCAACAGTACTCCATGGAGAAATGCTCCCGGGCACCGGAGCCGACGGCCCGGATACCAGCCTCCAGAGCCGCTATCTGGGCGGGGTTCTCGGCTCCTATGCGGGAACAGACCGACAGGTAGCTGGGTTCGGCTTCGAGCTCGCCAAGCCCCCGCTCCCGGACCGATTCCCGCCAAGCCCGGTTGGCGAAGCGGATGCAACCATCCTGCCCGACGATGACCACCCGCGCCGAAAGGGCGTCGAGCGAGGCCTGGAGGAAGCGCCGCGACTCGGCGATCTCCGCCTGGGACCGCTGGCGTTCGACGGCATAGCGCAGCACGCGCCAGATGGCCTCCCCGGTCATGGTTCCCTTGGCCAGGAAGTCCTGGGCTCCCGCCTGGACGGCGGCGAGACCGGTCTCCTTGTCGTTGTTCCCCGTGAGCACCACCACGGGGGCCAAGGGGCTCGCCTGGCACACCGCCTGGACGGTGGCAATGCCCGAACTGTCGGGCAGGTTCAGGTCCAGGAGCACCGCCTGCACCGGTCGCGAAGCCAGGATCTCCGTGGCGGCGGCGAGCGTCTCCGCGCTCAGAATCTCGGTCGACAGCTCCGCGCTGCGCCGGAGCAGCACGCGGATCAGGTCGGCGTCGCCGGGATTGTCCTCCACCAGCAGGATGCAGGTGGGATGCGCGGCGGCTTCCGCTCGGGACGAGTTCGCTTGGGTGCTGTTCATGGCTGCCTCTGGGGACAGGGGGCGCCTTCGGTTCGCGGGCCGGGACAGACGGCTAGCGGGGATCGTGGCTGGGCAGAACCACGATGCTCAGCCAGAAATCCTCGATGGACTTCACGACCCGCATGAACTGGGAGAGGTCAATGGGCTTGGTGATGTAGCAGTTGGCGTGGAGGTTGTAGGATTTCAGCACGTCCTCCTCGGCCCGCGACGTGGTGAGGATCACCACCGGGATGCGCCGGAGGTCCGGATCGGCCTTGATTTCCCCGAGCACTTCCCGGCCATCCTTCTTGGGGAGGTTGAGGTCGAGGAGAATCAGGTCGGGGCGGGTGGCGTTGGTGAATGGCTCCTGGTGGTGGAGGTACGCCATCGCCAGTTCGCCATCGTCGACGACATTGAGGCTATTGTGGATCTTGCTCTTCTTCAGGGCTACCCGGGCGAGGTCCGCGTCGCCGGGATTGTCCTCCACCAGGAGGATTTCGACTGGGCGCAGGAGTTCAGACATCGGAGGCTCCCTTGGGGCTGGGCGGATTGGCTAGCAGAGTGAAGTGGAAGGTGGTGCCATGTCCAGGCTCGGACTCGAACCAGATGGTGCCGCCATGGCGTTCGACAATGCGGCGGCAGATGGCCAGTCCGATCCCCGTGCCGGGGTATTCCCGGCGGGTGTGCAGGCGCTGGAAGATCACGAACACCCGCTCCTGGAACTTGGGGTCGATCCCGATGCCATTGTCGCTGACCGTGAATTCCCAGAGGCCCTCCTTCCGGGCGGCGCTGACGTGGACATGGGGGGATATCTCGCTGCGGTACTTGATGGCATTGCCGACCAGGTTCTGGAACAACTGCACCAACTGGATCGGATCGGCGGTCACTTCGGGAAGGTCGCTGTTCGTGACCAGCGCATCGCTATCCTGGATGCCCTGCTGGAGGTTCGCCAGGGCCTGCCCCAACGCGGCATGGCTGTCGAGCCGCTCGAAGTCGTGCCCGCGGGTGGCCACCCGCGAGTAGCTGAGCAGATCCTCGATCAGGCGCTGCATCCGGTTGGCCCCGTCCACGGCATAGTGGATCCACTTGTGGGCCTCCTCGTCCAACTGCTCGCCGTAGACTTCCTGGATGAGCTGGGTGTAGCTGGAGACCATGCGCAGCGGCTCCTGCAAGTCGTGGGAGGCGACATAGGCGAACTGCTGGAGTTCCTCGTTGGAGCGGCGCAACTCCCCGTTCAGCCGGGAGAGGCGTTCCTCCGCCCGCCTCCGGGCACCGATGTCCTCCACCACCGCGATGAGGTGCCGGGGGGCGCGGTGCGCGTCGTGGACCAGGGACATGCTGACCAGGACCCAGACCGGGGAACCGTCCTGCCTCAGGCAGCGCTTCTCCATGCGGTAGCTGTCGGTCTCCCCCGCTAGGAGCGCCTTCAGATGGGAGGCCTCCAGCCCCCGGTCCTCGGGATGGGTGAAATCCTGGTAGGCGGCGCCGGGCAGTTCCTCCTCCGGGCATCCCAGGATCTCGCCAAGCCGCTGGTTCGCCCGGAGCCAATTGCCGTCCGGAGTGAGATAGGCGATGCCGACCGCCGCGTGTTCGAAGGTGGTTCGGTTGATCTCCTCGCTTGCCCGGAGGTCTTCCTCCTGCCGCTTGCGCAAGGTGATGTCCTGGACCTGCTTGACGGCGTAGAGGAGCTGGCCCTCGGCGCCATGTACCCCGCGGGTCGACAGCAGTGCGTGGACGATTTCGCCGTCCTTGCGGAGGAAGCGTTTCTCCAGCCGGTACCCGTCCACCTCCTTGGCCAGCATGCGGGCGAACTGCTGTTCGTCCGCAGCGACGTCCTCGGGGTGCGTCACCTCTGGCCAGCCCTTGCCGACCAGTTCTTCCGGCCCGTAGCCCAGCATCTCGCAGAGCGCCGGATTGACCCGCTGCCAGAGCATGTCAGGGCCGACAATGCCCATGCCGATGGGAGAGGCGTCGAAGTAGCCGCGGAACCGCTCCTCGTTCTCCTTCAGCCTCTCCTCCTGGCTCTTGCGCCGGGTGATGTCCTGGAACTGCGAGAAGAGGCACTCGATCCTGCCATCCTCCTGGCGGATCGCGCGGACGGAGACGATGGCATGGACGCGCTCCCCATCCTTGCGCACGAACTGCTTTTCCAACTGGTACCGGTCGATGGTGCCGTCCAGCACCTTCTGGTGCTGGTCGAGGCTGACGGAGGCGTCCTCGGGGGCGGTCAGGCCAAGCCAACTCTCCTGGTAGAGCTCTTCCAGGGAGTATCCCAGCATGTCTGCCAGGGCCTGGTTGACTTGGGTCCAGGCTCGGTCGGGGGTACTGATGGCCATGCCGACCTGGGACTCGTCGAAATAGGTGCGGAACCTCCGTTCGCTCTCGTTCAAGGCCTCCTGGGCGGCGACGACTCGGCGCTGCTGGTTCACCGTCTGGCGTTGCCAGAGAACAATGGCGAGAGTGGTGGTGCCGAGGACCAGGGCGAGCAACAGCGTCAGAATGAGCGTTGCCTCCTGATGCCAGGACGCCAGGGCCTCGGATCGGTCGAGTTTGGCCACCAGGAACCAGGACGAGTTGGGGATGTGGCGGAATCCGGCCACGACCGGGACGCCACGGTAGTCGACGCCTTCGCCCTGGTTCCTGCCTTGGACTATGGCCATGACCGCAGGCAGGTCGGTTCTGCTCAATGGCAGGCGCAGGTTAAAGGCCGCGTCGGGGTGCCAGCGGAGATCGTTCAGGAAGAGTACGTGGTCGCCCTCCTGGCGGACCAGGAGGACCTCGAAGGTCTGGTTGGCCAGAGGCCAGGCCTGGAGGGTAGGAAAGAGATAGTTCTCGGCGTCGTTGAGCAGGACCAGAGCCCCGGCCGGTCCTTGGGCGGGGGGGGCCTCGAAGAAGGGGAGCACGTAGCCGAGATGGGGGCCGTCGTCGCACGGATGCAGATCGATGGCAACCAACTGGCGGGTCTGGAAGGCCTGGGCGATGGGGGCTGCCAGCTTCACGGTCGTCGGCTCGTCGGCAGTGGGCAAAGACAGGACCGTCCGCCCGGATGCATCGACGAGCTGGACGCGGGAGTACTGGTAGTACTGGGCCAGACTCCGCAGGCGTTCCTCGAGGGGCCCCTTCTGCTTCCCTGCCGGCTCCGCCAGCCACTCCCTGATGGCCGCCTGTAGGAAGGGGTCCTCCATGATGACCTGGGCATTGGCGTTGCGCTCGGCCATCCAGGCGGCGATCTGGTCGCTCTTGAACGCCGCGATCGAGCCAAGGTCCCGCTGCGTGTCCCGGATCACCTTGCCGCGTTGCGCAGTGTAGTACTTGACGCCACCGGCGATCAACAGAGCGCTCGCCAGAATCGCCGCAGAGAGAAACCTGCCGAATCCTACCGGCATTCCCAACTTCTTGTCAGAACCCATCGACGGCATGTTCACCCCCGGTTGCCGTATCTTGTTGATCACATGCCAGCATGTGATCGCCGCCTTACTGGTACAATGTGGAATGGCTACCGGCAACCACGGGGGCAAAATGTCTTCAGCGCGGTGGAATGCCAGTTCCGGAAGGCATGGCCGGGACCCGCAGCAAGGTGGCCTCGCCCTCCGCGAGGATCTGGTCGGCATGGCGCAGC
>QKCY01000433.1 GCA_003245525.1 Victivallales bacterium | reverse complement strand
GGCTGGCCCAGGTCCCGGGGGATGCCACCGGCGCTGGCCAGGATTCTCCCGCTGCCGTCCAGCAGCACGACGCCCGGACTATCGGCTGCCGTGCTGTTGGAGCGGGAGGACAGCCAAGCGGAGGCGGTACCCGTCGCCGGACGGGTCAAGGAAAGGCGGGCAATCAGGCTCACCATCTCCACCTCGACTCCATACACGGCCCCCTTTGGCTCAAGCTGGATACCGCCCAGCATGTGCAGGTAGTTGTCGCTGATCCAGGGCAGCCAGAAGGCCTGCACTTCGCCCTGGGGGCCACGGTAGGTGGTGCGGCGCAGATTGGGCACGTGAAGGTCGCCGGTGGCGATGGGCGGGGCGAATGCCGCCAACCAGAGTCCCCGGTCGGCGAAGACAGTGGTCTCGTAGCGGCGCAGGAACCCTCGTTCCTCGTTGGAGACGGGTGCCTCTGGCAAGGGACGACGCAGATTCCGGACCTGGGGATCGAAGACGAACACATTGCGGACCATGGGGTTGGTCTGTTCCAGTCCGTCGAGGTCCTTCCAGGCACCATTGGCCAAGGCCGTGCCGAGCTCGTCCTGCACGAGGGTGACCGTGCTGGCTAGCCGGTCGGCGATGGTCTGGATCTTCCCTTGCTCCGCCTCCCCCCGGGCGCTGCGCAGATGGGCCTGCTCGCGTTTGAGGAGGAGCAGGGCCGAGCCGCCGAGAGCCAGGGCCGAGAGAGCAAGTGCCAACCACCAGAAAATGGAACGCCCGAAACGCACGTGGGTTTTCTCCAAGCGGACCCCGGCCTGTTTCTTCACCATGCCGCCATTCGTCTTCCGGCGGTCGTGGTGGAAGTAACAGTAGGCCCAGTTCTACTTGTTTTCCTGTTGGTTGACCGCTTGATAGTTGAGGGTCCGTATGGTCTTGCGCATGGTGTTGTCCATGCCTAGTTGCTCAATGGTGGCGGCTTGCTGGTCAAGCTCCAGGCTCTGCTTCTCCAGGGCGCTGTTCCGGTAGAGGACGGCATCCTCCTTGAGTTGCTGGCTGCGCTGGCGGAGAATGTCGGCGGCTTCCTTGTTCTTGCCCCGGTCGGTCAGATCGACGGCTTGGTTGGTAACCTCCACGTTGTAGAGGGTGCTCGCATCCGACTGTACCGAACGGTTCACTTGGGTGGCGACATCCTTCGGCTCGGCGGAGAAGAAAACCCCCACCTGGGCCTGGCTCTCCTGCCGGGCGTTGTCCAGGGCGTTCTCGTACGTGCAGTTGGCGGTGGCGAGCGGCCGGCTTTCGGCGGGATGGGTGGGCGGCACTTCCACCTCCAGCAATGCGTACTTGCTCTGCCCGCCATAGAGCTGGTTCAGGAAGACATCGGCCTTCTGTCCGGAGAGTCGGCCGTCGCGTCCGATGAAGCGGATCGGGCGGATGCCAGCCGGACAGGTGATCTCGATCGTGACCTTGCGGGCGACCACGCTGAGGACGTCGCCCAGTTCGGCGGCGAAGATCCGGGGAAGGTCCTGGCTGGCTTCCACGAAGTAGCTGTTGCCGTCGCTCTCCTGGGAGATCTGGGTCATCACGTCCTCGTTGTAGTCGTTGCCGACCCCCACGGTGGTGACGGAGATGCCTTCCTTGAGCAGGGCCGCTCCCAGCCGTCCCAGTTCCTCCACCGAGCTGGGACCGACATTGGCCAGGCCGTCGGAGAGCAGAATGATGCGGGAGATGTAGCGCTTGTCGGCGAGATTCTTGCGGAGTTCGCTCGCCCCCTGGTTCACCCCGCCGAACAGGTTGGTGGTGTCGCCGGAACGGAGGGCGCGGATGCGGCGCTCCAAGGCGTCCGCGTCGGTGACCGGTTGGGCGGGGATGACAGTCTCCACCGTCGTGCTGTAGACCACCAGCGAGAAGATGTCCTGTCCGTCCAGGCGGCGCAGGGCAGCGATGGCGGCCTCCTTGGCGTTTTCGAGCTTGTTGCCTGCCATCGAGCCGGAACGGTCGAGCACAATGGCCAGGTTGACCGGGGGCCGGCGCTTGTCGCCCGGCACCTCTGCGGCATCGAGCGTGATCTTGATCACGGCCCGGGTGGTCCGGTCGGCGGGCAGGACGGGCTTGTCCACCTCCACGCGGCAGGCCACGGGGCCTGACGCGGAAGACGGTGCGGCGACTTGGGCTCGCCCGACGCATAGGGCCAGCACCGTTACGGCGCCGAGCAGGGCGATACGTTTGTGTTGCATGTTTGTACCCTCCTTGACAGGAAGTCGGACGCCTTGCCCGGTCCCTGATAGTAGAACTATAGACAGGGCGGCGGGGAAGGCTGTCTACGCCACGTCAAAGGTATGTAAAAGCTGCGCAAAAACGTTCCCCGCAGCCAGGGGTTGGCCCAGGGAGGGCGATTTGGCGCGAAGGCCGTATATTGCAGTGGCGCTTGGTTGCTTTGCCGGGCGCGGGTTGGTACCGAACCGAGGCGTATCCCATGGCGGCTGTCACCTCTCTCCTGCTCATTCTGGCTTTGTCGCTGCTGATCACCCGTATCGCCACGGCGGCTTTGGTGCTGACTGGCCTCTCGAACGAGGCGGCGAGGTTCCAGGCGCGTTCGGCCCTGACCGGGTGCGGCTTCACGACCCGCGAGAGCGAGGAGGTGATGAACCACCCGGTGCGGCGACGGATTGTCATGTTCCTGATGCTGTTGGGCAACGCCGGAATCGTCACGGCCGTTTCCTCGTTGATCCTGGCCTTCGCGGCGCGGCAGGAGGACGCCTTGGTCTGGTTGCGGATCGTGATTCTGGCGGCCGGGCTGGCGCTGCTGTATCTGGCGGCCCGCAGCCAGGTGGTGGAACGGGTTCTCGAGCGGGGCATCCGGTGGGGACTGCGGCGCTGGACTTCGGTCGAGGCCCGCGATTACGCCAGTCTGCTGCGGCTGGCCAACCGCTTCACCGTGTCGGAGATGCTGGTTCGCCCCGGCGACTGGGTGGTGGACCGTTCCCTGGTCGAGCTGGCCCTGCATAGCGAAGGCATCACCATTCTGGGTATCCAGCGCAAGGGGGCCTATATCGGCGTGCCAGCCGGGACGAGCCGGATTCGCGCCGAGGACGTGCTGTTGGTGTACGGACGGGCCGAGGCGGTCCTGGCCCTCGACGAACGGCCTGCGGGAGACCAAGGCGACGCGGCGCATCGGCTGGCGGTCCAGGCGGAGAGCCGGCGCCAGCGCGACGAGGAACGGACCATTCCTCCCGGCGGCTTTCCCGGCGAGGACGAGTAGTCTATTCGGTGAACTGGAACGCATAGAGATCGGCGTTGCGCAGTTCCACCTGTAGGCGCACCGGCTGGCCTGCCCGGGCGGCCAGGTCCGGCTTGCCCTGCCACTCCACCCGGCGGCGCACCGCGTCGCCCCGGAGCGGCGGGCAATCCTCCAGGCCAAAACCAGGCAAGGGAGCGCCTTGCTCGTCGAGCAAGGCCACCCGGCACGAACCGGTGGCGGCGGTGGCGAGGTTCAGTTCCAGGGCTTTCCCCTGGAAGACCAGTGGCAAGGTGGTGCAGATGCCAGTTTCAGCTCCGGCCGTAAGGGAGACGAAGCCGTCGAGCCGCTGGGTGGCCAGGCAGATCGCGCCCTTGTGGTGGAGGCTGGGGGTGGCGGCATACTCGCCATGGGTCACGTCGTAGCCGCAGTAGTAGTGCAGAATGCGGTCGCCCTGGCGGACCAGCCCCGCAAACATAAACATGAACTTGCTGTCGGGACTGCCTTCCGGCCCCAACGGGATGTAGGGGCGGCGCGAAGGGCGCTGCCACGCGATCCCGTCCCGGCTCACGGCGAGCTGGATGTCGAGAATCCCGTCGTTGGGGAAGCGCCCGCCATGTTTGGGGTCCGGGAAGTGCTGGTAGAAACTGGGGAACATGAGATAGGCGTCGTCGGCCCACGGATAGCGGACCACGACCGGTGTGTAGATGTCGCAATCCGGCGGGTCCAACTCGTCGCGGGCGAGGACGGTAGGGAACTCGCGGCTGGGGACAGGGGCATGGTCCTCGCCCCAGATGCGGCGGGGGGTGGCGGTGGTGTCGTAGGGCCAGGGCGAGGTCAGATCGGGGACTTCGGCCCGGAGCACGCAACGGCCCGGGTTCCACCCCCGCAGATAGGCGACCCACGTGCCGAGCCGCTCGTCGTACTGGACTTGGTTCTGGGTATCGGGGAGCAGGGCGAGCAGGCGGGTGGGATGCTCCCGCCAGTGGATGCCGTCGGCGGAGAACGCGACGAAGAGCCCGGTCTCGTCCGAGGCTTTGAACCCCTTCGGACGCAACAGGACGAATCGCTG
>QKCY01000573.1 GCA_003245525.1 Victivallales bacterium | reverse complement strand
GCGGGTCTGCCGCTGGGCGTCCCATGCCATCCGCGACTACCAGATGATCCACGACGGGGACCGGATTCTGGTGGGGGTCAGTGGCGGGGCCGACAGCATGGTGCTGATGCATGTACTGCATTATCTCCAGCGGCGCGCCCCCGTGCGGTTCGAGGTGATCGGGGCGACGGTGGACATGCAGTTCGCGACCATGGACATCCCGGCGCTGCGTGCCTACTGCGAGGCCCAGGGCTGGCGGCACGAGGTGGTAGCCTGCGCAGGCGAGGAGATCCTGCGCGAGAAGGGCATGGGCGGCAAGCCGTGCAGTCTCTGTTCGCGTCTGCGGCGCGGGTTGCTGCATGGGCTCGCCGACCGCCTGGAGTGCAACCGGATCGCGCTTGGCCAGCATCGCGACGATCTTTGCGTGAGTCTGCTCATGAGCCTGTTTCGCGGCGGCGGGGTGAAAACGATGGGTGCCCACGTTCCCGCCGACGGCGGCAGCAAGCGCCTGATCCGCCCCCTCTGCTACGCTCCCAAGGCAGTCATCAACCAGGCGGCTGCCGACTTCGGCATCCCCAAGATCAAGGGTTGCCCCTATCTTGAGGAGTTGGAGAGGGACGGCGACCGGGCATTCTGCGAACGCCTGCTGGTGGAACTGGAAGGTCGTTTCCCGGACCTCCGCCAGTGCCTGCTGGCCAGCATGAAACACGTGGAGCCGGAGCACCTGCTCGACCCGGCTTTCCTGGATCTCGTCTCGTTGGCCAAGCCTGGTGAAATGGCCCCCTCCCTAAGGTCCAATTGCACAACCGCGGGAGACGATGCATATTGACTTTTGGATAGATTGCGGGTAACCCGAGGGCACGGCATAAGGACGTCCCCTCCGGTGGGCTGTCCCTGTGAAGGGATTCGTATCCCCAGGGCGAAGGACTATGCAAGAGACAACAGGCCAGCGCCGAATCCTCCGGCAGACCGGGATGCCACTCATCGCCGCCGCGTTTTTGGGTGGTGCGGTCCTTGGTGCCCTCTTGGTGGTGGTCTTCTGCGCGTTCATGCCCGAAGGCGGGGTCATGCCCAGCCAGGTCTCGCACGCGCCTGAGGTCTGGGTTGCGGATGCCGCGCCCACGACTGACCCGGTGTCGGCAGGCGCTGGGAGTGGAACGTCGTGGGAGGGCGTGGTCCCGGTGGACGGGCAGGGCCTGGTGCAGAGCGGAGCAGGGGACACGTTGCCCAAGGCTTCCTGGCCGGAGTGGTCCAGGGCCGGCGGCTGGCGAGCGACGGTGGCCACACTCGGCGTCCTGTTCGCCTGCCTGGTGGGGGCAACCTTCCTGGTCTGGTCCGGGCGTCGGGCGAACGTTCGTCTGGAGGCCCGTGTTCAGCGGTTCGAGCAGCTTCTTGCCCGGCATCGGGACAAGGAGGGCTGGCTGAGCCATCTCGACGCCGACCTGGAGGGGGAGTGGAAGGACAGCCGCTGACTTCCGGTCAGCGCCTGGTGAGAGGGGGGAGTCCCCGGTCCGTGCGAGCGAGGTTCACGGCGTCCCAGATCCGGGAGTGGCGGGCCAGTTCGTGGACCAACGTGCCGGTGCTGACGTCCAGCGTCCGGGCGACCGGGCCGACCTGGTAGTCGTTCAGGGCCAAATGGTCCAGGGCGTGGGCCAGCCAGAGAGCGTATCCGGGGGTGCGCCAACCCGGGATTCCGCTGGCGGGGGCGGCTGGCGGGGAAGGGCAGCGGACGCCAAGGGCGAGTTCCCAGCGCAGCAAACGCAGGGCGAGGGTGCGGTTGGTGTGCTGGGACCGGGTCTCGTCGCTGCTGGCCGCGATGCCGGTGGCCCGGTGGGTGACCCGGATGGCGGAACTGGTCCGGTTGCGCTTCTGTCCGCCCCGTCCCGTACCGCGGAAGGTGTCCACCCGGCACAGGGCCAGCAGACCATCGTCGTCCAGGACGATGGCTTGGTCCCGGTCGTGCCAATCCAGTTCCTCGGCGGGTTCCGGCTCCGGCTCGCTCGCCCCGGGCAACTGGAGGCCGAAAAGCTCGGCCGCGTTGTCCCACAGCATCCACCGGCGCTCCCGGTCCGTAAAGGGCAGGGCGGTGAAGCGGTCCAGATAGGCTCGCTGGTTCTGCCACGGGGCATCGGTTCCGTATAGCACCCGATGGACCCCATGGGCGCGGACGATGCGCACGAACTGCTCGTCCGGCAAGTCGCCCAGGCTGTAGGCCGTATCAAGATAGACCGGAGTGCCTGCCAGGCAGGCCTCCACCTCGTCCCATTGCCGGTAGCCGCCGAGATGGGCGGCGATGACCGTCAGGCCCGGTACCCGGGCCACCAGCTCGGCGAAAGCGCGCGGGGTGGTGCGGTAGGGTGCGGGCAGGCCCACATCCTCGCCAGCGTGGACGAGAATGGGCAGACCCAGGCCGGCACAGGTGTCCCACACCGGCTCCATCCGGGGATCGTCCAGCGTGAACCTCTGGTACTCGGGATGCAGCTTGACCCCCAGCAGGCCCAGCGAGTGCAACCGCTCCAGTTCCGCTACAGGCTGGGGGAAATCGGGATGGATCGAGCCCATGCAGAGCATGGGCCACTCGTTGGCGCCGGCCGCCCAGTCGTTGATGCTCCGCACCTGCTCGGGCCGGGTGGCCACCGGGCAGTTCAGGGCCGCATCGTAGCCGGCATCGTGCAGCCGGGCGATCAGCCCGGCGCGGGTGCCATCGTAGTCGGGAACCAGATTCGCCGCCTTGCCGATGGCTGTCACCGCCGCCTGGGCAATCGCGTCCGGAAACACGTGGGTATGGCAATCGAAGATAGGCATGGAGGGAATGTAGCCGGACAAAGCGGAATGCTGGAATGGCGAAACGATGGAAGAAACAACGCAGGCGTTCTGCCTACCACCTTCCACGCGGAATCACGCCCCTGCCTGGGAACGCCGAGCGCCCGTTCGGCGGCGTCTCCGCAACCGCAGTCTCCCACTCTGCCCTCATCGCCTGGGGCAGCGGGCAAGGGTCGCTGCTGGTTCAGGAATCCAGGCTCTCGGGGAGCCGGTGGCGAAAGGAAAGGCGGCAGTCGGTCTGGGGCAACGCATACTTATGAGGGGGGCACCTCGGGGCGTGCAAGGGGTACAACAGCGTATTCCCAAACCGACTGCCGCTCAAAGCTCGGCAGTGTTTTTCAGCAATCAGCGACGGGGCTGCGGCCCCGGGGCACCGGGCCGGTCACGGCCTGGTCCCTGGTCGCGGGGATCTCCCTGCGGGGCAGGAGCCTTCGGCATGGAGCGGATCGGCACCACATCTCTGCCGTTCCGGTAGCGCCAGGTCCCATTCACCACCACCGCGTCCGCCGGGGGCTTGCACTCCACATAGTGCGGGCGATGCTGTCCGGCGACGATGGTCACGCCATCGATCTGGAGCCAGGCGCTTTCGCAGGTGGTGGGGACAAAGTAGACAGCACCGGTCACCGTGCTGATGTCGGCAGGGACGTAGACCGTGGTCTCCACCGTCTGCGGTTCGTAGACCACCTTCTGCGTGGTGCCGGTGACGATCTCAAGGGTACGCGGTACCGGCTGCGGGTCCAGGGGATAGGTGACCCCGTTGACCATGATCTCCGTGGTGTTGGGGGGCACGTTCACCGCCGTGGTCTCCGGGATGTCCTTGGTGACGGGCACCAGCATGGAGACGGATTGGACAGCCTGCTGGTAGTAGGCACCGTCGTAGACGACGATGGGGGCGGTGGTCGCGACGTTCAGGCGGAGGAACCGCCCGCCGATGTGCAGTTGGATGCCGCCTGCGATGGCGATATCGGCCTGCACCGGGAGAGGGGCGAGGCCGATAAGGAATCCTGCCAGGAAGCAGAGGGCGGTTAGTGGACGGACCTGTTTCATCGAGATGTTCCCAACGAACGAATTGCCTATGTGGCTTGGCCACCGTGTTCTTGAGTGGTCAAAGCAGGCCCGATGCCAAGTCTTTCCGTGCGGCAGGGCACCGGAAGCTGTGCAGGACTTGCGCACCCCGGGAGCCATGGGGTGTGCAAGTGGTTGCGCGTTGCTCAACGGCGCTACTTGCCGGGAGGCATGTCCAGTTCGGCCTGGATGGCCGGGATGTCCACGGCGGCGACCGGCACACCGGTCCGGGCCGCTTCGGCGGCAGCCAGGCCGGCGGCGTGCCCCAGCGCCATGATGGTCCGGCTGAGCCGGCAGCTCGACGCGGCGATATGGCTGAAACTGGCCCCCCGGCAGGCGACCAGCAGGTTCTGCCACGGTCCCTTGGGCACGAGACAGCGATAGGGAATGCCGTAGGGTGCTGCCACTTGGCCGAGTCCCCCGCCCGCGCCGTGGGTGTCGAGGGGATGATCGGCGATGGCGACGATATCGGGATGGGGGGACTGGCTCACGTGGGTCAGCACATCCTGTTCCCGCAAGACGTACTCGCCGACGATCCGGTGGCTCTCGCGGATGGCGAGCATGGGAGCGAAGGAATCGAACTCGTAGTTGGGGTAGCGATCCTGCTGGCACCAGTACCAGTGCTGGCGGGCGCGGAGTTCCAGTTCGGCCCGTGCCCCCTCGTAGCCAAGCTGCATGAGCAGCCAGCCGGGCGCCAGACCGCCGCAGGTGTTGATAAACATATCGCCGCTGGGCAGGGGCCAGCCGGCCCCACCTTTGCGCGGTTTGCGGCCCTCGGGCAGTTCCTGGCGGACCGGATTGGGGCTCTGCCGGATGCGGTAGCAGAGCTCGATGGCGTTGAGGACCTCCTTCGGCTCATCGGGGGCGGAGGGCTCGCCGAACCGGCTCTTGGGGTCGGCCCCGAGCATGGCTTCGCAACCCACGGTCTGGCAGAGGAAGCCGCTGCCGGTGCAATCGACAAAGGTACGCGCTTGGATGCGCAGGCATTCGCCGTCCCGTACCGCCTCGATCCAGCGCACTCGGCGCTGGTCGGCATCCGCCGCCGCCCGGACGAAGGTGGTGCCGAGCAGGACCCGTGCCCGACCGGTCTCGGCCAGCATCGCCATGGCGACCTCGTGGAAGGGTTCGGGCTCGAACTCCACCCGCCCGTTGCTGGCGCGAGTCAGGGTTCCCGCATAGTCCGTGGCGCGGGTGATGATCTGCCCGTTCGTGTAGAGGGCCAAACGGTCCGCAATCTCGCGGGCGAAGGAATCGCCGGGCCCCGGCTCCCAGTTGAGCACATAGCCCATGGTACTGGTGCCGCCGAGCCTGGCCTCCCGCTCGACCAGGATCACGCTGGCTCCGGCCCGCGCCGCCGCCACGGCCGCCCCGATGCCCCCGCTGCCGCCGCCCACGACGCAGACATCGGCTCGCAGTTCGCGGGCGCGCCCCGCCGCCGGTGGCGGAGCGGGGGCGCCCCGGATTGCCGCGAGGTCGCCTACCGTTGGCTCCAGCGGATTCGCCGTGGGGCCGGCTAGCTCAAGGTCGTCGATCCAACTGGTCTGGTCGGGGTCTTGGTTGCGCAGCACCACAGCGGCCACGTGGCCCAGGTCCATGCCGGCGAAGGCAGTCAGCGGAAGGGAAGCGACGCCATCTGTCGGGGCGAGGGTCGCCGTTGCTTCCCTGCCGGTCCCATCCACCAAGACGATCTGGAGGGGAGCGGAAAGACGGGCGCGCAGTTGGTCGGCCCCGATGTCCTGCCAGTTGCGGCGGTTGGCGAAGGTCCGCCGCACTGCGCCTTGGCCATGGATGAGGAGCGGGTTCAGCCCGTCCTCGCCCAGACTCGGGCGGTATTGGCCGGTTCGGCCCGGCCGTCGCGCCAGGTATCGGTTACCCGGAGGGTCGCGGTGTAGTTCTCGAAGTCGTCGATGACCAGCCGGTTGCCCACCGTGAACTGCCAGACCGTACCGGTGAGGGTCTCCTCGCCATACTGTTCATCCACCCGCCAGAAGACGGTCTGTCCCAGGCGCAGTGGCAGGCTCTCCACCTTGCCGGTGTATCTCTGTAGGGTCTCGGGCGTATCGCCGATCCAAAGCGTAGTCACGGCATCGCTCCCGCCCGGCGTCCAGCGCAGCACCGTGTCGGCGGAGACTTCGCGTTCGCCATCCACGGGCATCGGCAGGCGCGCTCCACCCGCAGCGGTACGGAACTGCCAGACCGGTCCTGGCACGAGGGTCTCGCCATGCCAGGAATCCACCCGCCAGAAGTAGGGGGTGTTGCGGGCCAGATCCTTGGGTTCCCAGCGGGTCGCCGTCAGACGGTCGCCGAGCTTGGCCAACTGATCGGGGGCAGGGCCCAGCCAGAGGTCAACCGTCTGGGCACCCTGCGGCAAGCGCCAGTGCAGGCTCGGCCGGGAGGAGACGTTCTCCGCTCCGGGCACGGGCAGGGGATGGGTGGGCTGACCGGTCTCGATGGTGAACTCCCACCGGTTGCCGGGGACGACCTTCCCGTCCACCGTGGCGTCCACCCGCCAGTAGTAGTGGGTGCCGAACGCCGGTTCCGCCAGGAGCCAGGCGTTGCGGGTCGGGTCGGTGGCCACCGGCTCCAAACTGTCGGCGGTGGTGCCCAACAGGAGAGTCTGCCCCGTCGCATTCGGCACGGGGTCCCAGGAGAACCGGACCGGCTGGCACGCAAGATCCGCCGCGCCGTTCTCCGGCACTGGCAAGGAGGCCTGGCGGTAGGTGGCGGCGGCGAGAATCTCTAGGCCGCAGAGGAAGACGTACTTCTTACTGCCGGGTTCAATCGGGATGCCGGTGGCCAAGCGGACGGGATTCGTGCCGTCGGCCTGGATCAGGAAGTCTGCCCGCCCCGCCTTGCTGGAATCGCCCGAACTGCCCTGCGGGACATCCTGGGCGGCGACTCGTTCCTTGCCCAGGGCGTCGTCGGCTAGCACGGTGACCTGCGGCCACTCGTACCCGCGCGCGTCGTTGAACCAGAGCACCACCCGGAACTCGCCTTTGGGCAAGCCGGAGAGGGTGATGACTGGCGGGGTTTCGGCCCGCGCGAAGAAACTGTCGCTGACCAGGGCCGTCCGGGCATCGCGGTCCGGCTTGGCCCAGCGGCAACCCAGCGCCTTGGCCGGACCGAGTTCGATGGTGCAGCCCGCAGGCAGCAGGTCGTTCGGCGGCACGGCATGGCTGACCGGGCCGAAGCCGTCCCCCCCCTCCGTCCAGGCTGTCCAACCCGGCTGGACCAAGCTGGAAAGGGAACCGAAATCCAGCCGTACCGCATCGGCGGCGAAGAGGGCGGAACACAGCGTCAGCAGGCAGAGAACTCGCATGGGAACTCCTCGGCTACCAGGGCATGGTGGGACGCAACCGTCGGCAAGGGATTCTGTCCAGGCCGTACCCGTCGTCGAAGGTCAAGGCACTGCCCCGGCCTTGGTCCAAGGTCGTCAGACGCATCCACTTCGCGAACAGCGGCAGTTCCATAACGGCATCCTCCAGGATAGGTTGCCCACTCTACCCGGCGGAGCGGCCTCTGCCAACCGGAGCTGGGTGGGGATTGCGTCTGCGTCGTCTCCCTTGGTGCCTCCGCTTGGGTGAAGAGGCAGCATCCCGGCCACCTGGGAACGCCGCTCTCCCGAGCGGCTCTTCGGGGCGCCTTGCCGAGGATGAACCGGAGCCCTCCCTATGACGCGCAGCATGTGGGGACCGAATACAGCCGCTCAGGAGAGCGGCGTTCCCAGGCGGTCGGGATGGATAGTCAGGCAGCGTCTGGCAACCTGTGCTACGGTACGTGCATTGTGGTGTCGGCATCCCCAGTTTTGCGAGGAATCAGCGTACCGTGAACTGGTTAGCCCATCTTCTGCTCTCCGATCCCACGCCGGATGCCCAGCTCGGCGGGGTGCTCGCCGATGTGGTGAAGGCGCGGACGTGGCCGGGCATGAGCGAGGAGTTCCGGGCCGGGATTGCGCGGCATCGTCGGGTGGATGCCTTCACCGACGCCCATCCGGTGTTCGCGGCGAGTCGCCAGCGCCTGGGCGAGAGCGGCAGTCTGCGCGGCGTGGTGGTCGATCTGGTCTATGACCATATGCTCAGTCGGCATTGGGATGCCTTCTCCGGCGAGCCCCTGCGGGCGTCTGTCGACTGGTTCTATGCCGAGGCGCAGGCAAGGATGCCGGACTACCCCGAGGATGCGCAACGCTTCGTCCAGGCCTTGGTGGCCAGCGATCTGTTGGGTTCGTACGGAACGCTGGACGGTCTCGCCGCCGCCTTGCAGCGCATCGACCGGCGGTTGCGGAACAAGGGCTGGGATCTCTTGGGTGCGTCCGCCTATCTGCCCGTCATCAGCGAGAAGTACTCGGACCTTGAACAGGATTTCCTGGCGTTCTTCCCGGCCGTTCTCGCCTTCGTCGCCGCCGAGGCGAATCCAACTACCTGTTGAGGGATTGGATTCTGCTCACCATGGAGCCACAGCGGGCTTAGGGTAGCCTAGCCACAAGCCAAATGGGGTACTCGCGCAGAGGCGCAGAGGCGCAGAGCAAAGACCGGAAGACTCTGCGGTTTCCCCGTTCTCCTGTCCTGTATTCCCTCAGCGCCTCAGCGCCTCTGCGCGAGATTGTCCTTGTCCGTCCTTCGTGCCTTCGTGGTGATCTCTCTTTGCCGTCGGGGAGTGGGGGATGGGCTTGCAGGAGCGGGAGGGTGGTGGTATGAATCAGGCGTGGGGGAAGGAGCGGGTGAATCGACCGTAACCACTACCGTTGGATGAGCCGATGGCGACACTGCGCCGACGAGAGTTTCTGGGCATGGGGCTGGGGGCCGGGGCGAGTCTGCTCGCGTTGTCCGGGGAGGCGGAAGCTACCGTCGCCCCCAACCTCCTCTTCGTGTTCGCCGACCAATGGCGTGGACAGGCTACTGGCTACGCGGGGGACCCGAACGCCGTCACTCCGAATCTGGACCGGATGGCCAGCACGGGGCTGAACCTGACCAACGTGGTGTCGGTGTGTCCGGTCTGTTCGCCCTATCGGGGCAGCCTGATGACCGGGCAGTATCCCTTGACGCACGGGGTCTTCATCAACGATGTGCCGCTGGCGACCGACGCCAATTGCGTGGGGGACATCTACCGGCAGGCTGGCTACGCGACCGGCTACATCGGCAAGTGGCACCTGAATGGGAGCCCCAAGGGCGACTACGGCGGGCGCGCCGCCTTCATTCCCGAGGACCGGCGGCAGGGCTTCGAGTTTTGGCGTGTTCTGGAATGTACGCACAACTACAATCGTTCCCTGTACTACGGCGAGACGCCCGAGAAGCGCTACTGGGAAGGCTACGACGCCAGCGCCCAGACCCGCATGGCCGAGGACTACATTCGGCAGCACGCCCACGGCGACCGCCCCTTCTGCCTGTTCCTCTCCTGGGGGCCGCCGCACAATCCCTACGAGACCGCTCCGGACAAGTTCCGCGAGATGTTCGCCGACCGCGAGATCAAGCTACGGCCCAATGTCCCGGCCACCTCTACGGCAAGCGCGACCCGCGATCTGCGCGGCTACTACGCCCACATCGCGGCGCTCGACGACTGCATGGGCCAGTTGCTGCAGACCTTGCGCGAGACTGGCCTGGAGAGGAACACCATCGTGGTTTTCACCTCGGACCATGGCGACATGCTGGGTTCGCAGGGGTTCACCCGCAAGCTCCTGCCGTGGGACGAATCCGCCGTCGTGCCGTTTCTGCTGCGCTATCCCCGGCAGTTTGGCGAAACGGGCCGGGTGGTGGATCTGCCCATCTCCACCCCGGACATCCTGCCGACCTTGCTGGGACTCAGCGGCATCCCCGTGCCGGCCAGCGTGGAGGGGACGGATTTCTCCGGCGCATTGCGGGGAACTCCAAGTGCTACGGACAACGACGGGGCGCTGTTCGAGCTGCCGGTTCCCTACCACACCGCTTTCACCTATGGGATTGGCGCGTACCGGGGGATTCGGACTCGCCGCTACACCTACGTGGAGACGCGGGAGGGTCCGTGGCTGCTGTACGACAACCGCGAGGATCCCTACCAGACGAAGAATCTGGTGGGCACCCCCGGCAGCGAACAGATCCAGGCCAACCTGGTCCAGATTCTGCACCGCAAACTGGCGGAACGGCACGACCAGTTCCTGCCGCCGCAACAATACGTGGACCAGTGGAAGTACAACCACATGGGCGAACTCCACGGTCGTTATCCCGCTCCAGGCGAACCCCGGCCACCGGAGCTAGGGACGGACGAGACCGGCTGGTTCGCGGTGGTGAAAGGGTGCATCGTGAAGAAGCACGAGCTGGGCTGCTCCGTCGAGGCCCCCGATGGCAGCGGCGTGGCACTCCAGAAACTGCCCAAACCCATCACCGGCAAGGCGACCATCACCGCCCGCTACCAGAGCATTGCCAAGGACAACCCCCGGAATGCGTTTCTCGTCCTCGCCTCCGGACCGATTGACCGGCGGCAGACCTGGTGCGGCAGTTTTGCCGGCATCCACAAGCTGTCGACCTTCCAGGGTCCGTGCAAGGGCACGCAGGACGCGGCGAATGCCCCCAGCCGTACCGACCCCACCGCCGAGTTCACGGTGGAGATCGAGGTGGACGTGAAAGCCCGTACCGCCCGCATGAAAGCCAATGGCGACGTGCTGGAACTGAATCTGCCCGAGAACTTCGACGCCCTGCGTCTCGTCGGCTGTGGCGTCTTTCGCACCATCTCCGCCTTCAGCGAGATTCAGATCACGGCGCAGTGAAGCCCTGCACCATCCCATCCCGGTGTTCCCGGCGAGTCGCCAGCGTCTGGGCGAGAGAGCAGCCTGCTCGGCGTGGTAGTGGATCTGGTCTGCGACCCTATGCTCGGTCGGCATCGGGGCACCTTCTCCAGCCAGTCCCTGCGCCCGGGCCGCGCTGGCGTTCCGTTGCAGGATGCTGCCATGGAGATACTACAGGGAAGCCTGTCGCGTGGCCAGGCAACAAAACAAACGCCCCTAGGCTCCGCATGGGCCTTAGGGGCGGTGTAGTGGAAGCGAACGGGAGGTCTACTGGTTGAGGTACCAGACCTTGATCTCGGTCGCCGTGGAGATCATGCCTGACGTCGTCGTGGCCACATGGCCGTCGCCGAATCCCACGTTGGCGCGACCGTTGTGGTTCTTGTCGGACATCAGCCAGTTGCTGTTGATCTTGGTCGACCCCGCGTAGGAACCGTAGTGGAGGGCATAGCCGCGGTTGTTGGTGGTGTCGCCGGTCACATGGCTGTCGGCGAACACCGCGCACTTGCTGGGTTCCTTCATGGTCATGGGGCTGAGGTTGCTGGTTTCGCGGAACCAGGCGTTGAAGCCGATGGGCACGGACGCCCGGGTGCCAAATGTGTCGCCATACTTCCCGTAGGGGTTGGAGGGGCAGAGGAAGGAGGCCTCGCTGCCGCCCGCGTAGGAGATGACCTTCGTCGTCCAGATGGGGCTGGCGTTATCGGAGGAGGAGTAGTAGTGGGGCGTGAAGACGCCGTTGTCGTCGCCATACATGATCATGGCGAGGCCAAGTTGCTTGATGTTGTTGGTGCAGGATATCTGACGAGCCTTGGCGCGCGCCTGCTGCAGAGCGGGCAACAGCATCGATGCCAGGATCGCGATGATGGCGATTACCACCAAGAGCTCGATGAGGGTAAAGGTTCGGCGTTGGGCCCGGTTCGTCATGGAGATTCCTTTGAGTTTTCGGCGCACGTTGCGGCTATGGCGAAAAACGAGGTGGAGAACACGCATAAGGCAGATGGCTACCCAGCACGGCCTCTTCGGAACTCGGAATCTACTCTGTCTACAAATAAAGAACAAGGTAAAATGCGCCAAACTTGTGGCAGGCAAGTGGATTGGCAGTGTCGCCCAACCCATCCTCTACCGAGAAGCTCAGACAAGGACGCGTCCATGCGCGAATCGTCCACTCGTGACGACAGCCCGTCGCGCCCCCGGTCGCGCCCCCGAGGTCCTGGGCTTTTCCAGGAGAGAGGGAAACTCCCCCGGCTTCCCCTCCTGGGAGAGACGAGTCAGGCCCCAGTCTTCTGGTCGGATCGCCGAACCAAAGGGGACCCGAGATGGCCGGGGAAACCACGCCGAGCGGCAGACGGAACTTGGCGGAAGGCTCCTCGCGTGGTCGTGCCCGTGGGGTGGGGTATAGTACTGGCTTTGTCGCCATTCATCCTCTATCAGGAGTTCGACATGCAGTTCAACGGCTATCTCACGGGCTTCGCCGACGAGGCGGGCAAGGATCTCGCGACCCAGATCAAGGCCACCCAGGAACTGGGCTGGACCAACATCGAGTGCCGCAACATCGACGGCAAGAACATCCACGACCTCTCCGACGAGGCGTTCGACCAGGCCTATGGCCAGCTCCAGGAAGCCGGGATCAAGATCAATTGCTTCGGTTCCTGCATCGCCAACTGGGGCAAGCAGATCACCGATCCCTTCGACTCCTCCCTGGAGGAAACCAAGCGCGCCATCCCCCGGATGCAGCGGCTGGGGACCAAGCTGGTGCGCATCATGAGCTTCGCGGTCCTCAAGGACCGGGGCCCCGAGGACCAGATGGAGGAGGAGCGGTTCCGGCGCGTGCGCGAGTTGGTCCGCATGTTCAGCGACGCGGGCATCACGGCCGTCCACGAGAACTGCATGAACTACGGCGGCATGGGCTACACCTACACCCTGCGCCTGCTGGAGAACGTGCCCGGCCTGAAGCTGGTGTTCGATACCGGCAACCCGGTCTTCACCGATGATCGCGGCAAGGCCGCGCCCTATCCCAAGCAGTCCGCCTACACCTTCTACAAGATGGTGAAGGACCATGTGGCCTACATCCACATCAAGGACGGCATCTGGAACCAGGCCGAGGGCAAGACCCAGTTCACTTTCCCCGGCGAAGGCCATGGCGATGTGCCCGAGATCGTCGCCGACCTGCTCGGCTCCGGCTATGCGGGCGGCATCTCCATCGAGCCCCATCTCGCGGTGGTCTTCCACGACGCCGCCGTGCAGAGCGAGGCGGGCGTCCGCTACGCCAACTACGTCGAGTACGGGCAGCGGATGGAGAAGCTGATCGCGAGCCTGTAGCCCCGCCTCTTGGTTGTGTTCCCTGCTCTCATCGGGGAGCAGGGGACGTATTCTTGCCCCAGGCGCAAGCCTGGGGTAACGATATGCCGCCTTCTGCGAGGGCTCAGGGACCATCCTCCCGGATCACGGGACAGGCGCGGGTGTTCCTGTTCGCATCGAAGACCACCACAAGCCGGGTGGTTACCCAGTCGTGAGATCAGTGCCCAGACAGGACAATTGGCTCCCCCACAGAGACGCACCAGCGTCTCTCTTCAGCCCTCGCAGAGGGCGGCATATCGTAGCCCCAGGCGCGAGCCTGGGGAACACCGGAGAGCGAATCCTGAGCCCCCGCAGGAGGGCGGCATATCCGGAAAGCCCTAGACGCGGCCCTACGGAACCGTCTTCAGCACGGCTCCCTGGGGCGGCAGGGCGAGGGTTTCCCCCGCCACGGTCGTCTCGGTGGGAGCCGTGGCGAAGTTGACGGCTAGCAGGAAACGCTGGCCGTCGGCTCCGGCGAAACGCACCAGGCGGAGGCCGGGATTGGGATTGGGCAGGCGTTCGAACTGTCCGGCCAAATGGGCCGCGAGGGTGGCGTTTCCAGCGGCCAGCAGATAGGCGTGGTCGTGGATGATCGCGCCGTCCGCTAGCTCGCGCGGGGCGGATTGGTCGGGCCAGTGGAGGGAGTCGTAGCAGAGGCTGCCCCAAGGCGCGTTCCGGCTGGCCGAGAGGACCAACTGGAACGGGGCGGGGGCTGGACTGGCTATGCCGAGCCGGTCGTCCACGCAGAGCCACGAGGTCGTTCCCGTGACGTTCGGCTGGGCGTTGCCGACCCCGGCCACGGTGGCTTGGCCGTCGGCCCAGGCTAGCTGCCGGGAGTTGCCGTTGAAGATATCGTTGGGCAGGTAGTGGTTCAGGCCGAAGGACGTGACGGCTTGCTGGGTTCCCAGCGTGCGGGCCCAATCCAGGACTACCATTACGCCATGCTGGGGGAGGGCGGTAACGTGCAGAAACTGCTCCACGGCGGGAGCGCCTTTGGGGTCGGTTCCCCGGGTTGCCCGGCCGGTCGTGTGGAAACCGTCTTCCAGAAGCTGGTCGGCGTGCTCGGTCTTGAGGACCGCAAGCGGCTTGCCTGCCACGCTGATCTGGCTGACGAAGTTGTCGCGGCCCCATTCCACGAGGTCATCGCCACCGGCGGGGGCGAAGACACCCATGCAAGCGCCTTTCTGGAGCAGCCGCCAACTGAAGGCGGTGAAGGCCTGCGGACTGCGGGCCATCTGCCATTCACAGGGCTCGCTACGCATGGCGCCGGTGAGGCGCTGCTGGACCTCGGCGGGATCGCTCGGGGCCAGCGGCGTACGGTCGCCGTGGAGGCAGGCGCAGAGCGCGAGCAGGGCCATGGCGTCGGTCTCGTACTCATGGGGCCAGCCACGCATGACGCCATGGGTGAAGCGGCCGCTGAACATGCCGCCGTCGCCGTGCAGCCGTTGTTCCCATTCGAAGGTGCGGAACCGCTGCCGTTCGAGCAGGCGCGCGTCCTGGTCGCCGTACTTCTCCTGGAGGACCACCAAGGGCGGCATGATGAAGTAGAGGCCGTAGACATAGCGCGCCCAGTCCTTGCCGCCCAGGTAGGCGAACCGGCCATCGTAGAGCTGGGTCCGCTTGATCACGTTCCACACGTCCTGGTAGTGGTGGAAGAGCGCCTCCGGCGGCTGGCGGTTCGCCTCGCGGTAGGCGTAGTAGCTCCAGGCCAGGGAATGGAGCGGGCAGGCCATGTAGCAGAACTGGTAGCTGCCGTGGTTCTCGATGGTGAAATCCGAGTGGACGTTCACGGTGACGACCTGTTGACGCACCGGGCGGCCATCCACCAGACTGTCGTCCTCCGCGTCCGCCTTCACGGAGAGGGTGTTCATGAAGAACTCGCGGGCTTTCGCCTCCCATTGGCGGGCATTGGGGTGGGCCGGGCAGACGGTGGTGGCCCAGACGAGCACTTCGCTGTCCCAGGCGTTCTCCTCGCTGCGGGTGTTCGAGAACTCCCCGCCCGGCGGGGTGCGGTCCAGATGGCGGTTGGCTTCGGCCACCAGGACCCGGCGTACGGCATCGCGTTCGGCGTTGGTCAGTTGCTCCCAGATCAGCCGCGCCCCGGCGACCATACGGGACGTCCACCAGGCCGACTGCCAGTGGTTGCCCCATTTCTTGCCGTCGGCACAGACCAGATCGCCGGTGAAGTGGGTCCGGGTCATGTAGGCGAGGGCGGCGCGGGTCTGGGCGAGCAACTGGGACTGCGGCACACCCGAGACGCTGGCGTCGTAGTAGGGATCGGTGGCCAGGAACGCATAGGCGAAGATGAAGTTGCCCAGGGTGCGCAGGCTGTTCTCGTTGGTGCCGCCCTCCCCGAAGTAGCCCACGCCGGGGTCGCTACCATAGGCGTCGTGCCAGCCGCGTTCGGCCCAGAGGGGGATGCGTTCCAGGAGAATGCTGTAATCCCTGCGGCTCGGGAACCCGGGGGCGTTTTCGTCCGGCGTCTTGGTGAAGCGGTGGCGGTGGCGGTAGGTGTCGAGTTCCGCCGCGAGCCGGGCCAACTCGACGCGGGCCGGGATCAGTTGGGGCAGGCCGGCCGTGGTCGGCTCCGGAATGGCGGCCAGGCGGGTTCTCAAGGATTGGGCCTCTTCGCCGAAACCACGCTCCGCGATCAGGCGCAGGCCTTCGTGCAGGGCCGCGATGTCCCTTGCCACATCGTGCCGGGCCACGGCCACCGCCTGGTCCGGCTGGCCAGGGTTCGGTCCTTCCACCGTGAGGGCGAAGACCGGGATCGAGACGCTGGGCACGCTCTCGATCCGCACCTCGCAAAGCACTCGTCCCGGATCTCCCGCAACGGCCAGCGACAGAGCGTCCACATGACTGCCGCCAGCGGGAGCGTTGGCCGCCACGGCGACGCCCGTGGCGGCGTGGTGGACCCAATCGTCGATCTCGATGCCGATACGGAGGGGGAAACGCTGCTCCGTGCCGTCCGCGAACACCAGGACGACAGCTCCCGCTTCCTCGCCCGTTTGCCCATGCACCCAGCCGCCCGCGATGCCGAGCAGGTGGATTTTGGCCACTCCCGCCACATAGGGGAACAGGGAAATGGCCTGGGGCAGGTCGTTCCGGCTGCCGCCGGTGAGGGCGATGCTTGGATTGGCGGGATTGTCACCCTCCACGCGGAAGGGAACACCCGTACCCGGCACCCGCAGTTCGCCCGGCTTCAGCCAGGCGTAGTTGCCCACCTGCCCGTCGTAGTAGGGCGACTGGTCATGCCGCCGGTTGAAGGCGTAGCCAATCCCGACGGGCAGGAAGTCGGCCAGGGCGGGGAGGGCGCAGAGGACAAGCAGGAACGACAGGATCGCACGCAAGGTCGGGTCTCCACGTTATGCCAGACGAGACCCGACCATACCCCCTCGGCTAGGAAGCCGCCACCGACTAGAGGGTGGGGTTCAGGATCATAATGTTCGTGGAGGCATCCGTTACCGGGACATTGAGGATCTTGTAGGCGCTCACATGGCCGTCGGCGAAGGCGAGGTTCACCGAGCCGTTGTGGTTGTCGCGCTGGTGCCAATGGGGATAGGTGGTATCCCCGGTGTACATCCAGCGGTGTCCGTTGCCTTCGCCGAAGACGGCGGTGATGGACGGGCGTTTGAACACGGAGAGAGTCCGGTTCTCAAGCTGGCTGTTGTAGTCGTAGGAGGAAGCGGTGGCGTCGGTCCAGTCCTTGACGACGGCCGGGCACATGTAGACGTCCCAGTTGTTGATGTAGGGCATCACGCCGTGGGTGTTCTTGTTGGTTCCCTTGAAGTAGTTGTAGTCGCGCCGGTCCCAGCAGGTGTTGGACGTGCCTCTGAAGCACGAAGCCATCACCTGATCGTCGAAGTCCTGGTTGTACATGGTCCAGCCGAGCGCAAGCTGCTTCGAGTTGTTGGTACAACTGATCTGCCGGGCCTTGGCTCGGGCCTGCTGGAGGGCGGGCAGGAGCATGGAGGCCAGGATGGCGATGATGGCGATGACGACGAGCAACTCGATCAGGGTGAAGCGACGGCTTGGCGAGGTGGACATGGCGATAGACTCCTTGCGTGCTGGGGGATAGCAAGCCCTGAGACGACCACAAACGGAGTCAAACTAGCCCCGGCCAGACTGAGTGCCAAGGCTAGAAGAGATACTTTTTTCACGCTTTTCTATCGTGGGAAGAACCGTGGGCGCTGCCACGCAATCACTCGTTCGCCATGTCCCGGAGCCGGGCCGGATCGAGCGCCAAGTCCAAGGCGCCGAAGGCATCGAGCAGATGCTCGCGGTCGCTGGTGCCGAGGATGGGAATGACCGGGAAGGGCTGGGCCAGAAGCCAGGCAAGGGCCACCTGGTTGCGGGTTGCGCCCAGTTCCTTGGCCAGTTGGTCCACCTTGGCCAGAACCGGCCGGTTCACGGGTAGGTCGTAGGACTTGCCCTTCTCGCCGTTGCTGGCGAAGTAGCCCTGGGCAGTGGGCGAGTAGGGGATGACCGGCATGCCGGTCTCGCGGTGGAAGGTCCAGTCTGCGGCCGTGAGTTCCCACATGGTGCGGGTCATGGGTTTTGTGGCGAGGCTCCAGCAGGGCTGGCTGGCCACGAAGCCCTGCACGCCCTTGGCTCTGGCATAGGCGTTGGCCTCGGCCAGGCGCTCGCCGGACCAGTTGCTCCCTGCGAAATAGCGGATACGGCCTCGCGCCACCTCCGCGTTCAGGCAGTCCACGATCTCGGCTACCGGCACGCGGGGATCGTCGCGGTGCAGCCAGTAGAGGTCGATGCAGCCGATGCCCATGCGACCGAGGCTGTCGTCGATGTCCGCCGCGATGCGGCCCGGTGCCAGGAACCAATCCACCGTGCGGTAGCCGGGTTCCTGCGGGTGTCCGCCCTTGGTGGCCACGACCACCTTGCCCCACAGGTCGCGCCGCTTCAGGTGGTCGGCCAGAGACCGTTCGCTGGAGCCGGCCCCGGCCTTGGTCCAGAAGGCGTAGCAGTGGGCGGTGTCGAAGAAGTTTCCGCCCCGCTCGAGGAAAGCGTCCACCAGGGAGTCCTCGGTGGCGATGTCCTGGCCCATTCCGAAGGGCATTGCCCCCAGGCAGAAGTTGGAGACGCGCAGATCGGTGTCCGGGATGGTGAGGTACTGCATGGAATCCCTCCTATCTGAGGCCGATGCGTCGCCGGGCGAACCAGTCGAGGCCGAGCAGCACGGCAAGGGCTGCCAGCAACCACCAGGACCGGGTCCAGTAGACGCGCTCGCGGTGCATGGGAATATGGCTGCCCAAAGGCACCTCGCGCAAGGTGGCGATCTCGTTCGCGGGTAGGAATTGGCCACCGGTGAGCCGGGCCGCGTCGCGCAGGACGTCCTCGCGATAGGTGGTGTCTTCGGCTTCGGCCCCGGTCTGGCGGGCGACGAAGTGGACGCTGGCGTCGTAGCGGCCCTGGGGCAGGACGACCCGGTAGTCCACCCGGTACTCGCCGCTCTGTTCCGGGAAGGTCACGGCGCTGTAGCGTCCGGGGGCGCCCGGCGCGGGTTCCAGCGGGACGTCCCGCTGACGGCCGTCGGGGGTCGTTAGGGTAGCCACGACCTGGGCGTCGGGAGCGGGGCGGAAGTCGTCGCCGAGGACGTCCACGTCCAGGGGAACGGCATCGCCCAGCCCGGCCTTCAGTCCCGCGCAGTCGGCGGTGATGCGGGGCTTGCGGGTGGAGCCGAGCCAGACCAGCAGAGCATTCCAGAAGGCGCTGTGCCGGCGCTCGCCCTGATCGTCGCCCAGCCGCCAGCGCCAGGTGTTCTGGAGGCCGAAATAGGCGATGCGGCCGCTGCCGTACCGCTGGGCGGCAAGGGCGGTGAGCCCCCGGCGGTTCTGCACGTCGGCGGCGGATCGCCCCCCTTTCTTCAACTCGCCCACAAACCATGCCGGGGCACCGTCGGGCACCGGCAGGCCGCCGACCGCGCCAAGGGTGCCGCTGGGATCGCGGTCGAAGACGAAGTCGGAACTCAGGTCGAGCCGGGCATTGGGGGAGGGGGTGGTGGCGTCGGTCGGCAGGACCGGCAGGGCGTCGAGCAGGTTCTGCGACAGGTTGGCCAACGGGCCCACGCAGAGCATGCCGCCGCCCCGGTGCTCGACGAATTCGAGCAGGGCGGCCACTTCTCCCTCCTGGAGGAAGGGAATGGCCCGCAGGTCGAGGACCACCGCGTCGAAGCGGCTGAGCACGTCCCGTTCGGCGGCAAAGCCCTGCACCTTGTCCTTGAGATCTTCCGGAAAACCGGCGTGGTAGTAGGTGTCCGCCCCGGTCTGGATGGCGGCGGCGAGGGAGAGCTGCTTCTGGTCGCCGGTCAGGCGGGTGAGGAACTTGTACTCCCAGTCGAGATAGGCACTCAGATAGAGCACGTTGAAGGTGTCCGGTTCGCGCACGTCGAGGGCGACGAAGTCCACATCGTTGTCCGGGCGGCCGTCGCCCGGCACGGGCTGGACCCGGACCCGGCAGGTCTGGAACCCCGCCCGCCAGGGGGTGACGGGGAAGGTGAGGGTGGTGGGCTCCTCGCCGGGGGTGAGCTGGATGGTCTGGAGCTGGGGCGTGCCGCTGCCGTCGTCCAGTTCCACCGTCACCGGGACCGGATTCGGGAACCGGGACAGCAGGTGGACGGGAACGTCGAGCGGCTGGCCCTTCACCCCGCGCAAGGCCTCGGCGGGGGCTTGCACGCGCACGTCGGAGATGGGCTGGTCCCGGCCGATGCCGATGCAGGTGATCGGAATGTCGCGGGAACGGAACTGCTTGCAGACGTCGGTCAGAGGCCGTCCGGCATTGACGTGGCCGTCGGAGAGCAGCACCACCCCGCCAAGGGGGACGCCCGCGCTGTCCTCCAACGACGTATGCAGGACGTCGCCGATGGCGGTCTTGCCAGGGAGGAGGCCCTGCTCGCTCTGGCCGTCGTTGCTGTCCAGCCGGGCGGGGCGGGCCTCTTCACTGAAGACCTGGGCAGTGAGCCGGTAGGCGGCACCCAAGCGGGTGGCCAGACTGTCTGGTTGGTTGGAGAGCTGTTCGCGGACCACGTTGAACCGGGACTGCCCACGCATGTCCGCCGTGGCCATGCTCTGGGAGGCATCCGCCAGCAGCAGGACCCGGAACCCTTCGGGGTCGGGAGTCTCGATCTCACGATAGGGGTTGAGCAGGAACAGTAGCAGGAGAACCAGTGCTGCCAGGCGCAGGCCGCCCAACGCCAGCCGGTAGCGGGTACGGACCACGCGCAGGCGCGCCAGCCCCCACAGCAGGGCGGCGGCGGCGGCCAGCCACCAGAGGAGGGCAAGGGACAGCGGAATGGGCGTGTCGAAGCGAATCATTTCTCGCGGCTCAGGTCCTTGAAGTACTGCTCCACGAGACGCCGGTATTTCTCGGGGGGATTCGCCGTCTCCCGGCTGAGCCCGATCTGGCGCTGGATGCCGGCGGCAACCAGATGCTGCTCCAGCACGCGCATGGCGGCGCGGTACATGCCCAGCAGGCGTGCGCCTTCCGCCGCGGCGTTCTCGCCGCCCCGCGGCATGGACATCTCCTCGGAGATCCGTTGCAGCATTTCGTCCTGCAACGCGTTGCCGAGTTCGCCAAGGCTCTTGCTGCCCTGTTCGGAGCGTTTGCCCAGCTCCTCGCGGGCTTTGGCCTCGTCGCTCTGCCGCATGGCCTGCTGGACGCCCTGGGCCTGGCGCTGGAGCTCGCGCATGGCCTCCAGCATTTCCTCGCGACTCATGGTGGGCAGGTTCTGGCCGGCGGAGGCAAGGTCCTCGGACAGTTTCTGGAGTTCGTTGGCTGCATCGGTCTGCTCCCGCCGGGCCTTGTCGAAGCGCCGGTAGAGGAGGGCGTTGGCGGCGCGGGTCATCTTGCCCGAGGTCCCCGCCTCGCGGGCGCCCTGCGCCGCTTCGGCCAGGGAGCGGGAGGCCTGGGGAAAGGTCTCGGCGAACTCCCCGGCAGTGTGTTCGATGGCCTCGTTGAGCCGTTCGTTCATTTCCTGGAGTTGGCGCTGTTCCTGCCCGGCGGCACCGACGTCGTCGGCGTTGGGCGGGTTGGCCTGCCCGAGCTGGCGGCTCTTGTCGGCGGCTTGGTTCTGGGCATCGGAGAGCTGCTGGGCCGCCTGGGCAAGCTGGTTGATCTGGTCGGCGGCCTGCTTCCGCTGGGCGGCTTCGAGGGAACGGACGGCTGAGAGCAGGGCCTGATGGGCGCGGGCCCCGTAGGGCCGGGCGGTCTGGAGATTCTGGCCGTTCAGAGCCTGCTGCGACCGGGACATCTCCCGCTCCGCATTGGCGAGGTCCTGCACGGCCTGGGCGGCATCGGGTAGCTCGGCGAGCCCTTGGCGGATGTCGGTGCCGGCGCTCTGGATATCCCCCTGCTTCTCGCCCAACGCCTTGGCCAGGGCTTGGTCCAAGCTGTCGGGGGCGCGTTCCATCTCGCGGTTGTGGTTGTCCTGGCGCTCGGCCAAGCGGCGGACTTGGTCAAGTGCCTCGCGGACCTTGGCCATGGCCTGGGCCTGGCTGGCGGCCTGCTGGCCGTTCTGTTGGGGGGGCTGCTGCTGCTTTTCGCCCTCGCTCTTGCTCTGTTGCTCGCCCTGGCCTTGCCCC
>QKCY01000059.1 GCA_003245525.1 Victivallales bacterium | reverse complement strand
GACGACCGCAGACAGGTTTGCGCCCCAGTGTACGGCACCGGCGGCCCTTCTGCGGTTGCCGGCATTTCCTGCGTTTTTGCTGGACCTTCACCCGCCGGACTGGCAGAGTGTCACAAATCATTCACAGTGCGCTACATTGGTGACCGCGGGAGCCAAGCGGAGCGACATTTGTGTAGTGTAGACATGCCATGCTGTGCGGGCCAGGCCCGTGGCATGGGTTCTGCTTGGCGGTTAGCCCAGTGTTGTCTTCTTCAGTCAATGTTCGGAAAGGGACATGCCATGCGTGCAACTGTGCGGAACCGGTTCACTCTGATCGAGCTGTTGGTCGTCATCGCCATCATCGCCATCCTGGCCTCCATGCTGTTGCCCGCGCTCTCCCAGGCGCGGGAAAAGGCGCGCCAGGCAAGCTGTTCGAGCAATCTGAAGCAGATCGGCCTGGGTTGGCTGATGTACATCGACGATTCGCGCGAGACCCTCCCGCCGCTGTACCTCGTGAATGCTGGCGGCGAGTCCGGCGGCTACTACCACACCCCCGAACTGATCCACTCCTACATCAACGACGCCAACGTCTGGAAGTGCCCCTCCGAGACCGTTGGACAGTCTGGCTTCGACTACAGCATCGTCTGCATGTACGGCTACAACCAGAGCCGTTTCTCCGGCTACACCAACTTCGACAGCGGGCTGGCGCTCGCCCGGATCGCCGATCCCAGCGGGACCCTCGTCTTCATCGACGACCAGAACCTGTATGCCGGCCCCTACAGCCCCTCGGTCGCCTCCGGCTACGACCCCGACTACGTGGTGCTGAACTCGTCGAGCGACACGACTGGCACCCGCGCCTCCAACCGCCACAATTCCCGCTACAACATGCTGTGGGCGGAGGGGCATGTATCCTCCGCGAACGCCACCAAGTACAAGGAATGGTCCTACTGGAAGGACTGATCGCGGCTTGCGCCAATCGCCCGGTCTCCCTCTGCCGTTGCCTTAGGAAGGACAGCGGCAGGAGGGGGGGACGGGCGAACCTGAACCTGCACTGCTGGAAAGGAAGGGACATGAAGACTCGGAACCGCCGTTTCACTCTGATCGAGCTGCTGGTAGTGATCGCGATCATCGCGATCCTGGCGTCCATGTTGTTGCCGGCGCTGGCGAAGGCCCGGGAGAAGGCCCGGAGCATCTCCTGCGTCTCGAACCAGAAACAGTTCGGGCTGGCAACCCTGATGTACGCCGAGGACAACCAGGAGCACATCCCCCCCATCTACTACTACATCGACGGGAGCTATGTCCTGCCGAACGGCACTACCCGTTCGGGGAACGTGGCCGTGCTCTGGCACACCATGCTCTATCCCTACCTCAAGAGCATTCCGGTCTACAACTGTCCGTCGGACACCTACGTCTTTACCGGGGCCTACACCGGGGCTGGCTCCTATGGCCTCAATGCATACAACGCCTGGCGCAGCCTGGGCGAGTTCAAGGCGGTATCCGAGAACATGATCTTCGCCGAGGCGACCGGCAGCGACTCGTACAACCTCGACGGGGATACCGGCGGGGCCAACGACGAGATGGTGGGGCGGCACAGCGACGGCCTGAACAATATCTTTGCCGACGGCCATGTAGCCTGGATGAGGCTACTCAACGTGCCGCCGCGCAACTCGCTCAGCAAGTACTGGAACGGAGCCTACACCGGCAGCAACCCGTAGGCCGCCAGACTAGTCGCCCAGACGGTTGGCCCAGAAGGCAAGCTGCTTCGCCACTTGGACCGGAGCGGTACCGCCGGTGAGGTCGCGGCCCCCGACACTGCGCCGGGCGGAGAACAACTCCAGGCACTCGGGTTTGGCCAGGGGAATGGACTCCTGCATCTGCTCCAGCGTCGCCTCGTCCAAGCCGACCCCCTTGGCGGCGCACCAACCCACGTAGCGACCGACCATATGGTGGGCGTCCCGGAAGGGCAGGCCCTGCTTCACCAGCCATTCCGCCAGATCGGTGGCCATGAGGGCGGGATCGGCGGCGGCGGCGGCCATGGTGTCGGCGTAGGGTGTGGCGGAGGCCATCATGGGGGCCATGGTTCCCAGAATCGCCTTGATGGTGTCGATGGCGTCGAAGAGGCTCTCCTTGTCCTCCTGTAGGTCCCGGTTGTAGGTGAGGGGGAGTCCCTTGAGGGTGGTCAGCAGGGCGAAGAGCGCCCCGTACACCCGCCCGGTCTTGCCGCGCACGAGTTCGGCCACGTCGGGGTTCTTCTTCTGGGGCATGAGGCTGGAACCGGTGCAGAAGGCATCGTCCAGTTCCAGGAAACGGAAACGCTGGGAGACCCAGAGGATCACGTCCTCGGCCAGCCGCGAGCAATGCATGGCGACCAGGCTGAGGGCCGCGAGGAACTCGATGATGTAGTCGCGGTCGGCCACGGCGTCCATGCTGTTGCGCAGCACCTCGTCGAAACCGAGCAGTTCGGCCGTGCGTTCGCGGTTGAGGGGGAGGGTGGAGCCGGCGATGGCTCCCGCCCCCAGGGGCGAGCGGTTCAGGCGCTTGCGGCAGTCGGCCAGCCGCTCCCGATCCCGCTCGAACATCTCCACATAGGCGAGGAGATGGTGGGCGAAGAGCACCGGCTGGGCGTTCTGGAGATGGGTGAGCCCCGGCAGGATCACCTCGGGGTGTCGGCTGCCGAGGTCCACCATGGCCCGCTGCATCTCCCGGAGGGCGGCGCGGATCTCGTCCGCTTCGTGGCGGAGGTAGAGCCGTTCGTCGGTGTTCACCTGGTCGTTGCGGCTGCGCCCGGTATGGACCCGCGCACCCACCTCGCCCAGGGCGGCGATGAGGGCGGACTCGATGTTCATATGGATGTCTTCGAGCTCTGACTTGAGCTCGAACTCACCCGCATCGAGCCGCGCCTTGATGGCCTGCAACTCGCGGGCGATGGCCTCGGCGTCGGCCTGCACGATGATGCCCTGTTCGGCCAGCATGGTGACATGGGCGATGCTGCCCTGCACGTCGAAGGGATACAGCCGCTGGTCGTAGCTCACCGACTCCGAGAAATCGGCGACCCGCTGGTTGGTATCTTTGCTGAAACGTCCGCCCCAGAGCGCCATGGTATGGTACCTATCGGGTTGTGGTGGATTCGGCGAGCCGACTAGATGCTGGGCTCGCGGGTAATGCATTCGAGGATATGGGCTGCCCCGGTCGTGATATTGCCGGCACTGAATCCGGCGCGGCGCAGCTCCTTGTAGAAGGACTCGGCCAGCAGACGGACCACCTTGTCGGGATTGGTCAGGCTGGAGACCATCAGTTGCTCCGCCTCGTCGCGCGTCCCGTTGGCTTCGCGGCGGTTGGCCTCGACTAGGTCGCGCGAGTGCTCGGCAAAGCGTTGACGAAGGTAGTCGTAGATCTTGGCATTCTCAATGACCAGCGACGCGAAGGTCGCGATGAGGGCGTGGAGCCGCTGGCGGATCATGTCGTAGCGTTCCCCCACCCGTCCCTTGCCCGTGATCAGCAGGCCGACCCGGGTCCCCCGCACGGATACGGGGGTGACCAGAATGGGGAAGCCGATGTGCTCGATTCCCGCCTCGATCCAGTTGATCTGGTGGGTGTAGCGGGTGTTCCAGAGGATGCGGCGGAGCCGCTCGGGGAGCTCGATGGGGTGTCCTTTGCGCAGCTTGGGGCTGGAAACTCCCCGGCAGGCGCGGACGATCATTTCCTGATGGCCTTCGTCCCGGAGCAGGATCGCGGTCTGCTCGCTGGCCATGAGCTCACAGTTCATCCGGGTGATACTGGCGAGCCCTTCGTCCAGGGTGTGGGGGACGGTGAGGGCATTGGCCAGGAGGCGCAGAACTTCCAGACTGGTGGCGAAATCGGTGGTATTCACGTTGGTTTCCGATCGGCTGGCACTCAGCGACGCTGGGTGCCGGCCAAGCGCAGGATGCACTCTTCCAGCAACACACGCACGGATACATTCGAGGTCACGCAGCGCCGGTAGGCGTCGCGCAGGTGGCAGACCGCGTCAACCAGTTCCTGGCCATGGTAGCGCATTGCCCCTTTGGCCAGGATCTGAGCGCGCCAGGCGTTCAGGCCCACGACCTCCAGTCCATCCGCCAACAGGCTTTCCCGCTCGTCGTTGGGTAGACTGTCGAGGGCGGACTTGACCGCCTGGGCATTGCTGCAAGAGATGGCGGTAGAAGTTGGCCACCTGCCAGAGCAGACCGCGGGAGGCCTGTTCAGGATCCGTCTCCGCCTGGCGGAGAAGCACGCTGACGATACGCAGCGCCTCCGCCGCATTGCGGTCGCCGAGAGCATCGGTGAGCGCCCAGGAGATCTCCTCCCCGTGGCCGACACAGATGTCCTCGGCGGCGGCCAGGGTGACCGGCTGGTCCCCGCAGTAGCAGATCAGTTTCTCCAGTTCGCTGTCGATGGCGGCAGTGTCCGTGCCGATGACGCCCACCAGGTGCTGGCAGACTTCGTTCGGCAGGGAAACCCCTTTCGCGGCGGCCTGGGTGGCGACCAAGTCGGCCATCGTGGCCTGCCAGTTGCGGTCCCGGACGTTGGGTTTCTCGCAGAGCACCAACTTGCCGTGGGCCTTGCAGGTCTTGGCCAGCAGCTTCTTGCCATCCGCCTTGGGGCCGTCCATGACCAGAACCATGTCCGGCGGCAGGCCGGTCTCGATCAGTTCCGCCAGTTCCCGGAACGCCTTGGCGTCGGGTGCCTTCGAGGAGGCCGTCCCCTCGCTGCCGAAGCCGCCGAAGTGCTGGAGCCAGACCGTCTTGCGGCCGCCCAGGAACGAAGGGGACTTGAGGGAGAGCATCAGTTGGCGCAGCAAGTCGGCCACGGCCAGGCCGTCCTGCTCGCGGAAAACGTCCAGGGCAAAGGGGTCGGGGTTGTCACCCGCCAATTGCCGGACGAGTTTCTCGGCGTGGCTCTTGATGACCGGCTCGTCGTCGCCGGTGATCAGATAAACATTGTCCGCAGCGGCAGCCATCGCTGGTCCCTATCCCAGTACCAGAAAGACGAGAAACACGAGTGCGCCGAGGCCGGTGATCAGAGCGTTGGCGCGGTCCACCTGCAATAGCCAGCGGGGGAAGGCCAGCAGGACGGGGAAGAGCTTGCCCTCGCGTCCCAGGCCGGAGGTTCCCAGCGAACCGACCGCGAGCATCGCCACACCCCGCACCAGGAGGGCCATGGCCAGCCAGGGGAGGATATCGAGCCAGAAGAACCGGATCCACAGGGCGAATTCCAGCACGAGCATGGCAAGGCCGAGTATCATGCGCATGGCGAAGCCCCGCATGAACTGCGCCGTCTCGTCGGTCACTTCATCCTCGTCGTCGGTTGCCGCTTCGGCGGCGGCGAGAAGGGCAGGGGAGGTGTTGGTCAGGTAGAGAATCACGGGATTGCCCCAGAGGGCCACCCGGAGGGCATAGATGGCCAACCACCACAGGCTGAAACTGGTCAGAAGCAAGGGACGGTCCTCGGCAAACAGGCTGAAAACGGGAACTCCGCGTCGGCTGCAATGTAGCACGACGCGGAGTCCACGCTTGGAATCAGAGAAAGGAATCGGGCCTAGTTGGCGCCGCGACCCGCCACACCCTTGGTGTTGGCCGTGATTTCACGGGCCGCTTCCTTCGGGCGGAGGCTACGGGTGGCCTTGCCGGCCATCCACATCTCGGAGCTGCCGATCTCGTCCAGTTCCTTCTTGAGCTGCTCCTTGTAGTCGGGAGCGCCGCAGGTCGTGATGACGCGCGTGGTCTCGCGCCCGTCCCTGACGCGGGCGTACAGATCTTCGAAGACCGGGGCGACCGCCTTCTCGAACCGGGGAGCCCAGTCCAGAGCACCGCGCTGGGCGGTGGCGGAGCAGTTGGCGAACATCCAGTCCATGCCGTTCTCGCTGACCAGCTTGATGAGGCTCTCGGTCAGCTCTTCGCAGGTCTCGTTGAAGGCCTCGCTGGGGGTGTGGCCGCCAGCGCGCAGGACCTTGTACTGGGCGTGCATGACGCCGGCGAGGGCGCCCATCAGGATGCCGCGCTCACCGGTCAGGTCGCTGAACACTTCGTGCTCGAAGGTGGTGGGGAAGAGGTAGCCGGAGCCGACGGCGATACCGATGGCCTGGCAACGCAGCTCGGCGCGGCCGGTGAAGTCCTGGGCCACCGCGAAGCTGGAGTTGATGCCGGCACCGGACAGGAAGTTGCGGCGCACGGAGGTGCCGGAACCCTTGGGGGCGACGAGGATCACGTCCACGTCGGCAGGCGGAATGACGCCGGTCTGGTCCTTGTAGACGATGGAGAAGCCGTGGGAGAAGTAGAGGGCATCGCCAGCCTTCAGGCACTTCTTGATCTCGGGCCAGATCGCCTTCTGGGCGGCGTCGGAGACGAGCATCTGCACGATGGTGCCGCGGGTGGCGGCCTCTTCGATCTCGAACAGGGTCTCGCCGGGCACCCAACCGTCAGCGACGGCGCGATCCCAGTCGCCCTGGTACTTCTTGGACTGGCCGATGATGACGTTGAAGCCGTTGTCCTTCATGTTCAGCGCCTGGGCGGGGCCCTGGACGCCATAGCCGATCACGGCAATCGTCTCGTCCTTGAGAACCTCCAGGGCCTTCGCCATGGGGAATTCGTCGCGGGTCACCACTTGCTCTTTCACGCCGCCGAAATCGATTAGGGCCATCGTCGGGGTTCCTTTCGGAAAATCTTCAGTACTTAGGAAACGCTCGCTCTAGAGTTTGGGTTCGACCCTAGTGAGTCGAAACCGAAGTTTGGCAATATAGCGACATTCGCTCCGGACGCAACGGGAGGGAGAACAAGAGAGAGTGGATTGCGTTTCCGTCCGGGGTTAGGGTACCTCATCGGCCGTCTTCCGGAGAGTCGCATGAGAATGACGAACCAGTCCCTGAAGATGTTGGCGTTGCTCGCGGTTCCGTTCGCCCTTGCCCTGCAGGCGGCACCGTCAGACGATCCCCTGAGCAGTCCCCGGACGGAATGGTTCCGGGAGGCCCGGTTCGGGATGTTCGTCCACTGGGGGTTGTATGCCGTCCCGGCGGGCGTCTGGCAGGGGAAGGACGTGCCCGGTTGCGGGGAGTGGATCATGAACGGGGCCCATATCCCGGTGGCGGAGTACGAGCCGCTGGCCAAGCAGTTCAACCCGGTGCGGTTCGACGCCGACGCCTGGGCCAAGGCGGCCAAGGATGCCGGGATGCGTTACCTGGTCATCACCTCCAAGCACCACGATGGCTTCTGCCTCTTCAACAGCGCGGCGACCGACTACGACATCGTGGACGCCACCCCCTATGGGCGCGACGTGATGAAGGATCTCTCCCGGGCCTGCGCCGAACAGGGCATCCGCTTCTGCTTCTACCACTCGATTATGGATTGGCACCATCCCGAGCAGAACCGGAACTTCCCCGTCTACTACGATTACCTGAAGCAGCAGGTGACGGAACTGCTCACCAACTACGGCCCCATCGGCATCATGTGGTTCGACGGCGAATGGATCAAGCAATGGGACCGGACCAAGGGGCAGGAGCTGGAAGCCCTCTGCCGTTCCCTGCAGCCGGCCGTGATCATCAACAACCGGGTAGGCAAGCGCACCCGCGAGGATGGCGACTACGAGACCCCCGAGCAGACCATTCCCGCCGGCAAGATCCAGGGCCGGCTCTGGGAAACCTGCATGACCATGAACGACACCTGGGGCTACAAGACCAAGGACCAGCACTGGAAAAGCACGACGGACTGCCTGCGCAAACTGGTGGACATCGCCGCCAAGGGGGGCAACTTCCTGCTCAACGTCGGCCCCACGGCCGCAGGCGAGATTCCCGAAGCCAGCCTGGTCCGCCTACAGGAGATGGGCGAGTGGCTGAGGGTGAACGGCGAAGCGATCTACGGTACCGAGGCCAGTCCCTACCTGCGCCATCCATTTCCCGGTCGTTGCACGAGCAAGGGCTCGACCCTGTATGTCCATCTGTTCGATGCCAAGCCCAACGAGCCGGTGGTGCTCGCCGGCTTGGTCGGCGAGGCCCGGAGTGCCCGGCTGTTGGTCGGCGACGGGCTGGCGGAGGTCCGCCTCGGCCAGACGGCGGACGGTCCCAGCCTGACCCTGACGGCGGTCCCCGACCCGCGCGTGACGGTGGTCGCGGTGACGTTTGCTACCCCTCCCAGCCTGGACAGCGGACTGCGTCCCGGGGCGGACGGGGTACTTGTCTTGCCCGCCCGGGCGGCGATTGTGCATGGCTCACGTTTGGCCTACGAGGAAGGGAACGGCAAGGACAACCTGGGCTTCTGGACGGATGCGACGGACTGGGCCGAGTGGGACTTTTCCCTACCCGCAGGCGAGTACGAGGTGATTTTGGACTATGCATGCGAGGCGGGAAGCGGCGGCAGCCAGTATGTTGTCGAAGTCGGCGACCAGCGCGTGCAGGGCACCGTTGCCAGCACCGGTGGTTGGACGGCGTTCCGGCGGGTCGCCCTGGGGCGGGTCCGCGGAGCCGATCTGCGGAGACTGGCGGTCCGCGCGCTCGGCAAGCCGGGGCTCGCCGTGATGAACCTGCGTTCCGTTTCCCTGATTCCCAAAGCAGAATAGGAAGTGTCAATGGTCACGATTCTTCTCGTCAACCTGGTCGGGGTCGCTATCTACGTCTCCGGAACCGGGATGTGCATCCGGGCGACGAAGCGCACCGGCAACAATGGCTACCTGTTGCTGGCGGCCTACTTCGCGGCGGCGCTGGTGGTGAGCAGCCTCGACCAGGTTCGCGACCTGGAGCGCGGACCCGATCCGGAAATGGTCAAGGAGGCCATGGAACGGCTTGAGAAAGCACCGGCTCCTGCCGAGGCCAAGCCCGTCGAGTCGGCGGAACCCGATGCGACAGCGGCTGCCGCCGCCGAGACCGCCGAGAAGGCTGAAGCCGCCCCCGCCGCAGAGGCCGAAGCCCCCGCCGACAAGCAGGCGGCCAGTGCCGAGGACGGGGACACGCCCCCGCCGCCAATCCCCGATTTCATGCCCACCGCGAGTCTGCCGATCCTGCCCGCCTTGCTGCTGGTGGGAGTGTTCCTGGTCTCCCGGGACGATCCCCGGCGTCGGCGCGCCGAGGAAGGGGAGACGGGCGAGGCGAGGGAGACGCAGGCGGAGAAGTAGGAACCAGGGTCGTTTGGCAAGGTCACAGTCTACCTGTGGCAATCTATTCCGTCGTCCTATCACACATGCACAGGAGTGCGCAGCATGAAGAAGCAAGCAGTCTCGGCCCTGATGTTGGTTCTTTGCCTCGGAGCCGCGTTCGCGGCCCAAGCCGGCGATGGTCGGTGGGAGGATGATTTTGCCAAGGCAAAGGCCGAGGCAGCCGAGAAGGGGCGTCCGATCCTGATCGATTTCACCGGTTCCGACTGGTGCCCGTGGTGTGTCAAGCTGGACAAGGAAGTGTTCTCCAAGAACGACTTCAAGAAATACGCGCGAGCGAATCTCGTGCTCTTTGTCGCCGACTTCCCGCGCGGTACGAAGTTGCCGAAGAAGGAAGCCGCCCAGAACAAGGAGCTGATGGAGAAGTACGGCGTCCAGGGCTTCCCCACGGTTCTGCTGGTCGATGCCACCGGCAAGGAGATCGCCCGGACCGGGTATAAGGAAGGCGGGGCCGAAGAGTATGTGAAGCATCTTCAGGAACTGCTGAAGGACTTCAAGGCACCCGAGGCGGCAGAAGGCAACGCCGAGAAAACCAAGTAGCGCTGCGCGCCCCGGAAGACTATGGACGGGCCGGATTTCCCTCCGGCCTGTCCGTATTTGGCGCAGTATCCAGTTCGAACGGAGGCAGGATGATGGCTGGCAAGCACGGGAAGAAGCATCGCGGCGAACCCCAACGGCCGGAGAAACCGTTGGAGAAGCTGAGGAACAAGGACTACGAGGAGCAGAAGGAGGAGCTTCAGGTCGAGCTGCTGAAGATGCAGCGCTGGGTGCGGGATACCCGCCAGAAGCTGGTGATCCTGTTCGAGGGCCGGGACGCGGCCGGCAAGGGGGGGACGATCAAACGGTTCATGGAGAATCTGAATCCCCGCGGTGCCCGCGTGGTGGCTTTGGAGAAGCCGACGGAACAGGAGCGGGGGCAGTGGTACTTCCAGCGCTACGTGCAGCATCTGCCGAGCCCGGGAGAGATCGTGTTCTTCGACCGGTCCTGGTACAACCGGGCCGGAGTGGAGCGGGTGATGGGCTTCTGCTCCGATGCGGAGTACAAGGAATTCATGCGGGCCGTGCCCCTGTTCGAGTCCATGCTGGTCAACTCCGGAGTGCTGCTCTTCAAGTACTGGTTCTCGGTCACGCAGGAGGAGCAGCAGAAGCGGTTCAAGGACC
The DNA here is from genome assembly GCA_003245525.1 of Victivallales bacterium. GTDB lineage: Bacteria > Verrucomicrobiota > Lentisphaeria > Oligosphaerales > Lenti-02 > Lenti-02. The sequence continues at coordinate 9,766 of QKCY01000059.1, read as the reverse complement.
GGGCGGAAGACCCGCTGAAGCAATGGAAGCTGAGTCCCATCGACACCGCCTCCCTCGACAAGTGGGATGCCTACACCGAGGCGCGCGACGAGATGTTCGGTCGAACCGATACGGACGAGGCACCGTGGACGGTCATCCTTTCGGACGACAAGAAACGAGCCCGCCTCAACAGCATGCTCAATCTTCTGCACCAGCTAGACTATGAGCACAAGGACAAGAAACTCGCCCATGCTCCCGATCCGCGGATCGTGGGGCGGGTGAAAGACCTGTTTCCGTACCTCAATTAGCTGGACGGTTTCCGGCGGCACGCTAGGGTATGTGCTTCCATCCATCCTGCGGCAGTCCGTGGTCAAACGGGACGTGTGACATGCAGACCGACCGACGTGAAACCATCAAACTCATGGCGCTGGGCGGTGCCGGAGTCATGCTGGGGACTCCCTCCCTGGCGGCGCCGGCTGCACCTGCCGTGGCAGGCGAGGCAACACCTGTGAGAGAGCCGGCTCGCGAGATTCCAGTCGATGCAGCGTACGATGTGATCGTGGTTGGCGGCGGCATCGCCGGCGTGGCGGCGGCGGTCGCCGCGGCCCGCAACGGGGCGAAGACGGCCCTGCTGGAGAAGGAATACGCCCTCGGTGGCCTGGCCACCCTGGGCAACGTGGTGATCTACCTGCCGATCTGCGACGGCAAGGGGCACAAGGTCATGGGCGGCCTCGGCGAGGAGATGCTGAAGGTCTCGTTGCGCGACGGCAACGCCCAGATCCCCGATGCCTGGCAGCGCGAAGCCACTCTCGAGGAGCGCGCCAAGCACCGCTACCGGGTCACCTACAATGCCGCCTCCTATATCCTCTCCCTGGAAGAGTTCATCCTGGAGAACAAGATCGATCTCTGGTACGACACCCGCTTCTGCAACGTGATCACGGAGAACGATCGGATCACGGCGGTGGTGGTGGAGAACAAGAGCGGACGCCGGGCCATGACCTGCCGGGCCGTGGTGGACGCCACCGGCGATGCCGACGTCTGCGCCGTGGCCGGGGAGCCGACCGTCTCCCGCGCCACCAACGTGGCCTCCGCCTGGTACTACTACACCATTGGCGGGCAGATCAAACTCGATCCCTGCTCGCAGAGCTTCCCCCCCGATCCCCGCAAGGACCCCGGCCACGGGCGTTCCTATGCCGGCGACAACGCCCGCGATGTGACCGACCAGATCATCCATGGTCGGCGCATGGTCCGGGAACACCTGGCCTCCTTCCGCGAGAAGCACCAGCGCCAGGACATCTTCCCCACCACGCTGGCCACCTTCCACGGTTTCCGCATGACCCGCCGCCTGGAGGGCGAGGTGGTGCTGAAGCACGAGGACGACCATCGCTGGTTCGACGACGCGGTCGCCCTGACCGGCGACTGGCGCAAGTCGGGTCCCGTCTTCGCCCTCCCGTACCGCACCATGATCGGGGTGAAGAACAAGAATCTGGCCGTGGCCGGACGCTGCATCTCCTCGGAAGGGCAGGCCTGGGACGTGACCCGCGTCATCCCCACCTGTTCGGTCACCGGCGAAGCCGTCGGCACCGCCGCCGCCATGTCCTGCAAGAACGATGCGGGATTCCGGGGCCTGGCCGTGCCCGAACTCCAAGACCAACTGCGCAAGCAAGGCGTGATCCTCGACCGTAAGTTGGTCGAGGGCTAGCCGGAGACGATTCCATGAAGGTGCTTCTCGTAGTTCTCGCTGTGGTTCTCGGCCTCCTTCTTTTGGGCGGCTGTGCCGTGATCCAGACCCGCAATGGTCTCATCACCAAAGACGAGGCCGTGAAGGCCCAGTGGAGCGAGATCGACAACCAGCTCATCCGCCGGGCCGATCTGATCCCGAACCTGGTCAACACCGTGAAGGGCTATGCCGCCCACGAGAAGGACATCTTCACCGCAGTGGCTAATGCGCGGTCGGCGCTGATCGGAGCCCAGGGCCCTGCGGCCAAGGCCGAGGCAGCCGGGGCGATGAACAGCGCACTGGGACGCTTGCTGGCCATCAGCGAAAACTATCCCAGCCTCAAGGCAGACCAGAGCTTCCTGCGCCTGCAGGATGAACTGGCGGGCACCGAAAACCGGATCTCCGTGGCGCGCGGCCGCTACAACACGACGGTGAAGGACTACAATGCCAGCATCCGCCGCTTCCCTGGCAGCCTTTTCGCGCCGGGTCTGGGGCTGGAGCGGGCGGAGTACTTCGAGGTGCCAGCGGGGAAGGACGTGACGAATCCTCCCGAGGTGAAGTTCTGATGGTCCTGTCTCCCAGCAGCGCCGAGTTCCAGCAGCGGATCACCGCCGCCATCCAAGCCGCCGAACACGACACCAGCGGCGAAATCCGGGTCCATATCCAGCACCGCGTGAAGGGCGATATCTTCGCCGTGGCCAAGGCCCGGTTCGAGGAATTGGGCATGACGGCGACGGAGCAGCGGAATGGCGTCCTCTTCTACATTGCCGTGAAGGATCGCCAGTTCGCCGTTCTCGGCGATCAGGGAATCAATGACCGGGTGCCGCCAGGCTTCTGGGAGAACACCGTGGCGACCATGCGCGAGCATTTTGCCCAAGGCGATCTCGCGGGTGGTCTGGAGGCGGGAATCCGCGAGGCGGGGAGGGCGCTCAAGGAGTTCTTCCCCTATCAGTCCGACGACGTGAACGAACTCAGCGACGAGATTAGCTATGGCGACCAATAGACATGCCGCCCTGGGTCTAGCGGTGGCCGTGTTGTTGCTGGCCACGGCGGCCAGGAGCGAGGTGGCGGTTCCCAGACTGACCGGTCGGGTGGTTGATACCGCCCACTTACTCTCGACGAGTGAGCAGCAGGCTCTAGAGGGCCGTATCCTGGGCCTGGAAACGGCGACCGGAGGCCAGGTCGCGGTTCTGACCATCCCCTCCTTGGAGGGCGACTCCCCGGAGGGGTTCGGCATCCGGGTGGCGGAAGCCTGGAAGATCGGACGCAAGGGCGAGGACAACGGGGCCATCCTCATCATCAGCAAGAACGACCACAAGATCCGATGGGAGATCGGCTATGGCTGGGAAGGCCAGGTGAACGATGCCCGGGCCGGCGACATCATTCGCGGTATGGGGCCGTGGTTCCGGAAAGGCGACTATGCCCAGGGCATCGACTATGCGCTGGTCGAATTGCAGACTTTCATTACCGGCCAGCGACCGGCCGGGACGCCGAACTATGCCAGCAGTCCCTCCCGCCGGAGAGGAGGCAGCCCCAGCGTCTTCTTCATTCTGATCGTGATCTTCCTCCTGGCCAGCTTTGGCGGCTGGGGACGGCGACGGTACGGCATGGGCCCGGTGATCTTCCTCGGCGGCGGCGGATTCGGTCGCGGCGGTGGTTTCTCCGGAGGCGGCTTCGGCGGGGGCGGCGGGTTCTCCGGCGGCGGGGGAGGCTTTGGCGGAGGCGGTGCTTCGGGCGGTTGGTAGAGAACCTACCGCTTGCCGTAGGTCCAGCCTTCCTCGAGGAAGGCGAGGTAGTTGGCCGCCACGCGCTCGCTCAGAGTCGCCTCGTAGGGACCCGCCGACGGCGAGAGGATGAAGGGGCGACCAGCCACTTCGTCCAGTACCTCGCGCACGGCCTGCCGCATGCTCTCGGGAGACCGGGAGCGGAACTCGTCGTACTGGATGTTGCCGATCAGCGCGATTCGGTTGCCGAGCACGGCGTAGGCCTGGGACAGCGTGCAATCCCCCACAGGCGGGGACTCGATGGTGTGGAGAGCATCCGGTCCCATGTCCAGGAAGTAGGGGAGAATGGCGGAGATCTGCCCGTGATAGTGCTGGATGGCGTAGGCACCGGCAGCATGGATGCGGTCGATCAGGTCCCAAGCATAGGGGACGATCCAACGGCGGAAGGTCTCCACCCCCACCATGGGCGGCGAAGCCAGTTCGCTGCCGACCAGGAAATACACATCGGCCAAGTGCCGTTCCAGGCACCAGCCGTAGACGATGCGCAACCGCTCCTGCACCCGGTCTAGGAAACCCTCGATCAGCGGCGCCTGGGTCAGGCTCCAGATCGGGTACTCGGTCAGGTTCGACTGGCCGTAGAGCGCCCCGATGGGCTCGCCGAGGTCAAGCATCATGGAGCCCAGGTGGAGGGGAAACTCGGCGGCTTCGCGCTGGTAGGCGGGCAACTGCCGCTCCAGGGCAGCCCCGATGATGGCCGGATCGGTCTGGACGGGCAGCGAGCAGTAGGCTTCGAGATCGGCCTCGTTGTCCACCAGCTTGCGGATCTCCACCTCGTCGCCCCGCCGCCGGGTCTCGGCTACCAGGGAGACATCGCGCCAGCACAGGCGGCGGCGCTCCACCTGCCAGCCGTTCTCCTGCACGGTCTCGCGCTCTTCGCGCACCTCGGCGGTGAAAAGCGGCACCCCCAGGGAGCGGCGGTCGAGATGCACGGCATACCGCTCCGAGGCGGCAAAGACCGCCCCGTAGGACGGTTCGCTACGGACGTCGGCGTAGTAGGGGCAGCGATGGTAGGGATACAGCAGCCAGATCGGCACCCGTTCGGTCGGCTCGTGCCGCAGGGCAGCCAGCAGCAGATCCCGCTGGGTCACTTCAGTTCCCAGCCCATGAGCTTGGCCAGATACTGCGAAACAGCCTCGGCCAACACGCTGTAGCCCTTGCTGTTGTAGTGATAGGCGTCGCCCTTGTTGTCGGAACGGAGGTCGTCCTGGCCAGCCACCACGGCATGCAGATCGTCGATGGCGATACCGTTCTCCCGCATCACCTTCGCCGCGATCTCGTTGCGGGCGGCGATCACCTGGTTGTTGGGACTGTCGCCCCGCAGCGGGGTGATCGAGGCCCAGACCAGCTTGGCGTCGCCCGCCATGGCCTTCACCTTCGCCACATAGTCGCGCAGATACTGCTCGTACTTGTCCTGGGGAATCCCGAATCCATGCAGGCCGTGGTTGAAGTGGATGACGGCATACTTGTACTCGCCAAGCATGTAGCCCATCTCCTTCAGCAACGCGGGGTCGGAGATGTTCTTCGAGGTGGCGAGCAGATCCACATTGGCGAACTCGGCCAGCCGTTTGCGCACGATCCCGTTGTAGCCATTGCAGATGGAATCCCCCACCAGCAGAACGCGGGGCGTGGTCGTCTCGTGGGCATTCTCCCACCACATATGGCACCATTCGGCGCGTTCGCGGGCGACGGACATGGTTGCGACTCCCATCAGGATGGCCAATGCAGCAATCCGTTTGCTCATGATCGTGCGGAACTCCCAGGCTGGATTTGGCACTTGCGGTTGGGGAAGGTACCTCCCGAGCTGCGTTCTGCAATCCGGTGAACGAGCTCTTTCCGACTCCACAACTTGCATTCCAGCATGCCCTATGCATTATCGTAATAGCAGGGGCACAAACCAGTTGTACAGGAGAACAGGACCATGAAACGCCGCTCGTTCACCCTCATCGAACTGCTTGTGGTCATCGCCATCATCGCGATCCTCGCCTCCATGCTCTTGCCTGCCTTGTCCAAAGCCCGTGAGCGAGCCCGGACGATAAGCTGCACAGGCAACCTCAAGCAGCTCGCCTTGGCCAGCGCCATGTACGAGGGGGACAACGGTGATCGTTTCCCCGTCAATTCGCAGTATGCCTACGAACTCTACGCCCCGACCGGTGCGGCTCCGAGTGATACCAACCGCTGTTTCTGGCGCTATGCCATCTACCCCTATGTGAGTGACTGGAAGGTTTACATCTGTCCCGCTGGTAGCCAGTCGGACCCCAGCCCGGTCTCGAACCAGATGCAGCAGGCCTACGGGTTCAACGGCCATATTATGGGCCAGGCCATCGGCAGCTATACGAAGCCTTCCGAACTCTATCTGATGGGCGATTCCCGGCACTGGATCATCAACAGCGGCAACCAGGGATGGGGACTTGCCTTCGCCCAGGTCTGCGCCGCCCAGTGCAACACGGATCGCCGCATCGAGGCCAACGCTCGCCATGTCGGCAGCAATGTGTCCTATGCCGATGGCCATGTGGCCTTCAGCAGCTATCGGGAACTGGAGGCCGTGATGAACGACTCGGTCGCGGCGGCCCTCCATTTCCAGAACCAGTAGCCTTCCCCCACCATGCGCAGTCCCTCGACGAGCGGCCAGCCAGGAACGGAGGCGGCGGAGCCAATCCGTCTGCACCCGGGGAATCCCCACTACTTCCTCTTCCGGGGCAAGTCCACGGTTCTCGTCACTTCGGGCGAGCATTATGGGGCCGTACTCAATCTGGACTTTGACTACGGGAAGTATCTGGCCACACTGGCGGCCGACGGGCTGAACCACACGCGCCTCTTTGTTGGTGCCTACGTGGAACCCGAAGGGGCTTTCAAGATCGCCCGCAACACCCTGGCACCAGCCCCCGGCCGGTTCATCTGCCCGTGGGCACGGAGCGACGAACCGGGCTATGTCAACGGCGGCAACAAGTTCGACCTCTCCCGCTGGGATGAGGGCTATTTCCGGCGTCTGCGTGACTTTGTCCACCAAGCCGGAGTGCGTGGAGTTGTGGTGGAAGTCAACCTCTTCTGCCCCTTCTACGGCGACGCCCAGTGGGACATCAGCCCCATGCAGGCTGGCAACAACGTGAACGGCCTCGGCGACTTCGGGCGCAGCCGGGCCTATACCCTCGACCGGAGCGGCGGCCTGCTGGCCGTCCAGGAGGAACTGGTCCGCAAGGTGGTGACCGAGCTGTGGGATTCCGACAACGTCTACTACGAGGTCATCAACGAGCCCTACATCCGGCACGTGCCCCGGAACTGGGAACGGCACATGGCCGACGTGATCGTGGAGGCCGAGTGGGGATTCCCCCACCAGCATCTCATCTCCCGCAACGTGGCCAACGGCAAGGCGCAGGTCCGCGCTCCCCATCCCGCCGTGTCGATCTTCAACTTCCACTATGCCTTTCCACCCGCGACCGTGGCCCTGAACTACCGGCTCAACCGGGTCGTCGGCGACAACGAGACCGGGTTCCGGGGCACCGGCGACACCCATTACCGCGTCGAGGGCTGGGCCTTCATCCTGGCCGGGGGCGCCCTCTACAACAACCTCGACTACTCCTTCACGGTAGGATACGAAGACGGTTCCTTCCCCTTGCCCGCCGACCAACCGGGAGGGGGAGGGGCCACCTTGCGGCGGCAACTGCGTGCCCTGAAGGCGTTCATCGAGAGCTTCGACTTCATCCGCCTGGCTCCGCTACCCTCGGTCGTGGCCGGGGACCTGCCGGAAGGGGTCAGCGCCCAGGTCCTAGCTCAGCCGGGCAGGCAGTACGCGGTCTACCTGTATCGCTCGCCCAAGGACCCTGCCGACACCCGTCTGGAACTGATGTTGAGCGTGCCGCCCGGCAGGTACAGTGCCGAGTGGCTGCATCCCGCGACGGGTTCGGTGGAATCGGTCGACAGCCTGCATCACCCCGGCGGGAATCTCCGGTTGCCCGCTCCGCGCTTCCGGGAGGATCTCGCCCTCCGCTTGCTGGGGACTCCCCAATAGCCCGACACCGTTCCGATTGGGCTTGGCGGCACCGGAGATGGAGCTATGTTACGTGGCCCCCAACGTGTTGCCCCCTGGCGGCACGTTTTGTTGCATCTGGACCGTCCCGTTTCCCCTGCGACCGGGGAGTCCGATAGCCCACCAGCAGGTGCCCAGGAGATAGACTCGATGGACTATGTGAGCCAACTGAAAGGCCTCCCCAAGAAGAATGATTTCTTCGTCGGCATCGACAGCGATGGCTGCGTGTTCGACAGCATGGAGATCAAGCAGCAGGAGTGCTTCTGCCCCGCCTTCATCAAGCACTTCGGCCTGCAGGCCGCGAGCAAGTACGCCCGTCAAGTCTGGCTCTTCGTCAACCTCTACTCCAAGACCCGCGGCTGCAACCGCTACCTCGCTGTTCAGCGCACCCTGAAGCTGATCCAGGACCGTCCCGAGTTCGCCGCCCGCGGGTTGGCCGTGAAGGACATCCCCGCCCTCGACACCTGGATCAAGGAAGAGCCCAAGCTCGGTATTCCCGCCCTGACCGCCAAGGTCAACGCCACCGCCGACGAGGCCCTGACCAAGATCCTCGCCTGGTCCGTGGAAGTGGACGCCCGCATCAAGGATCTGGTGTTCGACGTGCCGCCGTTCCCCGGCGTCCGGGAGAGCCTGCAGAAGCTCACCGGCAAGGCCGACATGATCGTGGTCAGCCAGACTCCGGTCGAAGCCCTGACGCGTGAGTGGCACGAGCACGGCATCGATGCCTTTATCGAGTTCATCGCCGGCCAGGAAGCGGGCACCAAGAACCAGCACATCGAGTTCGCGGCCGGCGGCAAGTACGCCCCCGAGAAGACCCTGATGATCGGCGACGCGCCCGGCGACCTCAAGGCCGCCCGCGCCAACAACGCCCTGTTCTACCCCATCCTCCCCGGCAACGAGGAGGCGAGCTGGGCCCGCTTCCACGACGAAGCCATCGACAAGTTCCTCGGCGGCACCTTTGCCGGTGCCTACGAGCAGGAACTGATGGCCGAGTTCGACAAGGCGCTGCCCGAACTGCCCCCCTGGAAGTAACTCCGCCTCCCTTTTCATTCCCAACCATACATTGGAGAACACACTCATGTCGCAAGCGGATATCGGCCTGATCGGCCTGGCAGTGATGGGCGAAAACCTCATCCTGAACATGGAAAGCAAGGGCTTCACGGTTGCCGCCTACAACCGTACCATCGACAAGGTCGACGCCTTCACGGAAGGCCGCGCCAAGGGCAAGAACATCATCGGCTGCCACTCCATCGCCGAGCTGGTCGCGAACCTCAAGCGCCCCCGCAAGGTCATCATCCTGGTCAAGGCTGGCAGCCCGGTCGATGCCTTCATCGACCAGCTCCTCCCCGCCCTCGAAGACGGCGACATCATCATCGACGGCGGCAACAGCCACTTCCCGGACACCATCCGCCGCTGCCAGAAGGTCGAAGCGGCTGGCAAGCTCTACATCGGCACCGGCGTTTCCGGTGGCGAGGAAGGCGCTCTCCTCGGCCCCTCCATGATGCCCGGCGGCAGCCCGGCTGCCTGGCCCCTGGTCAAGGAGATCTTCCAGAAGACCTGCGCCCAGACCGAGGCGGGCGAGCCCTGCTGCGAGTGGGTCGGCGAGAACGGTGCTGGCCACTTCGTGAAGATGGTCCACAACGGCATCGAGTACGGCGACATGCAGATGATCTGCGAGACGTACCAGATGATGCAGCAGGGCCTCGGCATGACCAACGAGGAGATGCACAAGGTCTTCTCCGACTGGTACGATGGCGAACTGAACAGCTACCTCATCGAGATTACCCGCGACATCCTCGGCTACAAGGACGAGGACGGCAACGAGGTCGTGGACCTCATCCTCGACACCGCCGGCCAGAAGGGCACCGGCAAGTGGACGGCCATCGCCGCCCTTGACGAAGGCCAGCCCCTGACCCTGATCGGCGAGGCTGTGTTCGCCCGCTGCCTCTCCGCCATCAAGGACGAGCGCGTGGCCGCGAGCAAGGTGCTGACCGGCGACGTGAAGCCCTTCGCCGGCGACAAGGCCCAGCTCGTGAACGACCTGCGCCAGGCCCTCTACGCCTCCAAGATCGTCAGCTACGCCCAGGGCTACCAGCTCATGCGCGCCGCTGCCAAGACCTACGGGTGGAACCTGAACTACGGCGGCATCGCCCTCATGTGGCGCGGTGGCTGCATCATCCGTTCGGTCTTCCTCGGCGACATCAAGAAGGCCTTCGACAAGGACCCTGGCCTGGTCAACCTGCTGATCGATCCCTTCTT
>QKCY01000495.1 GCA_003245525.1 Victivallales bacterium | reverse complement strand
GGAATGGTGGGCAAAGGTACCGCTTGGCCAGCTTCGTCTCTTGGGCCAAGGCGGAAGAACAGATGGATGTGGTTCGGCATGACGACATGGCTGAACATGGTCCAGATGCCCTGTTCCTCCCGGTGGCGGATGGCCTCTTCGATGGCTTCGGCGACCCCAGGATTGGCCAGATACCCGACCCGGGGCGCGGCGTGAAGCCAGCGTTCCATCTCCATCAGTGCCCGATGCCTCTCTTTTGCGCCGTCGAAGCCAACAGCCACAGCATGCTCGGCTTGGGCAGTGAGAAACCGAATGCGTTGGAGGCCCTGGTCCGGGATGGAACCCTTCAAACGGATCGTGACGAAGTACCGTCCTCGGACCACCTCCCAATGGGGCAGGCGCATCCGATAGAAACGAACCGTCTCAGGCCTTTCGCTCATGCTCCGTCTCCAGGCAATACCTACCATCGCCAAGTGTATTCTATCGGCTTCCAGCATTTCCGGCCAATGAGTTCTGACCCCAATCGCACGCCGGCGGGTAGTCGCGGGATCGACGAGCCCGCGATGGGGCGGGGCGGCTGGACGGGGGACCATGCCCTGTTCGGCAACGGAAGCCCGCGCGTTCATCGACCGCGCGGCTACCCGCCTGGCACGACCTCCGACGGGTAGTCGCGGGATCGACGAGCCCGCGATGGGGCGGGGCGGCTGGACGGGGGACCATGCTCTACTTGGCAACGGAAGACCGCGCGTTCATCGACCGCGCGGCTACCCGCCTGGCATGGTGACGGATCGCGCGGCTATCATCACCGTCCTTCGCTCTCTCTCGCCCTTCTCGCGGCGATGTGGGGGTTATTCGTCCTTGACCTTGAGCTTGATCTCGTCGGAGTTGCCGCGCAATTCGGGGGCGTACATGGCGGCAATGGTGGCGGGGAGGGCGCTGAAGGTGCCGGGAGCTTCGGCGCGGAGGCGGTAGCTGACGCTGTGCGTGCCGCGCATGAGTTCGCGTACGAAGAAGGAGACCTTCTCGTCGCGGAACTCGACGTAGGCACCGAGGGCGTTGCCGGTGTAGCCGCTGCGCACGTCCGCGGGTTCGAACCCGGCCGCCTTGAGGTCCTCGATGAGGATGTACTCGTAGTCGTTCTTGCTCTCGACGACCATCTCGACCTCGACCAGGTCGCCGCTGGCCACGGTGTCGCCGCTCTTGAGCGGCACGCGCTCGTACTTCTCCACCTTCTGGCTGATCACCTGGTTGCGGCTGCCCGTCACGTTGACTTCCTTGTCCACGGGCTGGAGCCGGTAGACCTGGCGTTCCACCTTTACCTCCAGGCCGGTCTTGGGGATGAAGTCCTGGAGGGTGAAGTAGCTGACGTAGGCGTTCCAGTAGAGTGGGCCGCCGCCCTGTCGGCGCAGTTCCAGCGTGTGCTTGCCGCTGGCCAGGGCCTCGCCCGCGAGGACGAAGGCGTTGTCGAAGGAGAAGAGGGTGTCGGCATCGACCTTCACTTCCTTGGCCACCTTGCCGTCGAGCACCACTTGGATGGTCTGTTCGGGTCTGTCCTCGCCGCTGGCCTTGATGTAGTCGGCGAAGGCCTCGATGCAGGCGGCGGTGTCGCGGGTGCTGTTCCAGTAGGTGGCGTGCTTGCGGTTGTTGAGCAGGTACTTCACCAGGCCGCGCGCGGTGTCGCCCTGGGGTTCGGTGGCCGCGAGCAGACGAAGGAAGAGGGCATGGGCCTCGATCTCGTCCCCGTACCAGCACCACCAGTAGCTGCCGTTGCCCATTTCCAGATAGGCGGTCTGGTCTTCGGCATCGGCCTTGAGGTACTGGCGGAGATTGCGGATCAGCATGTCGCGCTTCTCGATCTGCTGCTGTAGGTGCAGGGCCAGGCCGAAGAGGGCCTTGCCGTAGACCGAGAGTTCGTTGCGGTCGCGGTAGAGATAGTCGCGCATGGCCGCATTCAGGCTGTCATGTTCGGCGAGTACCTGGTAGACTAGGGCGTCGAGGTTGTCGGCGTGCTCTTTCCAGGGAAGGACTTTGGGGTTTCTCCCGGCGTTCCGAAGCAGCTCGACCTGATCGGCCTCGTAGCGTTTGAGCCAGGCTACGCCGCGCTCGATCACCGCCGGTTCCACCGTCACGTCGTTCTGGCTGGCGATGGTGAGACCGTGGACGGTCTGGGCGGTGAGGTGGGGCGTGGAGAGTTCGCCGTAGCCGCTGAACCAGCCCCAGCCGCCGTCGCTGAGCTGCATGGAGACCAGGGCCTCGACCCCATCCTTGACGACCTTGGCCAGCGCGGCCTCGTCCCAGACGGCTACGGTGTCGTACCGCTGCCATTGCTTGGCGCGGGCGGCGGGATCGCCGATCTCCTGGGCGTTCAGGTTGGTTCGGCTGGCGCGGATTTGCTCCAGGGAGACGCCGAGCCGCTGCAGGGTTCTCTGGGCGAGGACCGCAGGCAGGAACCGGTTCAGGGTCTGCTCCGTGCAGCCGTAGGGATAGGCAATGAGGTAGGGCAGGGCGTCGGTCATGGCCATGGCGAGGGTGGGCGAGTAGCGCACCTCCAGCCGGGCCGTCTCGGGCCGGCGCTGGTCGGGCACGGTGAAGGTGGTGCCGCCGGTCGGCTGGTCCGGACGGATGACGCCGCAGTAGGAATCCATCTTGTCCATGCCATGGACGAAGACCGGGAAGCGCATCTCCATGGCGTCCGCATCGTCCGCCGCGATGGCCTTCATGCGGACCACGGCTTCGCCCTCGGCGACCGCCTTCACCCGCCAGTCCACCCGTGTCTCGCCGTTGGGCTCGATGGTGACGGTCCGCTTGGCCTGGTCGAGGGCCTTGAGGCAGGGACCGTCCAGTTCGAGGATGGCGTCCACCTTGCGGGCTTGCTCCACGTAGCTGTGGATGTTGGCCGAGAGGACCACCTCGTCGGTCTGCACGAAAAACCGGGGAGCCTGGAGGCGGACGATGAGGTCCTTGGCGGTGATGACTTCGGCGCTGCCCTCGCCTACCCGGGTGCCGTGGCCCATGGCCCACACCTGGATCTTCCAGGTGGTCAGGCTTTCCGGCATGGGCAGATCGATGGTGGTCGTGCCGTCGGCGTCCGTATCCCGCGCGGCGATCCAGACCGCCGTGTCCGCGAAATTCGTGCGTACGGCGATAGCAGGGGCCAGTTCGCCCATCATCTCACCACCCATTCCGCCGCCCATCGCCCCTTCCATGCTACCTGCCACTCCGCCAGCCATGTCGCCGCTCATTTCACTCGCCTCCACGGCGAACATCACGGGGGCGGCGGCCATGGGCGCTTCGTCCCCGAACATCCCTCCGCCTCCAGCGCCCATGTCACCCATGCCTCCGCCCATGCCGCCACCCATCATCCCCATCCTGGCCTCACTGGACGCCAGGATTCCGGCGGATGCCGCCTCGGCGTCGTCCGCCACCCGATAGCCGAAGGCCCCCAGATACGCCATCGACAACTCCCCTTGGGCGAGCAGGTTGCCGGAATAGCGGAGGAGATTCGAGAAGGTGTTCTCGTAATGGTTGCGCCGCCACTTCCAGAAGAAGGACTTGATGTCGGGCACATTGGTGCCACCCGAGATGTACTCCACGCTCTTGTCGTAGACCGTGACTACCACCGAGCCCACGAAAGGCTTACCGTCCGCGTCGGTCAGGCGGATGCGGGCAGTCCCCTTCTCGCCGGGTTTGTAGCGTTCCTGGTTGGGAGCCACGTCCACGGTGAGAATCCGCCGTTCGGGTGGCACCACGATCTCGCGGGAATCGGTATGCAGTTTGCCGTCGGCGACGGTCAGGGCCTCCACGAAGAAGTTGGGCATGTCCTTCTTCACCACGTCGATCGTCACCACCGTGCTCTTGCCCTTGAGGTGGAGAACCTGCGGCGGCAAATAGATGCCGTTGGAGGGCCGCAGGAAGAGCAGGACCGTGCTGTCGGGCCGGTCGGTGTTGACCATCAGCCGCACCTGGTCGCCGGGTCGGTATTCGGTCTGGTCGGGCACCAGTTCGATGGCGCGGAACCGGTAGTTGCCGCTGTCGAAACCCTCGCCCCGCACCACGAAGACGTAGCCGCCCTCGATCTCGTGTCCCTGGGCATCGGTGACCGTGTAGGAGAGGCGGTATTGGCCAGGTCGGCTGGCCGTGATTTGCTCGCTGGCGATGCCCTGCGCGTTGCAGGGCAGATCCCAGGACTGGACCTCGGTCTCGCGCAACTCCAGTTTGGGGGTATAGGTGGTCTTGAGCAGACGCAGCTTGCCCGGCCCCGCCACCGGCTTGCCGTCGAGACGGCGGGCCTGGAAGGAGGCCTTGACCGTGTCGCCCACCCGGTAGTAGCCCCGGTCGGTCCAGGCGTAGACCTTGAAGGGCTCGCGGGCCACCAACACCTGGCCGGTGCCGATGATGGTGCGGCGGGACTGGTCGCGGACTTCGGCGATGACCAGATACTGGTGGTCCTGGTCGCCGTGCATCAGTTTGGCCAGTTCGGTGTCGATGGACACCGTGACGGTGCCGTCCGGACCGATTTCCAGCTCGCGGTCGAGTACCATCTCCGGTTCGGGCGAGGGCCGGTACCACCAACCGAAGACCGGCCTCGGGCAGCCCCAGCGGGACCAGCCGGGGTACCAGTCGTAGTCGTAGCCGAACCACGAGTAGCCGCTGCCATAGAGCCAGTCCCAGGCCATGGCCGGATACCAGTCCGCGCTGTAGGGCGAGCGCAGCACCTTCACTTGCACCTTTGCCTCGGTGACCGGCGCGCCGAAGTAGTACTTGGCGCTGATCTTCGCTTCCACCTTCTCGCCCAGCCGGACCGGATCGGCCGGGGCCTCCACGGTCACCTCGTATTCGGGCTTCTTGTACTCCTCGACCCGGAAGGAGCCTTCGCCCACCACCGAATCGCCTCCGTCGTCGCGCTTGACGACGAGCCGGTAACTGCCCAAGGCGGCGTCCTCCTTGAGTTCGAGTTCGCCCTTGAGCCCACCGTATTCGTCGGCCGTCTGGGTGGCACCGTAGAGCTTCTCGTTCCTGGCATCGCGGATCTCCACCCAGAAGGTCCGCCCCGCGAACTGGCTGCTGTATCCCAAGTCATAGTTGGCGCGGCGGACCCAGGCCTTCCACTGGACCTGGTTCCCCGGCCGGTAGACGGGCCGGTCGGTCATCACGAAGGTTTTCACCTCGTTGTATTCCGGTTCGTTCTGGGGACCGAAACCGAAGCCCGAAAACCCGTGCCAAGCCAGGCGGTTGCCGAGGCGGGCGGTGACCAGCCACAGGTAGCCTTCCGCCAACCGGTCAGGGCCGAGGACGAGTTGGCCATCCTCGCTGGCGGTGTCGGCAAACTCGCGGACCAGGATATTGAAGCGGTTCGTCCGGCCATTCCGTTCGGTGCGGTAGCCGAAGAACGCCAGTTTGGCGGCGACCGGAGCGCCGGTCACGGCATCGGCGACATAGTAGAGGAACCCGTTGTCCAGTTGCTTCCGGGCCACCACCAGATCGTCGAGCTGGACCAGAACCCGGCTGACGTTGCCGTCCGCCATCGTGGCGGTGAGCAGGTAGACGCCGCCTTCCCGCAGCGGGGTGGTGACGGTGATGCGCCGGTCGAAATGGTTGGGCAGAGGGTCGAGTTCCAGCGACCAGTCGGCGACCTGCTCGCCGAGGTATTTGATCTCCCCTCCGCGGACGATCCGCTGGCCGATCCTCTCGAGGCGGAGTCTCTGCCGGTCCAGCCGCTCGGGCTTGTCTTTCACATAGGCGATGGTGTCGGTGAGCACCTTGTCCATATCGACCCGCTGGGCCGTGAACTGGACCGACTTCCCGTTGCGGAACCGGAAATCCACTGTAGCGGGCGGCCCGGCTGGCTGAGGTTGGAGGCCCTCGAACTGCCCCCAGTTGCCCGTGATTTGCTGGATTCCGCGGTCGGCGGCCTTCTGGTCGAACTCGCGGTAGCGCTCCCACCACGTCACTGCCATGTCGTATTGGCGGCGATCCTCGAAGATGGTGGCCAGAGTGCGGATGGCCTCCTTCCGGGCGGAAGCCAGTTTGCCTTTGGCCACCGCTTCGTAGATGCGCAGGAAGGCGAACTCGTCGGGCAGGCGCAGGCGCTGGATGCCGGTGGCGAGTTGGCAGATGGTTTCCTCCATGGTGAGGGTCTGGAGATCGTAGGTGCGCGGACCGCCTGCCTCCGGTTCCCGCCGGAGAAACCAGCCGTAGCGAACCATGCTCCGCACCCCGAACTGCTGGTAGAGGAACCGGGCAAGAGCCAGCCGGGCGTTGTCGGCATGCTCGGGATCGGCCTGTTCGGACTGGGCGAGGAGCCACCGCCACCGCTCGCCATCGCTCGCCGCCTGCTCCCAGCTCTGCGGGAGGGCATAGAGCACGGGCTTGTTGTCGGCGTCCACCGGCGCGCCGGTGCGGCTGGCCTCGGAATGGGAGTAGCCGGACTCGGGCTCGGGCAGCGTGCCGGTATCGGTCAGCGTCTGCATCAGCCAGGAACGACCGCCATAGCGGAGATAGAGATCGGCGTAGCGGAGGTAGAATTCCGCCACCATCGACCGGATTGGGTCCCGGTCGGCCAGCCGCGCCGCCGCCTGCATGAGCTGGAGCGCCCGGATGCGGTCCCGTTCCTGGACGTTCGCCATCTCGCCGCCGCCCCGGTGGGGGCCCCGCTGGAACTCGCCGCCCACGATGAAACCCGTGTGCTGTATGCGTTGATACTGCTGGGCGACGGTTTCGAGCAACCGCCAGTTCTTCGCCTGGGCCTTGACGGCGGCTTCGACAAAGCCGTCGAAACGCCGGAGTTCGCCGAGGCGCTGGAGACAGGCCACCCCGGCCTGGAGATCCTCGCAGACCAGTCCCGGGTCGTCCGTACGGGGCTGCGAGGTCAGCTTCCTGAAGGCCGCGAAGGCCTCCTTGAAGTTGCCGTCCTTCATGAGCTTCTGGGCGGCGACACGGTCCTCCGGCAGCCCGGCCAGAGTCGGCCATGAGACCAAGAGGGCGGCGACGAGCATATGGGCGATGCGTTGCATGGCGGATGCCTCCTGAACGTTCCGCCGCCAGCGGCGGAGCACGGCAATGGGTTCTCTCAAACACAATGCGTCGGGCACGCGATTCTTAGAATCCCCGCCATCAAGATGCCACATCCCGCGCCGGTTTTCCTCTTTCCGGAGCGAGGTTTCCTCCCGGAGCGCGGAGTCCCGCCAAGGACGGGATGCAGCTCCTGGGAGCGGCGAGCCCCGCCAAGGACGGGATGCAGCCCCAGGGAGCGCCGAGCACCAGCTCGGCGTCTTCTGGCACAAGACCACATCCGGGAGGAAACCGCCGAGCTGGTGCTCGGCGTTCCCAGGAAGAGGGCCCGACCTGTCGTCTCTGCAGTGGCTGGAGGCGCCGGACTACTTCTCTTCGGGGCCGTTCATCAGGCGGGCCTTGGCGAAGTCCGTATCCATGGCCTCGGGCAACTGGAAGACGTCGCCCGCCTGGTTGCAGTAGTAGAGCCGGGACTTGGAGGGCTGGCGGCCATGGCCGTCGGCCCAGAAGCCGTAGAAGTCGGGCTGGGCGTTCACCGGACGGCGGACGTAGGTGTGGTTGAACTCGCTGTTGGCGGTCATCTGGCGGACCATGTGCCAGTTGGCTCCGGCATCCTCGGTGAGCCACATGGCGATCTCGCCGCCGGGGTTGTAGGGCTGGGGGCCGGGCTGGGTGGGGCCGATGATCCGCCAGGTGCTATCGCTCTCGATGTAGAGCGGGCCGGTGTCGTAGTTGTTGTCGGAATGGAAACCCTCGCGCAGGACCCACTCGGTACCCGTCCAACGGGCGGTGGTCCAGGTGCGCGGATCGTTCTGGGGGCCGGACTCGTAGCCGTTGCTGGTAACGACGAGGATGACGGGGTTCCCCTGGGCGTCGTAGCTGATGTCCTTCATGTAGACGTTGCGGCCCTTGCTCTGGAACTCGGCCACGAGGGCCGGGTTGTCGGCGGCGAGGATGGGCAGTTCCAGCGTCTGCCCGGCAGCATTCTGCCAGGTGTCGCCGAAGTCCTTCGTCTCCATGTAGTAGAGATTGGTGCGCCAGTTCAGGCCTTTGCCCTTGGGGTGCATGTTGAAGGCGGTGCCCACCTTGTCCTGCCAGCGCCAGCTTACCTGGTACTGCCCCTCCTCGATATGGGAGAGCAGGCGGCGTTCGGTCCAGTTCGCGCCATCCACGCTGGTGGTCATGTTGAGTCCGCGGCCGCCCTTGTAGTAGGTGTGGAGGAAGAGGAAGCCCTTGCCGGACATGAACCAGGGCTGGGGGTAGGAGAAATTGCCGGTCCAGACCAGCTCGAACTCGTCGATGCTGTAGGGCTTCACACTGCGGGAGATGTAGGAGGGGCGACCGGTGCCGTGGCTGCTGGAGAAGATCCAGAGGTAGCCGTCGTCGTCGATGTTGATGACGGGGTTGTCGTGGGCGTCGTCGGTCTTCTTGTCGAGCAGAAGGGTGGGGCGGGCCACCATGCCGGTGGCGTGGTCGTAGTAGGAGACGAGATGCAGGAGGGTGCGGTTCTCGGGATCGGTACCGCCGTAGACGAAGAAGGTCTTGTTGACGGCGGGCGCGTACCAGGCCATCGGGATGTGCTTGGCGCAGTAGGTGCCCAGGCCGCCGCTGTACTTGTAGACGTACTCGTTCGGGATCTTCTGGTTGTAGTACCAGATGCCGTTGAAGCCAGCGGCCTTTTCGTTGATGAGGACCGAGCCCTTCTTGACCTTGGCCGCAACCAGCCGGCCGGGAGCGAGACTGGCCATGGTGTCGCCGTCAAGGCTGTCCGCAGTCCAGCGGGCGACGAGGTCCCGGTCCAGTTCGCCGCCGGTTTCGCCCGCCATCGCGGCAGCCACTTCGGCGGCGCTCAAGGCGCGGTTCCAGATGCGGATGTCGTCGAGCTGGCCCAGGAGGAAGCGCTCGAAGTCGTTGAGGCTGCCCACAAACAGGTCGGTCGTGCTGGGCGCGAGGCTGCCGGGGGCTTTGACGGCGGCTTCCTGCTTGCCGTCGCGGTAGACCCGGATGGTCGTGCCGTCGTAGCTGCCCGCGTAGTGGGTCCAGACCTCGGGTTTGGGCAGGGCCGCACCGGCGAAGGTGTACTTGCCGGGGGCGTATTCGACCAGCATGCGGACCTTGTCCTTGTAGAGGTAGAGCCCGGTCTGTTCGGGCGCGCCGCCCCGGTTCAGGAAGACTTGGCTCTCCTTGTTGTCGGTCACCCGCGCCCAGGTCGCGAAGGTGAAAGTGGTGGGGCTGAGGTCCAGCGTCTTGCCGGGCACGGCCCAGGGCTGGGTGCCGTCGAAGACCAGGCCGGGGCCGGTCGGGACGGCATAGACGGCCAGGGAGGCCAGGAAAAGCTGGGCGGCGAAGGGGAGACGCAGGCTGGACATGGGACGACTCCGCAGACGATAGGTGGCAACCGAAGACAGGCACCAACACAAGGTGCAGACGATTTGTGCATCAACCAAGGAAGATACCCCGGAACTCGCTTCCGCCAATGGTCTATTTTGCCGTGTTTTTGTCCTATCATGTCGAATAGTTATACAAACGACAATAATCGTGACCAGCGCGGGCCAAAAGAAACCGGGGCCTCGTCCTGGATTCGCGTTCCAGGCGAGGCCCCGGCGGATGGTTCGGGCAGAGGTGCTGTCCGGGCTAGTTCTGCTTGGGATAGGGCTCGCCGAAGAGGGTGGTCTCGGCTTCCTGGCTCAGCCGCTGGTAGAAGGACGCCAGCGCGGCACCGTCCTTGGACTTCTTCAGGTCGTCCTCCAGCTCCCTTTTGACCTTGTCGGTGAATCGGTCGTCGGCAGGCAGCGTGCGGGCATCGAGGCGAGCGACGATGAACCCGTTTGCGTACTCGATCGGAGCGAGCATGGTGCCCGACTTCGCCTTGCTGGCGGCATCGTACACCTCCCCGAGTTGGGGGATCTGGTAGTCCGGCTCCATCAGGCAGAAGGGCTTGCTGGTCTTCCAGGCAACCCCGTTGATCTCGGCGGGAACGTCGCCCTTGGCCAGGGCTTCGGTCCAGGCCTCGCGCAGGGCCGTGGCCTCCGCGCGGGCGGCCTCGCGGGCCAGATCGTTGCTCACGACCTGCCGCAGCTTGGGCAACAGGATATCGGCCTCGGTTTCGAGGCTGTAGAGCCGTCCGGGGATGATCTGTTCAAGCAGGGCCACATACTGCGGCGAATCGGGCGAATTGGCCCCGACCGCGTTCGAGATGGGCATCGCCGGATCCAGTTCGAAGATCGCCTTGGACAGAGCGGGGTCGCGCCCGATATCCCCCATGTTCTCGTTGCGGGCGAAGGGCGTCGCGAGCTCGATGGCCGTGAGCCCCGCCGCCTTGATCGTCTCCGCGAAGACCTGCCGGGCCTTCTCAAGGCGGGCGGCATCATCCGCCTGGTCGCCCAACGCGGCCATGGCCCGGTCGAGGGCGGCCGACAACTCGTCGGAGAGGTCGGCAGCCTTGTCCTGGGCCAGTTGCTGGGCTTCCTGGCTCTCCAGCTTGGCCCGGATCTCGCTCGCCACATCCTCCAGCGGGCGCCCGTCGCGCCGGTCGGTGAGTTGGAGAATGACGAAGCCCGTCTTGGTCTCGACGACGTCGCTGATTTCGCCCACCTGGAGCTTGGCCAGGGCGCTCTCGATGTCTGCCGGGCGCTTGCCGATCTCGGCATAGCCCATGTCGCCGGACTTCCGGCGGGTGGCATCGTCTTCGGAACCGGTCATGGCCACGTCGGCAAAGGCTTCGCCCTGCTCGCGGATCTTCGCTAGCAGTTCCGTCGCCCGGGCCCGCTTCTTGGCCTTCGTCGCCTCGTCCGCGTTCGGGGGAACCGTGACCACGATCTGGCTGGCCCGGGTTTCCTTCTTCTGGTAGTCCGCCAGGTTGTTCTTGTAGTAGTACTCGATCTGCTTGTCTTCGATCTTCTCCTTGGCCGCGTCCAGGAAGGCCTCGGGCATGAACTCCACCACCGCGGCCGTGCGCTGCTCGGGCTTGAAGGCTGGGGTGAGATAGCGGCTGACCAGAGCCTGCTGGTCCTTGTAGATCTGCCGCCGTTCTTCCAGCTCCTTGTCGGCATTCGCCTCCAGAGCCTTGCTGACCAGTCCGTTCAGGGCCTGCGCGTCCGCCATCCCCTTCACCTCGTCGGCGTGGGGCAGGATCTTCTCCTGATAGAGGGCCTTGCCCTTTTCGTCGAGCACGCCCTTGACCACGTCGGCGCGCACCTGTTCGAGCTTCTCGGGCACGGTGCCGGGGACCGCCTTGAGGTAGACCGGCAGGTAGACGTTGTCGGTGCCGTGGAGCGGGTTGCCGAGGGGTGCCTTCTCGTTCACATTCCGGGTGAGGAACCCGAATTTGTCGATGCCCTCGAAGCCCTTGACAGTCGTGTCGGTCTGCTGGACGGCAGGGGTCTCCGTGACGACGGCCCCGGCCTTGGCCGCAGCCTCGGCGAAGCGCTTGAGCAGATCTTCGTGGCTGGCGTCCTTCGCGTCCGTGGTCACCGCGTCGCGCAGGCGACGCGCAGCAGAGTATGCCTGGAGGAAAACGTCGCTCTGGGCGAGGCGGTCGCGGATCTCGTCATGCCGCTCTGCGAGAGTCTTGTCCTTGTACTTCTCCAGCTTCTGCTCGTGCTCGAAGGTCGTCTTGATGCGCTCCTCGGGAACGGTGACCTTGCTGAGGTCCTTGGGGAAGGGGAACGCGGCCATCTGGAACACCTTGCCGTCTGCCGTGAGCAGCTCCTGCTGGTGGGCGGCAAAGTAGGCGTCGAGATCGGCCTGGCTGGGGTCGCCGTTCTTGGTGGTGTCGAGCTTCACGTCGGCCGTGCTGACGGTGAACTCCTCGTAGCGCTGCACGAAGGCGTCGCGGACTTCGACCGGGCTGACGATGACGCCGCGGGTGGCCTCGGCCTCGATCCGGTCGATAATGATGTTCTCCCGGAACGCCTGGTCGAATTCCGCGCCGGTCAGGCGCAGGCTGCGGGTGATGTTGGTGCGGAAGTTCTTCAGGCTCTCGCTGTCGAACGCGCCGTCCTTGTCCTGCAGGGCAGGGCGGCTCTTCACGTAGCCCATGAACTCCTCCTCGCTCACCGCGTCGAGCCCCTGGCGGCGGGCGGCGCGGAGAGCCATCAGCCGTTGCACGGTGATGGCGGTGATCTGGTCGTTGTCGCTGCGCCCGCCCCCGAGCCACTGTCCGGAGCTCAGGTAATGGCCGAGCACGGCCCGCTGGGTCGCGGCGAGGAAATCAGCCTGGGTGATGGTCTTGCCGAACATCTGCCCGACCTTGCTGTGGGGGCCGGGGCGGTTCGTCCCGTCGCAACCGCGCGGGGTCACCCAGACCACGAAGGACAGGCCAATAATGACCACCAGCACGAGGTACACTCTCTTCCGGTGCTTGTCGGCATGGCGGTTGATGTGTTGGAACAGCATAAGCAGGGAACCTTTCGCTGAATTCTCCAGCTATCCAGGGAAATTCGTACCATAAGAGACGGCCCGCATTTGGCAAGATGGCACGTCTCGGGTCACGCTTGGTCGACGGCACGCAATGCGGCCAGCGCACCGGCCACTCCCTCCGGGGCTCGGAAGACACTGCTGCCGGCCACCAGCACGTTCGCGCCGGCCGCCACCACCGTCCGGGCCGTCTCCACGTTGAGTCCGCCATCCACCTGGAGGTGGACCGGCCGGCCCAGGGCGTCGAGCTGCCGCCGGATCTCGGCGATCTTCGGCACTTGGTCGGCCATGAAGGACTGGCCGCCGAAGCCGGGTTCCACCGTCATCACCAACACCATGTCCACCTCGCCCAGATAGGGCAGCAAGGCGGCGGCAGGAGTGCCGGGGCGCAGGGTGATGCCCGCCGAGCAACCGGTCGCGCGGATCTCGGCCAGAATGGCATGGAGATCGCCGTTGCTCTCCACATGGATCGTGATGTGGTCGGCACCCGCCGCCACGAAGGGGGCGATGTACGGACCGGGATCAGTCAGCATGAGATGCACGTCGAAGGGCGCGTCGGTGACGGGGCGGACCGCCTTCACCACGGGCGGGCCCATGGAAAGATTGGGCACGAAATGCCCGTCCATGATGTCCACATGGATCATGTCCGCGCCCGCCGTTGCCACGGCGGCGATGTCCTCGCCCAGCCGGGCGAAGTCGGCCGCCAGAATGCTCGGCGCGGTCAGGATATCCTGGGACGAGAGCTCGGTCAGGGGGTGCCGTGCCATGGGTCCTCTCCGGGGAGACAGAAAAAACGGACACGCCGGGAAGGGGCCGTGTCCGTTGGGGGAATCGTTGTCGTCGGGAGAGGCACTTAGGCCTTCTCGACGCGATTCGAGCGGATGCAGGCCGTGCAGACCCGGATCTGCTTGGTGCCGCCGTTGACCTTGGCGCGGACCTTCTGGATGTTGGCGCTGAAGGTACGCTTGACGTTCTTCACGACGTGCATACCGATACCGCCCTTCTTCACCGCCAGACCGCGGCGGGTAATGGAGCCGCCCACGTGCCTGCCCTTGCCGCAAATCTCACATACCTTGCTCATCGAATCACCTCGCGCTGTACTGCCCGAATTCGGCGGATTGCGTATACACTATGCTTGGTGGGTTGGCCGGGACTCGAACCCGGGACCCACGGCTTAAAAGGCCGTTGCTCTGCCGACTGAGCTACCAACCCAACAGTATTTGTCCACAAGAGAGCCGAGAATATAGGTTCGCAACCCGCCGCCCGCAACTAGGTTCCGATGGAAAATGGGAATCGTCCCTGTTGCGGCTGCCCGAACCGGGGCGGGCGGGCCTGGCCGTCACTGCGGTCGGCGGGTACATTAGCCCGGTTTCGCCGGGATGCGTAGCTCCCGGTTCCGGTTTTCCCCCGTTCCAGGAACGCACCATGTCTCCAAGCCGCCGACCGCTCGATCTGTCCGGCCTCAATCCCCAGCAGCGGGAAGGGGTGCTGACCACGCATGGTCCGGT
Organism: Victivallales bacterium; assembly: GCA_003245525.1. Classification (GTDB taxonomy): domain Bacteria; phylum Verrucomicrobiota; class Lentisphaeria; order Oligosphaerales; family Lenti-02; genus Lenti-02. Next base: position 2,012 of record QKCY01000495.1, on the reverse strand, counting down.
CCTGTTGCTGGCCGGGGCGGGCACGGGCAAGACGCGGGTCATCACCCACCGGATCGCCCATCTGATCGCCACCGGCGTCGAAGCCAAGCACATTCTGGCGGTGACTTTCACCAACAAGGCCGCCCGCGAGATGCGCGAGCGCGTGGCGGCGCTGCTCGGCAGCCAGGACGCCGAAGCGCTGACCATCGGTACCTTCCACTCCTTCTGCCTCCGTGTCCTGCGGCGGCATATCCATCTGCTCGGCTACGGCAACAGCTTCTCGATCTGCGGCGAAGGCTACCAGAAGGGCCTGATCCGCACCGTGATGGCCGAGCTGGGCCTGGTGGGCACCGGCCGCGACCCGGGCCTCTGGCTAGCGCTCATCAGCAAGGCCAAGTCCGCCCTGCACGGACCCGACGAGGTGCGCGAGTACCCCTGGCCCTTCGCCAACGAGCTGGCCGAGACCTACCAGGTCTACCAGCGCCGCCTCAAGCAGATGGACCAGGTGGACTTCGACGACCTGCTGGTCCTAGTCCACCAGTTGTGGCGGGACTATCCCGACGTCCTGGCCAAGCACCGCGAGCAGTTCCAGTACCTCATGGTGGACGAGTACCAGGACACCAACTCGGTGCAGTTCCAACTCGTCGCCACCCTGGCCGGCGAACGGGCGAACCTCTGCGTGGTCGGCGACGACGACCAGTCCATCTACGGTTGGCGCGGGGCCGACGTGGGGAACATCCTGGAGTTCGAGCGGCACTTCCCCGGCGCCAAGGTGATCCGGCTGGAACAGAACTACCGCTCCACCTCCACCATTCTCGACGCCGCCAACGCGGTGATCGCCCACAACAGCCAACGCCATGCCAAACGCCTATGGTCCGACCAGGCGCGGGGCGAGGAGATCCTCTGCGTGCGGACCGAGGACGAGGAGGACGAGGGCAAGTTCGTCGCCGACTTCCTCCGCGACCGCCACCTGAACGGGAGCTTCCGCTATCCCGACATGGCCGTGCTGTTCCGCTCCAACCACCAGTCGCGGGTACTGGAGAACGCCCTCCGCCAGGCGAAGATCCCCTACACCCTGGTGGGCTCCAACTCCTTCTACCAGCGCAAGGAGATTCTCGACGCGATCAGCCTGCTCGAAACCGTGGCGAATCCGCGCGACGACCATGGTCTGCTGCGGGTGATCAACGTGCCGCCCCGCGGCATCGGCGACGTCTCCATCGACCGTCTGCGCGATCTGGGCAAGCTGCTGGGCCGTCCCCTCCAGTCGCTCCTCGTCCACGACGAGTTCCTCAACCGGCTCGCTGGCGGCGCGCCCGAGGCGGCGCGCACCTTCCACCGGCAGTTGGAGGAGGCGCGCCAGGCCTTCGCCGAACCGGGTGGTCTGGCGGGCAAGGTGGAGCGGTTCCTGCAGAGCGTGGACTACTTCGCCGGCCTGGGCCGGATGTACAAGCCGAAGGAGGATGCGCTCAAGCGCAAGGAGAACGTGCTGGAGTTCATCAACGCCGTGGCTGAGTTCGAGCGCCGCAACGGACCGGGTTGCGCCCTCGGCGAGTTCCTCGAAGCCTTCGCCCTGCTCGATGCCCAGGACAAGGAGGAGAAGGGGTCCACGGGCGAGACCGTGACCCTGATGACCGTCCACGCCTCCAAGGGCCTGGAGTTCCCGCTGGTCATGATTGTCGGGCTCGAAAACGGGCTCTTCCCCCACCGGATGGCGGTGGAGGAGGGCAACCTCCAGGAGGAGCGCCGCCTCTTCTACGTGGCGGTCACGCGGGCCCGGAAGGAACTGGTCGTGGCCCACGCGGAGAAACGCCGGACCCGGGGCCAGATCCTGCGCCAGCGGCCCTCGCCCTTCCTGGACGAGATGCCCGACGAGCTGGTCCGCCTCTGCACCCCCCGCACCGCCCTGGCCCCCGCCACCAAGGACTCCGCCGCCAACTACCTCGCCCAGATGATGGCCATGTTCGACGAGGACGAGGAGAAGTAGGGAGTCCCGTCCAAGGACGGGGCATTGGTTCGCCCTCGAAGGAGGGCAG
>QKCY01000332.1 GCA_003245525.1 Victivallales bacterium | reverse complement strand
GACGTGCGCTAGTCGAGGGCGGGGAGGTAGACGGTGAAGGTGCTGCCGACGCCGAGTTCGGAGACGACGGAGACGTCGCCGCCGTGGTGGCGGAGGATGCTCTGGACGATGGCCAGGCCCAGGCCGGTGCCTTCGCCCTTGGCCTTGGTGGTGAAGAAGGATTCCATGATCCGGGACAGGTTCTCGGGGGCGATGCCGCTGCCGGTGTCGGTGACCTGGCAGCGCCAGCGGCGGCCGTCGGGGGTCGCCTCGTTGCCGAGGGTGATGCCCAGTTCGCGCGTCTCGCAGCCCTGCATGGCGTCGCAGGCGTTGCTGACTAGGTTCATGAAGACCTGGGCGATCTCGCTTTCGCGGCCGAGGGTCAGGCAACGGTCCTCGGGCAGGCGCAGTTGGTGCTTTACCTTGGTCTTGCGGAGCTTGCCGGTGACCAGGAGGAGGGAGTCGCGGATGGTGGCGGCGAGGTCGAAGGGCTTCGGGTTCTGCTCGTCGCTCCGGGCCACGTTGCGCAGTTGGACGACCAGGGTCTCGATCTTGCTGACCGCCGTGTCGACGATTTCGAGGGAGGTCTTGAGGGAGTCGGGGTCGAGCTGGGCCAGTTGCACCATCTTGAGCTCTTCCTGGAGGAGGGTGCCGGCCAGGCGGATGGTGCTGAGCGGGTTGGCGATGTCGTGGACCAGGGAGGCGGCCAGCTCCCCCACGGCGGCGAGACGGCTGGCGTGCATCAGCCGGTCGTGCATGGCCTTCATGGAGCGGATGTCGCGGACGATGGAGAAGGTGCGCACGAACTCGCCGTTGTCGTCGTAGATGGCGAAGGAGCGGATCTCGACGGCGATGCGCTGGCCGTCTTTGCCGAGCATGGCGCTGTCGCAGACCGCGAGCTCGCCTTCCCGTTGGAGGCGGTGGAACCCGCTCTTGACCAGGCTCATCAGTTCCGGCGCGTAGAGCTGGGAGATATGCATCCCGACCAGCTCCTCCCGCGTGTAGCCCAGCAACTGGGTGGCGGTGGCGTTCGCGTAGATGATGTAGCCATCGCGGTCCACCGATTGGATGGCGTCCGGGTGGCGTTCCAGCAACTGCTCGAACATCTCGGCGTTTTCGCGGATTCGGTCGGCTTGGCTCATGACCAGAAGTGTCCTTCGGCACCTGGAGACGATGCTCAGGGGGTGCCAGTATTCCCTATGCACAAGGTAATGGTCCTTGCCCTCCCTGCCAAGGACAGGCAGGGCGAGAGGGGAGGAGAAAGGCATTTTGGCGCTTGCCCGCTCTGGATTCCTGCCCGGAGCGTGACAGGTTAGCGGAGCGGTCGTGCCCGAGGACTCGTACCCACCTGCAACCCGACGAGGAAGACACCATGAACGTGCTGATCACGGGGGCCTGCGGTTTTGTCGGTCGGAATCTGATCTGGGAACTGGAGGGAACCCACTCCCTACGGCTGGCCGATGCCTGCCGCCCGGAGGACGCCACCATGTTCGGCGGCAAGAACGGGCGGACGGTGGCTCCCCTGGAGACGGATTGGCCCTTCGTGCAGGTGGATATCACCGACCTGGACGCCATGTGCGCCGCCTGCGAGGGGATGGACGCCGTGATCCACTTGGCCGCCATTCCCACGGGCTACCCCAAGGAGGGGAAGAAGGTCATGCAGACCAACGTGGTCGGCACCTACGTCGTGCTCGACGCCGCCCGGATGGCGGGGGTGAAGCGGGTGTTCTGCGCCTCCAGCATCAATGCCTACGGCACCTTTTTCTGGCGGTTGAGCGGGAAGCCGTCCCCCTACGGCGTTCTGCCTCTGGACGAGAGTTTTCCGCCGGTCCCGGAGGACCCCTACAGCCTCAGCAAGCTGTGCAACGAGGAAACCTGCGCCGCCTTCCACCGGGCCTATGGCTTGACCACGGCGGCATTCCGCTTTGCCGGTGTCTGGTCGGTGGAACGCCACGAGACCTTCCGCCAGAATATGCCGCCCACGACTGCCTGGAGCGAGACGCTCTACCAGTGGGTGCATGTGATGGATGTCGTCCGTGGGCTGCGCCAGGCGCTGGAATCTCCGGACCTGCCGGGCATGGGGGTCTATACCCTCGCTGCCGCCGACACCTGCGCGCCCGAGCCCACCATGGACCTGCTGAACCGCTTCCGTCCCGATCTGGCCGCGCAGGTTTCCCGGCCGCTCGCGGGGCGCGAAGGGCTGCTTTCCATCGACCGGGCGCGGGCGGCCTTCGGCTATGCGCCCCGGTTCCGGCTTGGCGCATAAAGCCTTGTCGGTTTCCGTGCCTGGAGGCGGGTGCGGAGGTAGAGTAGGGCGTTTGCGAAAACCAACCCGAAAGGCCTGTCCATGTCCTCCTCCGCCGGCGAGTCCGCGCCCGCGACCGGCAAAAGCTGGGGCCATATGCTCTTCCGCTTCTGTCTGTACGGATTCCTCAAGAACCAGCAGTACTACGAGCCCTTCCTGATCCTGGTCTTCCGGGAGAAGGGGCTCTCCTTCCTACAGATCGGCCTGCTGGTGGGTTTTCGCGAGATCTGCGTGAACCTCTTCGAGATTCCGAGCGGCGCGGTGGCGGACCTCTATGGGCGGCGGCGGTCCATGATCCTGTCGACGCTGGCCTACATCGCCTCCTTCGTGGTCTTCGCCCTCAGCCAGACCTTGGCGGTACTGTTCGGGGCCATGTTCTGTTTTGCCATCGGCGAAGCCTTCCGCACGGGCACGCACAAGGCGATGATCTTCGACTGGTTGCGCTTCCAGGGACGGACCAGCGAACGGACCAAGGTCTACGGCTACACCCGGTCCTGGTCGAAGCTCGGTTCGGCGGTGTCGGTCCTGATCGCGGCGGCGCTGGTCTTCTACAGCGGCCACTACACCAGCATCTTCTGGTTTTGCATCATTCCCTATGTGGGCAACATCGTGAACTTTCTCGGTTACCCGAAGACCCTGGACGGCGCCTGCACCAGCGATTTCTCGCTGAAAACGGTCGCCGCCATGCTGGCGAAGACGCTGCGGCAAGCTCTGGGCGATCGCCCCCTGCGCCGCCTGCTGGGTGAGTCCTTCTGCTTCGAAGGCATGTTCAATGTGGCCAAGGACTACCTCCAGCCCATCCTTCGCCAGGCTGCGCTGGCCTTGCCGGTCCTGACTGCGGTGGCCGACAAGCGGCGCGCCGCCCTGCTGGTGGGGGTGGTCTACTTCGTCCTGCACCTGCTCTCCAGCCGCGCCTCCAAGTATGCCCACAAGGTGGTGGACTGGCAGGGAGACGAGGAACGGGCGGCCCATTTCCTCTGGTTGCTCGACTGGTTGCTCTTCTCCTCGCTGGTGCCGCTCCTGCTGGTGCGCTGGAATGCCCTGACCATCGTGGCGTTCGTCTCCCTTTCCATTCTCCAGAACTTCTGGCGGCCCTTGCTGATGGCCCGGCTGGACAGCCATTCCCTGCCGGAGCAGGGGGCCACGATCCTGTCCATCGAGTCCCAGGCCAAATCGCTGGGGACGATGGTCATCGCGCCGTTGTTGGGCTGGACCGTGGATCTGACTTCGCGGAATGGCGGGGACCGGAACTTCTGGCCGGTGGCAGTCACCGGGCTGGTTCTTGCCAGCCTCGTCCTGCTGACCGGAAGGCCGCGCCGGGAGCGTGCCGCCGCTGCCGCGTAGCCCTTCTTTCGGGGGCAGGGCGAGCATCGACCGGAGTCGGGATTACAGTACGCGTTTTCCCAAACCGGGGCATTGCCGTCAGTCATGAACGAGTCGTCCCATCCCAGTGACTCCCGCAGCTTCCTGCGGCACTGGCGCATCGTCACCTTCGCTGGTCTGCTGGGCATGACCTACTACCGGTGCTGCCTGATCGGCGCGCCGCAGACGAAGTTCATGTTCGCGATGGGGGCCGAGCCCTTCCACTTCGGCGTGCTCGGCGGGCTGGCCACGATCACCATGGCCTGCCAGTTGGTGGCGGGCACGCTGGCCAACCGCCTGCGCCGCCGCAAACCGGTCTGGATGACCCTGTTCGTGCTCCACCGGCTGAGTTTCCTCGGCGTGCTGGCGGCACCGGGACTGTTCACGACCCCCACCGCGCGCGTCTGGTGGATCATCGGCGTCTGGCTGGTGCATGATTCGCTGATCAATCTCGGCGATCCCCTGTGGTTCTCCTGGATGACCGATCTGGTGCCCAAGGAAGGCTTCAACGAACACTGGGGCCGCCGCCAACGGTTCATCACCGCCGCCGACATCATGGGGCAGATCGGCATCGCCCTCTGGTTCGGCCACTTCGAGCAGCAAGGGCAGGTGGTGCATGGCTTCATCGTGCTGGGCCTCTGCGGCATCGTGCTGGGGGTGATCGATATCTTCCTCTTCTCCCTCGTTCCCGAGCCCGAGCACCAGCGGGAGGAGTCACTGCCGCTGGCCACGGCCCTGGTCGAGCCCTTCCGCAACGCCGAGTACCGTCCGTTCCTCATCTACCGCATCTACTGGAGCTTCGCGACCATGCTCGCGGCGCCCTTCTTCCTCCCCTATCTGATGGGCGAGATGAACTACAGCGCCCGGAATGTGCAGTTGCTGCTGGTCATGCACGGCTTGGGCATGGCCCTTGCCTCCGGGTTCTGGGGGCGGGTGTGCGACGCCCATGGATTCCGCCCGGTGATGCAGTTCGTGACCGTGTGCAAGTTCGTGGTTCCGCTGACGTACATCGTGCTGCCCTCCTCCTTCCCGTACTACTTCCCCATCTTCGCGGTCATGTACGCCTTCGACGGCTGCCTCAATGCGGCGGGCAATCTGTCGCTCCGGGGATTCTCGCTGCAATGCACGCCCCGGCGCAACCGGGCCATGTACGTGGCCGCCGCCACGTTTGTGGCGATGGGACTGGCTGGCGGCAGCGCTTCGTTGCTGGCGGGGGCCTTCATCAAGCCTTTCACTACCAGCATGTCGTTTCACCTCGGGGCCTATGCCTTCACCGGCTACCACGTGGTGTTTGCGGCGAGCTGCCTGCTGCGGCTGGGGGGGCTGCCGTTGGTCCTGCGCCTGCACGAACCCGACAGCCGGAGTCTCGGCGAGATGCTCGGTAGTATCCGCTGCACGGGGCTTTTCGGCATCCGCAGTCCCCAGCGCTAGCTACTCTCCGGCCAGGAGAGCAAGCAACGGCTGGAGGTCGGGGGTGGTTTCCAGACCGTCGACGGTGGCGATGATCGACTCCGTCTTCGTCGGCGGAAGCTGGCCGTCGAAGGCGGCGCATTCGCGGAACTTGCGTTGGGCGAAGGCCCAATCCGGTTCGCCCGGCGCGAAGTGGCGACCGGGCAGTTCGTAGCCCACGAGGGTCCGTCCGTCGGCAGTTTCCACCACCACCCCGCAGTAGCGGTCCGTGTAGTAGGTGCCGTAGTCGGCGGGGTGGAAGTCCGGCGGCGGCAGGCCGTCGGGAGTCGGACCGAAGGCGATGCGCTGGGCAAGCTCGGCGACTTCGTGGTCGGCTAGCACGGCCTCGTCCGTGAAGTGATGCAACTGGGCGGGACCGCGGAGGAGGGTCAGAGCCACGGCATAGCGCACGCTGAACTGGGCGGCCACCTGGGGGTTGTCGCCAATCACGAAGGGACGGGTGACCATCCCCCCTTCCTTCAGACCGAAGATCGTGACGGAGCGGCATTCGTCCGGGCGGAACGGGCGATTCTGCACCAGTTGTTCCGCCGCCACTTGGGTAGGATGGGAAGCACCGCAGCTCGGATAGCGCTTGAGCACCATCCGCTCGATCTCGAACTGGGGTCGCGGAACCGTGAGTTCCTCGGGAGCGCAGACGTTGCCATTGAGATAGACCCGGAAATAGCCGCCCATTCCTTCGAGCGCCTGGTGGGCACCGGTGACTCCCCGGGCCGCGAGGGCCGTGCTCCAGAGGGCCGACCGGGCACCGTAGGCAGGCTGCATGCGCTTGGTCAGGGTGGCGTCGTAGAGGGCTTGACGGTTGCCGCTGGCCTGGGCGTAGTTGATCCCCATGGCCTGGGCGCACTGCTCAACCGTGAAACCGAGCAGCCAACTCGCCGCCGCCACGGCCCCGAAACTGCCGTCGAGGGAAGCGGGCAGGAAGCCCTCGTTCCGGCGTCGATTCCGCTCCGCCATGCCCAGGCGGGCCGCCACCTCGATGCCGTAGATGGTGGCGTCCAGGAGGTCCCGCCCGCTGGCCCCGACCTGTTCCGCCGTGGCCAGCGCCGCCGGGAAAACGACCGACATCAGATGCAGCGAGGCGGGAATGTGGATATCATCCAAGTCCAAAGCATGGATCATGGTGCCATTCACGAAAGCCGCGTGGGGAGCGGGCACCCGCTGGCGGGTGAACAGGATCGTGGCTTCCGGTTTGCCGCCCCAGTCCAGCATCTGGTCGCGGACCTCGACGACACCCGGCGCATTCCGTCCCGCAATGGCGCAGCCTATGGAATCCAGAATCAGCTTGCGGGCCGCCTGCCGGGCGGAGGCGGTGATGGGCAGCGCACTCCCGCCGAGGACAAGGGCGGCCAGCAGTTGGGTATAGCTCGGTGTATCGGACATGGTTGCTCCTAGCGGAGTGCTGGAATGGTGGAATGGTGGAATGGTGGAATGGTGGAATGGTGGAATGGTGGAATGGTGGAAGTACCTGGGGCATTGAGGAGGTCCGCTGCTGCCCCTGGGAGCGCCGAGCACCAGCTCGGCGATTGGGGGAGTAGTGGTTGCAGGAATACCGCCGAGCTGGTGCTCGGCATTCCCGGGAGGCGGGCAGCCGCCCTGGCTTTCCCTCTATTCCCACCATTCCATCATTCCATCATTCCATTCCCTATTCTGGCGCGGCGGTGGATTCGCGGACGGTGAGTTCTGGGACAAGTGCCAGGTGACGGTGGAACGGCTCGCCCCGTTGGCGGGCAGCCAGGCCATCGCGGAGGAGTTCCACCGTATGGCGGGCATAGACCTCGGGGCGCACGCCGACCGTGGTCAAGGGCAGGGCGGCGGTGGCGGCGAAGTCGCTGTGGTTGTAGGTCAGCACCGACAGGTCCTCCGGAATCCGGCCGCCAGCGGAGAGGAAGCCGAGGCAGACCCGGACTGCCAATCGCTCGTCCCAGCAGACCAGGGCCGTTGGCCGGTCGGTGGTCCGGGCCAGTTGTCGGCCGAACTCCAGGCCGAGGGCGTCGGCGTGTTCCGGCGGGCTGGCGATTTCCGGACGGGGAACGAGATGCACGTCGGCCAGATCCAGCCCGCAGCCTAGCCGGACCAGCTCCTGGTGCAGGCGACGGGTACGGGCGTTCCCTTCGATGACGGAGTAGTCCTGGTTGGCGACCTGGTAGGAGAGAAAGCCGATCCGCCGGTGCCCCAGCCCCACCAGGTGTTCCGCCGCCAGCCGGGCGATGGCCTGGCGGTCCTGCCAGACGGCGGAGCAACGCTGCCAGCGGTTGTTGTTGATGGTCATCACAAAGGCGGAATCGATGATCTCGCCCAGATCCGCTTCCTCCACCACGTCCTGGGCATGGTGGAGCACCACGAAAGCCCGCACCTGCCAATCGAGAAACGCCCGGTAGGAGGCCAGTGTCTCGTCCCGGTTCTTGAGATGCAGAACGCCCATCATCAGGGTCAGCCCCAAGCTCTCCAGACCGAAGGAGAGGTGCTGGAGTACTTCCATGTAGTAGGGGTCGTTGAGGTGCGGCACCAGCACCCCCACGGCGGGACTGCTCCCCTCCCGCAGCATTCGGGCGGCGGCATTGGGCCGGTAGCCGAGCCGTTCGGCGGCGGCGGCCACCGCCTCCCGCGTGCGTTCCGCGTAGGCTCCCTGGCGCGAGGAGAGAATGTTGCGCACCGTCTGCGGAGAGACTCCGCATTCCCCGGCGATCTGTTCGACCAATCTGCGGTTCACTGGACAGAATCCCTTGATAGTATCGATACTAGTATGCATACTATCGCCAAATCGGAGCCTTCGTCAACAGTCGGCAAAGGAGTATTTTCATGCGCGACTTCAAAGGAATGGAGCAGTTCTTCGACTTGGCCTATGCGGCCCGCACCGACCATCGGTTCCAGTCGCTCGGCACCCCCATGGACCCCGCCTGGCACACGGTGTCGGGGTTGGTGGGACGGGAGGCTAAGGAGCGCCAGAGCAAGCAGCCCTGGTGGACACTGACCGACATGGTCTGGGTGGTCTGCCTGCACGAGGCGGGGGTCTTGGAGCGGGAACCGGCGGCTCGGTTGCTCGCCGCCCTGGACCAACTGCGGGAGAGCGACAGCGGCGTCTCGGGCGAGGAGCGACTGGCCCCCTTGCTGGATGGGGACATGGACCTCGCCAGCGTGGTCAACTATGGGCGAACCCTTCAAGAGCCCATGTCGCGGCTGAAGCTGCGGACCAAGCTGCTCGATCTCTTCGATGACACTCTCCAGTTGCAGGACAGCCTCTTCGCCCTGGCGGAAGCGAACACCGAGACGGTCATGGTGGGCTATACCCACCTGAACCACGGGCAGCCCATCACCTTTGGGCACTTTCTGCTGGCGGTCATCGACGGGGTATCCCGCGGCGTCGAGCTACTGGAACTGGCCTATAGCCACACCAATCGCAACTCGGGCGGCTGCGGTTCCTGCTCCGGCACCACCTGGCCGGTGGACCGCGAACGGATGGCGGCTCTGTTGGGCATGGATGGCGTGGTGGAGCCCACCTACGACTGCGAGGCGGCGCAGGACCACTCCATGACCGCCCTCTACGCGTTGACCAACATCTCCATCCTGCTCAGCCAGACCGCCATGAACTTCAACATCTGGGCCATGGACGAGGTCGACATGCTCCGGGTCGATCCCTCCTGGGCGGGGGTCAGTTCCTTTATGCCGCAGAAATGCGACACGGGCTCGAACTTCGAGCGCACGCGGGTGAAAGCAGCGGACGTGATGGGCAACATGGTGCGGTGCATGATCCAACTGAAGGGGGAGCCCTTCGCCGACATGCAGTCCATGTTCCAGCTCCCCGGCCGCGTGCTGGAGGGCATGGCCCACTACCGCGAGTGTCTCGGCTGGTTCCGTCAGATGGTGGATCACCTGCTGCCCCAGAAGGAACGGATGAAGGCCATCGCCCGCGCCGGCTATAGTTGCGCCACCGAGCTGGCCAGCTATCTGGTGCAGGAGTGCGGCTACGGTGGCCGACTAGCCCACGGCATGGTGGCCACGCTGATCCGGCAGGCGCGCGTCAAAGGGCTGAAGAGCTACGAATGCACCGGGGAGATGCTGGACGCGGCAGCGGACTTTCTGAAGGTCCGCCGCCCAGGTCTCGATACGGCAACCGTGGTCCGTTGCCTCGATCCCGAGGAGTTCCTGAAGACCCACACCAACCTCGGCGGCACCGCCCCGGCCGAGACCCGGCGGCTCCTGGCTTTGCGCCGGGAGGCCCTGGCGGCAACCAAAGAGCGCCACCAGGCACGCCGGGCCCGGGCCGAAGGCGGACTGGCCGAATTGGAGCGGGTCGCTGCCGCAATCCGCCAATCCTGATTCCAGGCTCACCACGAAGTCACGAAGGGCACGAAGAGGAACCGGAAGGAAATGCTACGCGCAACGCCCGGAGTTTCCGGGCGTTGCGCGGGATTTCTCTGTCTTTCCTTCGTGTTCTTCGTGCCTTCGTGGTGATCACATCCGGGCACGAGGAAAGGGCCGCCGGCTTCCGGAGGAGGACACTAGCGCTGGGGCTGGGGGAGCTGGAGAACTCCCCGGCCTTCGGCGAAGGAAATGAGGGCGTTGTAGGGCTGGGAGAGTCGGGCCAGATCCTCGATCACTTCGCGGGCCGCTGGTTCCTCGAACACCTTGCTCTGGTAGTCCACCTCGGGATCGCGGTTCTTGGTGTTGAGCGGGAAGAGCTCGACCATCCCGATCCGGTTCCTGGCCAGGACAACGCGGGCCAGGATTCCCTCGTCGGCCCGGCGGTTGGCCGAGCCGAAGGCGAAATTGCCGAGACCGTAGAGGATCGGGACGCCGTGGAAGACTTCCACCGGTTGCCAGAGATGGGCATGGTGCCCCACCACCAGATCGGCCCCGGCCAGGACGGCCGCCTGGGCCAGGGCGCGCTGACGGGGGGTGGGCGGACGGTGGTAACGGACGCCAAAGTGAAGACAGGCTATCACGAGATCGGCCTGCCGGGAAGCCCCCCGCACCAGTTCCGCCACGCTCTCGGGGGTGGCGACCACGACGCCAGGCTCATTTGCCGTGGCCGCGAGCCGTTCCGTCATCTGTCGCCCGTAACGTCGGTAGTCGTCTTCGTTCTGGGCTTCCTCCCAGTCGTTGAAATAGGTTTCCGGGTCCAGGGCACCGACGAAGGCCACCCGGGTTTCCCCCACCTTCAGGACCAGGGGTGCCCTGGCCTCGCCTTGGTTGTAGCCGCCGCCGAAGGACTGCAGGCCCGCCTGCTCCACGTATCCCAGAGTCTCGGCCATGCCCTTCCGTCCGCAGTCGGCGACGTGGTTGTTGGCCAGCCCGACCACGTCCAGTCCCGCGCCGGTGAGACCGGCCAGGGTGAAGGGGGGAATCCGGTAACGGAAGTCACCATCGATCGGTCCCGCCTGGGTGGCGACCGGGCCTTCCAGATTCCCCACCGCCAGGTCGGCGTTCCAGAGCAGGGAACGGGTCCCGGCGAATGGATATCCGGGACCATGCTCCTCGATGAGCGACCGACTCCGGTTCCAGGTCATGATGTCGCCGACGAGGACGATGGTCCGCTGCTCGGCCTCGTTCTGGGTGAAGGCGGCAGGCAACTCCTCCTGCGTGTAGACCTCGTTGTTCTCCTCGCCGTTGGCCAACGCCCGGCCACTCAGCAGGCAACCAACGACCAGTCCGGCCAGGCAGACAACTGCCGCCCACCTCTTCGCCCCAATAGCGGCTCGGTGGACAACGGTGGATCGCAGAATCCAGCGGAATGCGTCAAACACGTGAAAACCCGGACGCGCCAAACCGGCTGTAGCTCTTGGGTGAGTTGTTTGTGAAATCGCCACGAATATAACAAACGGGATCGCCTATGTCCATAATCCGGGTTCCCGCCGGGGAATAGGGGATGGGAAGGAGGAAGCTAGAGTGCGTCCAAAGCCAGTTCGTAGTAGACGCACTCGGCAATGAAGAAGGTAGCGGTGCAGAGCTGGGACCAGGGGTAGTGGCAGAGGAGCCGCCCCATGGTTTCGCGGTGGCGGGCGAGCGAAGCAGGATGGTGGGCCAAGGCAATGATCCAGGCGGCGAAAAGGGGTTCACGCATGGTATCGTCCTCGTGGGGGCTGCGCGGATTGCGTGCAGCCCAGAGGGGAAGCTGGCTGCGGGCCAGGGCGATGGCTTCCTCGCTGGTGGCCTGGGGATGCCAGGAGGCATTGAGGAAGCGCCAGTCCACCGTGAAGTCCCGTCCTATCTCTGGGTCGAAGCGCAGACCGCGGGCCAGGTGCGCGGCCGCCCGTTCGGCGCTGGCGACCAAGCCCTGTTCGTACCTGGACCGGATTTCGGGATCGGTCTCCAGTTGGGCGAGTCCCGCTAGGGCCGCCTGGGCCATGGCCGTGGTCCAGAGACAGGTGTCCGGCTGTTCCGGAGGACCGTATTCCATGCCTTCGGCACAGAGCTCCAGCCGGGTGCGGCTCCGCTGGCCGACTGGTTCGGCAAGATGTCGCCGGTAACCTTCCTCCCACTGGCCGTCGCCAGTGAGATCGTACAGCGCCCGGTGGAGGAACAGCAGGCGGCTGGAGTCGTACATGGTGGGACGGATATAGCTGCCCCGGTAGCCCAGTTCGGGCCTGGCGCAGGGAATCCGCCAGCCATGGTGGCGTATTGCCGCGATGGTGGCCTGGAGAAGATCCACCACCGTCTCCCGTTCGTCCGCGGTTGGCAGGCCACTGCGGAGATAGCGCCAGAGACCGTAGAACCAGGGGAAAACCTGATCCTCGGAGCTGATTGGGTAATGGCAACGTCCGTCGCTGCCAAAGCCGCGCGGAACGAAACCGGGCGTCGGGCTGGCTTGGGCCAGTGCCACGAGTCCCTCTGCAATCCGGCGGGCGCAGACGGCCGATTCCTCGTCGCGCCGGGCTTCCCACCGGCGGCAGAGTCCGCTCAGGTAGAGGCCGCCGAAGAAGGGTCCGTCCTCGATAGGGGTGGACCAGCTCATGCCGCTGGGCTTCCCCAACGCGCACTCCTCGGGCGAGGGGAGGACTACCTCGCCCTGAAGACCGGCATAGTGAACCAGCGTGTGGTGGACGGGGTCCACGAACCGCCGCCAGATCTCGGCATGGGCTGCTTCGACGGCACTGGCGGCGGAATTCATGGGCAGCTAGCTCCCGGGTTGGGCACGCAGCCGGTCGAGCGTGCGTTCGTAGAGTTCAAAGTGCTCGCGCTCGGTTTCCTCGGGATCGACGAACTTCAGCCAGAGGGCGCTCTCTGGATTGCCCCCGCCCAGATTGCGGCGGCTGCCCAGATTGCTGGTGTCGGGGCCGTGCCAGATCACCTCGCGGTCGCGGAGGAAGATGTAGTTGCCCGCATACCGATCCACGTAGTCGGCCCGGTGGTCGCGGAAATGGAGAGCCTGCTCGCAGGTGGACCACAGCCAGTTGCGGACCGTCTGCGGCGAATCGGTCTCCTCGGAGTCGAAGGGGCCTAGAGGGCGCTGCAAGTCGGTGACGAAGTCGATATCGTCCAGGTTCACCGGGCCGAAACCATGCTCCGCCGCCGCCAACATGGTGTTGCGGTCCCGGCGGAAGGGGGGCGTCGGGTAGTCGGAGAGGGGATCGTGGCCCATGAGATGGGTGCCGCAGGTGTCGGTGGCGATGGGATGGTCGCCCGCGATGAGGGCGTCGCAGATGTGCCCCTTGCCGCCCCACTCGCGCCCGGACTGGCCCACCAGCCCGTCCACGATGTTCAGGCAGGGATGGAGGAGTTGCCCCAGGTCGGCCAGGAAGCTGGACAGCCGGACCAGGTGATGGAAATAGGCGCGGGTGCGTCCCAGCGGGGGCAGGGGACAGAGGCCGAAGAGGTTCTTGGTGGACAGGGTGACGCCCGCAAAGGCGTGGTTCTTGAGCTTGGCCACGGACACCATGGCATCGGCCTCGCCCACCGCGCGGTGCATGATGTAGCGGCCGAAGACAATTCCTCCCCCCGGCACGTCGAACCAGCCGACGGGACCATCATTGCATTCCACGTAGGTGGCGCCGAACTCCTCCAGGATGGGGAGGAAGTTCACATCCCGACCGGGCCGTTCCAGGCCGAGGAGGGTGGTGTCCGCCACCAGAATCCGGGCCTTGGTCCGCTCCCGGAGCAGGCGGAGGACGCAGCGGAAGACCGCGTCGTCCACATGTTCGTGACGGCGGCCCGCCAGGTAGCGGAGCTCGTCCGGGGGCCAGACCATGTTGGTCTTGACCACGATGGTCCGGGCAGCCTGCAAGCGTTCCCAGGAACGCTGGAGGGGAGCGGTGATCCGGACCAGAGTCGAGTAGATCTCGTCTTCCGTGGCGCGGTGATCGCAGCGCACGGCTCGTACGCAATACGGCTTCATAGAGGGGAATCCTGCCCGAAACGCAAGGGCGCAACGGCCGGGAAGCACAACGATCAGGGAGCCACGGAGCGGAACGTCCACCGGTTGCCGGCCCAAGGCGACATGACCGCTCAGCCTCGTACTATATCCGGGCCTCTACGCAAGACTATGGGGGGACGACCAGGGGGGCGGAGATTTCCTTGCTTGCCTCCCGATGGCAGAACACTACATTTGTCCGCCATATCGGATTCCTCCTGGGGAAGAAGCCGTTGGGACGCAGCGGCCAGGGGACCGTGAACATGCGGAAGGGGTTCAGACTATGTTCTTGCTCATTGCCTTGGTTCTGTCGGGAGCGTGTCTTTGGGCTCTGCGTTCGGAGTCCGTCCGTTGGCAGTATGCCATCCCGTTTTGCCTCGTCCCTATTGCCCTGGCTTTTCTCCTGGGTATCTTTGGTGTCCTCGTCGGCGGCATCTACCTCGGCGCGCTGTGGAAGCTCAATCTGAGCGGGTTGAGCTGAACGGGCTTGTCCGCCGGTTCCCCGCTTTCTAGCCCGGCCCGGCAAACAAAAGGCGGCTCTGGGACGGGGTGCGTCCGGCGAGCCGCCTGCCAGAGAACGATGGGGTCTAGAAGCGCCAGTTGACGAAGACCATGGCGGGCGCCACTTCGTCCGGGAAGTTGGCGAACCACTGCTGGTTGGAGCGGATGACGTTCAGCAGGCCGACCTGTACCAGGGTCTCGTCCACCTGCTCCACGAAGTTGAAGAGGCCGAGCTGGAGGCCCTTCATCTGCTGGGCGTAGTTCACCCAGCCGGTCTGCAGGCCGGTCATGGACCCGCCGCTGTAGTTGGCGAAGGCGCCCTGCCAACCGAGCACATCGCCCTCGGTGTAGTTCACGCAGGCCCACATGACGCCCCTGTAGTCGTCGGCGTAGTTGAGGAGGAAGCCAAGGCTGAAGCCCGAACTCTCGCCCCTCATGCCGTTGGCGATGCCGAAGGCCAGGGAGTGTTGGGGGTTCTCGCCCCAGAGGCTGAGGGTCAACCCCCTGATCTCGGTGGAGCTGTCGTGGACGGCGATGTCCGGCGTCACGCTGGCCTGGAAGGGCTCGGTCTGGGCCATGGCCGAAGCGGTGGCCAGAACGGCGAGGGCGAAGGTGGCGACAAAAGAGCGTTTCATAATTGGTTTCTCCTTATTGGTGGATATCGGCGAACACGGCACAGCCGTCAGGTCCGCATTGAAGTCCATTCCAGTCTACGCCCAAACGGGGGTTCTCACCAGAACCGAGCTGATATCGTCTCGCGGAATTCTCATTTCGTCGCAACTCTGGCTTCGTGTTGGACCGGCATTTTGGCGCGAGGTTCGATAGCCGGGCTCCGCTGGGCCACGGCGTTCCAAGTTCCACATCAAGGAGACGTGAGATGGCAAAGGCATGGATGGCGTTGGTGTTGGGTGGTGTGCTGGCGGCGACCAGCGGGTGCATGGTGATGGATGGCCTGGCCCGCGGCGAGATGAAGGAAGGCAAGGTCACCAAGTTCGTCCGCACCAGTGGCGGCGACGTGACGCCCGTGGAGTTTGAAAGGACCTACACCGGCAAGCTCATCGGCCCGGATGGCAAGGTGTTCCGGGACGAGCCCACCGCCGAGGAACTGCGCGCCGCGTACGGGAAGTAGGCCCGCTCTCCTGCCAGGGGACGTTGCGTCCGGGGACAAGATGGTCCTATATTGCGGTCGTGCCTCCGACTGGGGGTGCCGCCGGAGTCGCGTTTCATCTTGTCCCTGTTCCCGACGGGAGAGTAGACCGTCATGTTGGCGTACGCTGGTCCTATCAAGCGGGTGCATGTGTTCGGCCACCCGATCCACCCGCTGGACGTGTCCCGCCAACCGGCGGATGCGCAGGTCTTCAACTGCCTCAACTTCTGCACCCTCCTCGAACGGGCCGGGTTGCCCTACGTCTACTACGGCATGGCTGGTTCCCGGCTGCCCGGTGGCGGGGAGTTCGTGGACCTGGGCGAGGCCACCGGCGAGTGGGAATACCGCAACGAGTGGCACGCGGAATACACCCGTCGGGCCAATGCCGCGTTCGCTGCCCGGACCAGGACCGGCCAGCCGGAGCTGGTCGTGACCCTGTATGGGGCGGCCCAGGCCGACTTGGTGGTGGACGACCTCCCGATTGTCGAGGCGATGATCGGCTACGACCACTGCTGCGATGCCTACCGAGTCTTTCCTTCCTACGCCCATCAGACCGCCCTCTACACCCACTACCAAGACATGGTGCGGGAGACGCGGTTCTTTGATACGGTGATCCCGCATTTCCTGGACCCGGACCACTATCCGCTAGGCACCGGACAAGATGCGGCGGACAAGGGGATTGCTTTGGCGGAGGACGCCTGTGCGGCGGCGGGAATCCCCTTGCAGAAGGTCCACGACGGGGTCTGGGGCGAGGCCAAGGCCCAGTTGTTGGGCGATGCCGCCGTGGTCCTGATGCCGACCCTCTACCTGGAACCCTTCGGCTATGTGGCCATCGAGGCCCAGATGTGCGGCACCCCGGTGGTGACCACGGACTGGGGGGCCTTCCCGGAAACGGTCGAACAGGGCGTCACCGGCTTCCGGTGCCGGACCCAGGCCGAGTTCCTGGCGGCCCTGGCGGAGACGTCGGCACTGGACCGCTCCACGATTCGGCACCTGGCGGTGGAGCGCTTCGGGATCGAGGCCGTCGGTGCCCAGTACCTCTCCTATTTCACCTTTGTCTGGCAGGTCCACCGGGACGGCTACCGGGCCGCCGGTGCCTGCCGGATGGCACCGGACTGGCGACGGTAGCGACGCTCGCCGGCCTTGTTCCGGGCTGGTTTCCGGCTATGCTACCGGTGTCGTGTGTCGTCCATTCCTCTGTCCCGGAGACTTTCCATGTCCACGATTCTCGACGAGATTCGCACCACAGTCCGGGCGCAAAGCCCGGTGGTCTACCTCTATTCGTCCGAAGAGGAACGGGTCCTGCGCATGGTGGGTACCGTGGCGGCGGAAGCCGGGGCCGAGGTGCGGCAATGGAGTTGCGTCGAGGGCTTGGCGGGCTGCGACCGGGATGCGACCACCGATCCCGTGGCGGCCCTGCAGACGGTGATCCGCGAGGACATCCCCGGCTTCATCGTCTTTAAGGACCTGCCCCCCTTCTTCTCGCGCCCCGAAGTGATCCGCGCCTTGCGCGATGTGTACTACGCCGCGAAGGGCGGCCGCCGGATGCTGGTCATTCTGTCCGCCGACCTGGCGATGCCCGAGACCCTCAAGAAGGAGGTGCATCTCATCGAGGTGCCGCCGCCCGAGAGCGAGGAGATTCTCCAGCAGCTCACCGACATCCGGGCTACCGACGCCAAGTACAATCTGCCCGACGAGGCCATCCAGGAAGTCGCCATGGCTCTCAAGGGCCTGACCGAGACCGAGATCGGCCATGTCATGCGGCGGGTGCTCCAGCACGAATCGGCCACCAAGGAGGAGCTGGTGGACGAGATCTTCCACGAGAAGAAGAACATCGTCAAGAAGTCGGGATACCTCGAATTCTCGCCGCCCCGCTACGGCATCGATGGCCTGGGCGGCCTGGAGAACCTGAAGGACTGGCTGATCAAGCGCCGGCGGATGTTCACTCCCGAGGCGGTGGCGGCGGGCGTGCCCGTGCCCAAGGGACTGCTGATGATGGGGATCAGCGGCTGCGGCAAGAGCCTGGCCGTGAAGGTGATCTCCTCGCTCTGGGAGATCCCGCTCTTCCGGCTGGACATGAACCTGGTCTTTTCCGGCATCTACGGCAGTCCGGAGGAGACCTTCCACCGGGCGCTGCGCACCATCGAGTCGGTCGCCCCCGCCGTCCTCTGGATCGACGAGATCGAGAATGCCCTCGGCATCGAGGAGAGCGGGCTGACCATCAGCTCCCACATCTTCTCGTCCTTCCTCACTTGGATGCAGGAGAAGCCCCCCATGGTCTTCATCGCCGCCACGGCGAACCGCATTCAGGCGCTGCCGGCCGAGATCATCCGCAAGGGCCGTTTCGACCAGGTGTTCTTCTGCGACCTGCCCGTCGCCGAGGAGCGGGTCGAGATCTTCCGCATCCATCTCGCCCGCAACGGGGCCAACCTGGACGATTTCGATTACAAGATGCTGACCGTGCAGACCGAGGGCTGGAACGGGGCCGAGATCGAGCAGGCGGTGATCTCCGCCCGCACCGAGGCCTACTACGACGGCCGTCCCTTCAGCCAGCGCGACCTGGACATCAGCATCGCCAAGATCGTGCCGCTGTCCGAGACCATGGAACAGCAGATCAAGGGCATCCGCAGTTGGGCCTTCTCGCGGGCGACCCCGGCCTCCTCGTTCGGTCGTCGTCGGCGCTAGGAGCAAGCCAGAGAACGGAGCACGCCACCAGTGAAATCCACTCCCCGACACGTTCTGTCCCTGCTGCGCGCCCCTGCCCTGGCGGGCTTGGCCCTGTTGCTGGGTGGTTGCGCCAACTACTGGTCGGCCCGGGGCCGCGACACGGCGGACCTGGCCACGCTGACCCTCACCACCGGGGCCGGTCTGAAACTCCAGGCGGGTCCGCTCCAGATTAGTCCCGTCGCCCTGATCGCGGATGTGACCGGTCTGCGGGGCGGCGAGTGGTTTCCCCCGCAACTGGCGGAGGAGCAGACGGTATTCCCCATGGATCTGGGGGTGCTGTGGTGGACCTCCGCCATCATGGTCCTGCCGGATATTCCCCGGGCCGAGGAGCGCGGCAAGGAGTATTGCGCCTTTCCGGCGGGGGCCAAGACGGACGGGCTCTTCGACCGCCACGCGGGAAGCGTTCCCTTTGTCAGCATCCCCCGGGCTACCTGGTCCGAGGAGAAGGTGAAGCTGTCCCGCGTCTCCGCCGCCTACTGGGGGCAGGTGGAACTGGCCCTGGCCCTCGGGGGCGGAATACGGGTGGGAACGAATCCGCTGGAATGGGCGGACTTCCTGGTTGGCTGGTGCGGGCTCGATCTGCTCGGCGATGATGTCGCCATGGAGCGCGCGGTGCCGGCAAGCCAGCCGGTGCTGAAGGTTCCCGAATCGGACCGCCGCTAGACTGCGGGGCAGGTCAGCCGGAGCCCATCGTAGGCCAGCCGGATTCCGGCTGGCAGGGCCATGTCCACCGCGGCATGGTCCACGTTGTGGGTGAGGTGGGTGAGGAAGGCTTGCCGGGGTTGCAGCCGGGCCACGGCCAGGCATGCTTGCCCCAGGCTGAAGTGGGTGGTGTGCGGACGTGGCCGAAGCCCGTCGATGACTAGGGTGTCGAGGCCGCGGAGGAGCGGGACGGAGGTCTCCGGAATCTCGCTGCAGTCGGTAAGGTAGGCGAAGGGACCGATGCGGTAGCCCAGAATCTCCGCCTTCCCGTGCAGCAGCGGGATCGGGACAATTTCCACGTCCCCGATGGAGAAGGGACCGGCGACCGCGCAGGTGGTCAGCCGGGCTACGTTCAAGTGGCGCTGGGCGAACTCGGGGTCCTGGAACATGTAGGGCCAGCGGCGGCGAATCTCCAGCAGGGTCTTGTCGTCGCCATAGAGCGGGATCACCATGCGGTGCTTCTCGCAGAAGGCGCGGAGATCGTCGATGCCGTGCAGGTGGTCCGCATGGTCGTGGGTGAAGAGCACCGCATCCACCCGGTCGAGACGCTCGCGCACGGCCTGCAGGCGCAGCTCCGGCGTGGTGTCCACCAGGAGGCTGAGGCCGGCGACGCGGATCAGGATGGAGGACCGGGTGCGGTGGTTGCGGGGGTCGGGCGAGCGGCAGACCGCGCAGTCGCAACCGATCATCGGCACGCCATGGGACGTGCCGGTGCCGAGGAACAGGATTTCGAGCGGGGATGGCGGCATAGTACTGGGCGAAGTCGTCCCGTTGGTGGGAAAACCTGAACCATATCCTCCCCGGGAACCAAGGCAATCGGGAGTTGCGGATGAACACGCGGTTTGCGGGTACGCGGGATGCGGTCGAGTCCGGGCGTTTCTATCCGGGCTCGCCCGAACGCCTGGGCGCGCAGGTCGCCGGGTTCCTGGCGGATGGGGCCAGTCCCCATGCCGCGCCGGTTCGGGCGGTGGTCGCGCCCCATGCGGGCTACACGTACTCCGGTTCCACGGCGGGTCTCGCCTATGCCCGGCTGGCCGGTGCGAGTTGCGCGCGGATCGTCCTTCTGGCTCCCTCCCACTACGTGCCCTTCGCCGCCATCAGCACCGGAACCTATGCCACTCTGGCCACCCCCTTGGGCGACGTGCCCGTGGATACGGCGGCCTGTGCCCGCCTGCTGGCCGATCCTTGCTTCGTGGCTCGCACCGACACCCACGCGGACGAGCACGCCTGCGGCAACCAGCTTCCCTTCCTGGCCGCACTCTTCCCGCAGGTTCCCGTGGTGCCGCTGGTCTGTGGCCAGTTGGACGATGCCGCCATCGGGCAGGCGACCGAGCGGTTGGCCCAGGCATTCCCCGAAGCCACCACGCTTTGGGTGGCCAGTAGCGATTTCACCCACTTCGGGGCCGATTTCGGCTTCGTCCCGTTCCGGGACCACGTCCACGAGCGCATCGAGGAGCTGGACCAGGAGGGCATCGGACGGATTCTGGCCCTGGACGATGCGGGGTTCGCCGATTTCCTGGCGACCACCGGAGCCACCATCTGCGGGGCCGAGCCGATCCGGATTCTGCTGAGGGTGTTGCGGCAGTTGGGGGTGTGCGGCGGCGAGCTCCTGGGCTATACCAGTTCGGGCCGGATGACCGGGGACGAGCGCCACAGTGTCAGCTACGCCGCCATTGCTTTCGGCGAGGCCCTGGTACCGGAGACCGGTGGGCTGAGTGCAGAAGAGGGGGACATGGCTCTCCATCTGGCGCGCCGTGCGATTGCCGCCGATCTGGCCAAACAGGGGTTCTCCCTGCCCGCGGACGTGCCTCCCGGACTGCGGCGGCCGGGTGCCTGTTTCGTGACGCTGACCCTGGACGGCCAACTGCGCGGCTGTATCGGCGACCTGGAAGCGACCGATTCCCTGGCGGACGGCATCGTCCGCAATGCCCGGTCCGCCGCCTTCGAGGACTGGCGGTTCCAGCCGCTGACGGCGGAGGAGTTCGCGCGGGCAACGCTGGAGATCTCCGTCCTCTCCCCGCTACGGCGGATCGCCGGGCCGGACGAGATCGTCGTCGGCACCCACGGCATTCTGGTTGAGAAAGGCCGCCGCTCGGCAGTCTTCCTGCCCCAAGTCGCCACCGAATGCGGCTGGGACCGCCGCACCACCCTCGAACACCTCTGCCGCAAAGCCGGCCTCCCCGCCGACGCCTGGCAACGCGGCTGCACCTTCAAGGTCTTTACGGCACAGGAAATCGTGGACGATGTGGACGATGTGGACTGAGTGGACAAGCCCGTCCACCAAGTCCACGTCATTCCGTCGGGGGAAACCCACGGTGCCGTGAACGAGTTCGGTAGAGGCGCTCCGTGAACCCACCTTCCGTCTCGAAGGTCCTGGCTTGGCTGGCCAGTTGGCGATCAAGGAGAGGACAAACCACCGCCAACAACACGAGCACGGCGTTGGCGACCAGTTCGGGGTACGTGCTCTGCTCCGGGACATGGATTCTCTCGAATCCAAGCCGCCGCCTCGTCAGCGGAGGCGCAACGCCGGTCGATCAGGCTCTGCCGCCGCGGATCATCCCGACCCCAAGCGGAAAGCCCACGATGTCGGAGGAAGTCCTCGTAGTCCAGGCGCAATTCCTCCAGACTGGCACGGGCGACATTGGTGAGCTTCAGCTCGGTCTTGCGCGACGTGCCAGAAGCCTGACTGCCTTCGGCGATGTTCTGCACCCCCGAACGGGCGGCCTGCACCATCTGATCATGGGTTCGGCTGCGCGGATCGACGTAGCGGTTGCAGAAGCGCACCGTGAGGTCGTAGATAAGCTGGGCTAGCTGGAAACTCTTGAGCCGCCGATACCCGCCATGGGCAGGAATCAAAGGTTCGTTGCCGGGCATACCAACTCTCCTCTCGACTTGGTTGCGACAAACTACCGTGGGAGCGGTGGAGTGCAAGCCTGGAGAGGAGGAAGCGGACTCGTTGGACGCTGTGGACGATGTGGAGGCGGTTGTCTACGCTGGCTACCCTAGTCCACTCCGTCCACCCTACTCCACCGGATCGATGTCCAGGCCGATGTCCACGGCGGGCACGGAATGGGTCAGCGCGCCCACGGAGATGTAGTCCAGGCCGAGATGGGCGAGGCTGGGCAGGCGTTCCAGGGTGATGTTGCCGGAAGCCTCCAGCCTGCTGGCATAGCCTTCGCGGAGGGCGATGGCTTCAGCCATCTGCTCGTTGGTCATGTTGTCCAGCAGGATGTACTCCGCGTTCGCGGCCAGGGCGGCGCGGACGTCGTCCAGGCTGTCGGCCTCCACTTCCACTTCCAGGTCGGGATAGCGCTCGCGGCAGGCGGCGACGGCGCGCTGGATGGAGTCCGGGCCCAGGAACTTGGCCATCTCGCGATGGTTGTCCTTGATCATGACGCGGTCGTACAGCCCGAACCGGTGGTTCTGGCCGCCGCCCATGAGCACGGCGTACTTCTCCAGAGCGCGCAGGCCGGGAGTGGTCTTGCGGGTGTCGAGAATGCGGGTGGGGGAATCGCCCAGGGCGTCCACGTACTTGCGGGTCTGGGTGGCGATGCCGCTGTAGCGCTGGACGAAGTTCAGGGCGGTGCGTTCGCCGGTGAGGATCGAGCGGGCGGACCCCGTGATCCAGGCCAGCACCTGGCCGCGTTGGCAGCGGGTGCCGTCCTCGACACAGGGCTCGAAGCTGAGGGTGGGGTCCAGTTCGTGGAACAGGGTCTGGGCCAGGGGCAGGCCAGCCACGACACAGTCCTGGCGGGTAGCCATCTTGGCCGACACTTGCAGGCCTTCGGGAACGACGGCCAGGGTGGTGGCGTCGCCGCTGCCCACATCCTCGGCCAGGGCGACGCGACAGAGGTTGCGGAGCATGGTCTGGTTCAGCATGGACTCAGGAATCCTTCTTCGGAACGTAGAACTGGATGATCGAGATGATCGCGAATACGAGGGCGCTCTGCAGTAGCACCACCGCTGCCCCCACTGGCGGCAGCCAGATCAGCGCCACCGCGCCGCAGCCGACCGTGAAGGAGAGCAGGCAGACCAGCAGGACGGCGACCGGGCGGGTCATGCCAAGGTGCTGGAAGCGGTGGGAGATGTGCCGGTTGTCGCCCACGTAGATGGGCTTGCGCAGGCGGAGGCGGATGAGCACCACCGCCGCCGTGTCGAAGATGGGCACGCCCAGAATCAGGACGGGAGTGAGGAGCGGGGCCAGGGTCCGGCTTTCCTGGGTGTAGAAGGTGGTCAGCGCCCCAATCACCGCCAGCGTGAAGCCGAGGAAATGGCTGCCTGCATCGCCCATGAAGATGCTGGCCTTGGGCTTGTTGTAGACCAGGAAGCCGCAGGCCGAACCGCACGTGACCGCCGCCAGGGCCGAGACGAAGTGCTGGCCCCGCGCCGCTGCCGTGAACAGGAACAGGAACGCTGCCAGGGCCGCGATGCCGGCTGCCAGGCCGTCCATGTTGTCCAGGAAGTTGAGGGCGTTGACGATGAGCAGAATCCAGAAGACCGTCAGCCCCCAGGTGATGATCGGCACGGAGACGAAGGCGGTCACCCGCACGCCCCAGGCCGCCGCCGCCCCGGCGAGAACGAACTGGCCGAGGAACTTCTGCCAGGCGCGCAGGGCCTTGCGGTCGTCCAGCAGTCCCAGCAAGCCCATGCCCACGGCACAGGCGACCAGTACGGCCAGACGGCTTCCTACCGCCCGGATGTTGGCCAGGTTCTCGGCCACTTCGGCAGGCAGGTAGCGCCCCCCGACCGCAGCTAGGAGCGCGCCGCCGCCGATGGCGACGAGCCAGGCGGAGAGCATGGCCGCGCCGCCGAACACGGGGGTCACGGTCACGTGCTTCTTGTGGGCTTCGTTGAGCGGCTTGTCCACGAACCCGAGCCGGGGGGCCACATCGCGGGCGATCCGGGTGAGGACCGTCGCCAACAGGGCCGTACCGAGCCAAGCGCCAAGATAGATGATCCACCACGCCATGGGCGGGCTCCTAGAGTGACTTCTGGGTGGGGTCCCCGTCGAACAGCTCGGCGATCTCGGGCGGAATACGGGTCGGGCGCATGGCAGCCAGTTCCACGAAGGCGTGGACCGTGTGGCCCGAGGCCAGCAGGTCGCCATTCCGGTAGACGGCGCAGTTCACTTGGATGCGCACGGCCCGGCGTTCCCCCAGCCAGCCGCGGATTTCGAGCAGATCGTCGTAGCGGGCCGGGGACTTGTAGTCCACATGGGCCGAGAGGACCGGCAGGCCGAAACCGCGCGCCTCGATCTCGCGGTAGGTCAGGCCAAGATTGCGGAGCAGCTCGCCGCGGGCCCGTTCGAAGTAGGTGAGGTAGTTGCCGTAGTAGACCACGCCCATCTGGTCTGTGTCGGCATAGGGCACGCGGTACAGGAGGGAGGCGTAGCGTTCGCTCATGCCTTTCCCTCCTGGACGCAAGCGACGATGCGGTCGGCCACTTGGTCCGGGGTTAGGTCGTCGGTATTGATGTGGACGGCATCCTCGGCGGGCCGGAGCGGGGCGACGGCACGGGTGCTGTCGATCCGGTCCCGTTCGGCGATCTCGGCGGCCACGCTGGCCAGGGTTGCGCCGTCGGTCACTTCGCCGGCTTGGGCCAGGCGTCGCCGGGCCCGTTCCATGGGCGAGGCGGTGACGAAGAACTTGTGGGAGGCATCGGGCAGGATGACCGTGCCGATGTCGCGGCCCTCCATGACAATGGTGCCGAGGGCGCGGGTCTCGCGCTGGCGCTCGCGCAACCAGTCGCGCACTCCCGGAATCCGGGCCACGAAGCTCACCTGGCTGGCCACTTCGGGGGCGCGGATGCCCTCCTGGGGAACCGGCTGGTCGTTCAGGTGCAGCACGGGCACGCCATCCACCAGACGATAGCGCAACTCCAGGTTGCCGAGGAGAGCCACCACGGCGTCGGGTTGGGCATCCGGATCGAGCCCCGCATCCAGAGCGGCGCGGGTCACGGTCCGGTACATGTCGCCGGTGTTGATGTAGAAGCCGCCTAGCCGGGCGGCCACCAACCGGGCCACGGTGCTTTTGCCGGAAGCGGCTGGCCCGTCGATCGCGATTTGGATTCCGGCCATGCTAGTTCGTCTCCGCGGCGGCCGGGCTGGACGGGGCCGGCTCCTTCCCCTCCGGCTGGCTCGATTCCTCGGGTGGCGGTTGGGCTGGTTCCTCGACGGTTTCCGTGTCCTTCTGGAAGAAGAAGCGGAGGAAACGGGGTGCCCGCCGCACGTCGTAGAAGGAGACGTAGGCCATGAAACTGATCAGCAACACCGCGAACACGGTCTGTAGCCAGTAGACCACGCGGGTGGGCAGCTTGCGCCGGAACACGATCTCGATGAACGAGTACACGATGTGCCCCCCGTCCAGCACGGGCAATGGCAGGAGGTTGAAGAAGGCCAGGCTGAAGGTGACCAGGATGATGAAGGAAAGGCCGCCCCGGTAGCCGTCGGTGAACACCTTGTAGAGGATCATCTGGAGGATGCCGATGGGGCCGCTCATATGGCGCGGATGCACCAGCGTGCGCTTGTTGACCACCGGCGCGAACAGACTGGTCAGGGTGCGCTTGGTCCGGCTGAACACGTCCACGAACTGTTGCCAGGGGTTGGGGTAGGCCAGCACCTTGGGATCGTCCAAGCCCGCGCCGATCCGGAACTCGGTGTCGCCTTTGATGGTCATCGGTTCGGCCCGGAGATCGGTGAACGTCAGTAGTTCGGTCCCGCGTTCCCCCTTGTCGTCGACGACGTAGCGCTTCACCTTGAGGGTCATGGGGGCACCCTTGCTGGCCATGACGTGGCCGATGAAGAACCCCGCGTTCTCCACCTGGAGACCGTCGACTTCCAGCAGAATGTCGCCCTTCTTGAGGCCCGCCCGCTCGGCCGGGCTATCCTTGGCGATCTCGCCAAAGGCCACCGGCGCCTGCACCTCGAAGAAAGGATAGCCAAGCCCCTCGACCAGCGGATTGGCATGGGGTTTGTAGGAGATCTCCTTCT
>QKCY01000049.1 GCA_003245525.1 Victivallales bacterium | reverse complement strand
GGTTACAGCGGAATACGCGAACCGTGCCTGATTGTTTTTCCCGGGGTTTGCCAGCGCGCCGAACCGCCCCAAGGCACCCACGGGCTCAGGTCGCAGAAGTGGACCGCCTGCCGCGAACCATCGCGCCATGGTCCGGGGGACCGACCCGCCCTGGCTCCTGCCCGCCAGAGGGCTCCATGCCACGGAAAAAGCACGGAATGCTTGCGTTTCGGGCGGATCATGGGATTCTACCTATATCGAGACATTCCGCCACGGACCTGCCGGGAACACCAGCGGCAGACGCTTGTCAGGTGCACCAACCCGACTGCACAGTAGGAGATTCCGGATGAAACAGAAGACAGCCGCTATGTTCAGAGCAGTTCTTGGAGCGGCGTTTTTGGCTGGCTGTGCCTGCATCGAGGCCGCCGGTCCCGCTCCCGCACCAAGACCTGTGGCCACCGGTAGTTACAGTACCATCGCCACGGCCAATGGGGTGACCACGGTCCAGACTCCCATGCCCACCGGCGAGGTGACCAGCAGCGTGGTCTTGCTCGAAACCAAGACTCCCGCCGAAGTCTACGTGGGTGCCGCTATCGACTATGAGATGAAGGTCACCAACCTCACGGATTCCGCGCTGGACGAGGTCGTGCTGACTGCCCAGATTCCGGAGAGTTTTGAGCTCAGCGCTTCCGCTCCGCGGGCCCAGATCAATGCGGCCCGCCAGGCCAAATGGGAGCTCGGCCAGTTGCCCGGCAGGCAGAGCAGGTCCGTCAGGGTCCGCGGTGTCCCGACCAAGGGCGGCCCCTTCGTCAGTTGCGCCAGGGTTACCTACTCGCCGGTCTGCTGTATCGCTTTTGTTGCCGTGGAGCCCAAGCTCGCGCTTCAGAAGACCATGCCCAGCGATGTGCTGGTCTGCGACGACATCCCGATCCGGCTGGTGGTCGCGAACACCGGCACGGGTACGATCCAGAATGTCAAGGTCGTGGACACGTTGCCGGATGGTTGGGCGACTGCCGACGGCCGCACCCAGGTTGCCTTCGACGCTGGCTCGCTTGCGGCAGGCCAGTCCAGGACCATGAGCCTGGTCGCCAAGGCCACGCGCACCGGCACGTTCACCAACAAGGCCGTTGCCTTCGCTGGTAGTTTCAGGGCCGAGGACACGGCCATCGTCAAGGTCCACCGTCCGGTGCTGGGTATCACCAAGACCGGCACGAAGAGCCAGTTCTCCGGTCGCGATGTCGTCTACAACATCGAGGTCACCAACAAGGGCGACGCTCCTGCCACGAACCTCGTGGTCGAGGACATCCTGCCAGAGGGCGTCACCTTCGCCGCCGCCTCCAACGGCGGTGTGTTCGCCCAGGGCAGGGTGCGCTGGACGGCCGCTTCGCTGGCCCCGGGCGCGACGTTTGCCGTCGGGGTCACTGGCAGGGCTGTCGGCCATGGTCGGATCACCAATCGCGCCACTGCCATGGCCACCTGTGCGGAGGCCGTCTCGGCCGCCTCCACCACCGATATGATCGGCAAGGCCGCCATCCTCCTCGAGGTGGTCGACGAGGCCGATCCGCTGAGCGTAGGCGACACCGAGACCTATACGGTTACCGCCACCAACCAGGGAACGGCTCCCGACACCAACATCAAGATCGTCTGCACGATCGAAGACAACGAGGTCTTCCTGTCCGCTGGCGGCGCATCCGTGGGTACCTGCGTGGATGGCGTTGTCACCTTCGAGCCGGTTGCCAGCCTCGCGCCGAAGGCCAAGGCGGTCTGGCAGGTCAAGGTCAAGGGCGTGAAGGAAGGAGATGTCCGTTTCGCCGTCCAACTGACCACGGACGAACTGAAGCGTCCGGTGAAGGAGACGGAAGCCACCCAGGTCTACTAGCGGACCACACGGGCACCGTGCCCGGGGCCGCGAGGTTCCGGGAGCGGGTCCGCTATGGGTAGGACTGCGGCAAGAACCCGGTCTCGGCTCGACGCTGGCTGGGGCCGGGGGGCTTGGTGTAGCGATCTTGTTCTGGGGCCAGCGAGGAACGAGGCAGGCAACAGGCTCCCCGGCGGGGGCTTGCCTGCCCCGGTAGTCGCCGGACGTTGCACTACGGCTGGGGGGGCGCTGGCTGGGTCACGGCGGCGAACTGGAACTCCAGTTCGTGGGGGCC
This sequence comes from Victivallales bacterium, assembly GCA_003245525.1. Classification (GTDB taxonomy): domain Bacteria; phylum Verrucomicrobiota; class Lentisphaeria; order Oligosphaerales; family Lenti-02; genus Lenti-02. The sequence continues at coordinate 2,202 of QKCY01000049.1, read as the reverse complement.
TGCTTCCAGGGCGACGATCAGGCGGCCCTGCTCGAAGGAGTACAGCCAGGAACTGTGGGGCAGGGGGGTGCAATGGTCGAGAATGTCCGCGGGCGGACGGGTGGCCGTACACCGAAGCCGGGTGGCTCCGCTCAGTTCCAGCCGGGCGGTTCCCGTCCCGCTATCATAGGTGAACGATCCCAAAGCGGCAGGCTGCCATTCGGCCAACCCGATGGGAGGGAGGGGTGCGCCCTCGTTTCCGGGGACCGGGATGGCGAGGTGCCGCAGGAGCGAATGGTAATCGCTGGTAGCGGAGCCCTGGTTGGCCCAGTCCGGGAACTGCCGGGGGAGGGTGGTTTGCAGCCAGGCGCGGGTCTCCTGTTGGCAGGTTGCGGTGGCGGCATCGAGCAATTCCGGCATGATTGGTTGGGCGGCCACGCGGGCGACGGCCTGCCCGAACGGGACGCCCGACCAACCCGCTGGCAGACCGTGCTCGTTCCAGCGAGCGCCGGCGAGGTCCTGCCCAGCGAGGAAGCTGCCGCCGTAGGGGACGAGCAGGCGGGCGGTGAGATAGCGGGAGAGGCGCAGAACCTCCCAGTCACCCGTCGCCTCGGCCATCTGGCTCATGGCAAGAGCCCCGCGCAGGGCGTCCGGCAGCGAGTCGCTCGGGCTGCCATCGCGGGGTAGGGGGGACATGGCGGCCCAATCGGTCATGGCAATCTGGGTGCCCAGCAGATCCCGCAGGGCGGGCATATGCTCCCGGACGAAATCCCAATCGCCGCTGAACTTGGCATAGCGATAGGTGGCGTCCAGGAGCAGGGAGCTATGGCGCAGGCTAGCGGCGGAGCCCTGCCCGTCCGGGGACGCCGCGAAGTCCACGTACAGGACGAGGCTCAGGGGGTCGATGGCGCAGACCTTCCCCTCGGCGACAATCGCCAGTTGGCCGGCGAGGTAGGTCCTGGCCGTCTGCCCCAGCCGCTCGCGGTCGGGAGCAGCCAGCGACGGCCAGGTCTCCAGTTGGCGGCAGAGGTCGTCGGGGGTGGGGGTGGCGGACAGCGCGGGGCTGGCGGCGGGTGCCGTCGGCGAGGTCGGCAACAGGGGATGGTCGTAGCGGCTGACGGGCAGGCGGAAGGTGGCGCTGGTACCCGAGGAGAGACGGTACGGGCCGGATCGGGTTGGCAGGTCCCACTCCTGCGCATAGGTGGGGAGCGTGATCGGCAACCCCGCCATCCCGGCGATGGTGAGCACGGGGGGCAGGGGAATGGCGGGCTGTTTGGTGACCCGACCGGCAAAGGCGAAGGGGACCGATTGGAGCCGGTCGTTGACTACCACCTCGCCGTGGGCTTCGTCCACCGCGAACAACTCCTCGAGCCCGACCGGGAAATGGGAAAGAACGGCAGCCAGGTCGCGGCACCTCCGGAGCACGGCCCGGGGCACATCCTGCCAGGCCAGGCTGGTCTCGGGCGACCATTCCCCAGTGCCCGCATAGCTGCCCACGGCGATCTTGCCGACCGGCCCGGCAAACTGGATCACGAGGTTGGGACCGGTCCATACCAGCCGCGCCGGAAGCTTCTCGAAGACCACCAGGACCGGCGGCGTGTTGGCTTCCTTCTCCCAGGCCAGGAGCAGCCAGTTGTCCTCGGGCGGGGGCAGTTCGCGCCCTGACCGGTAGCGGAGGGACAGGGCGGTGTCGCGCATGGGCAGCAGGATCCGGTCGGGGGCGCGTAGATTGGCGGCTCCCCGCGCCAACTCGATGGCGGAGGCCTGGGTTTCGATCAGCACCCCGGGGGCCAGGATGCTCTCGGTGACATCCCAGGATACGGTTCCCTCGCCGGTCCGCACGGTGGCCGGATGCTTGGCCGAGACCCAGGAGACCACCGGGGCTGCCGAACTGGCCAGCGTGCCACCGACCGGGGCCACGTGGAGCTGGGAGGGCGTGGCCGGACTGGCCAGGCGGTCCCAGGCCGCCACATCCCAGACCAGGCCGCCGAAGCGGTCGCGCCACCCGTAGCGGCCGAAGGTGTTGGTACCCACTCCAGCACGCAGGACCGCGTCGTCGGGCCAGTGGCGGTCGAGCAGATTCCGGGCGGCCGCGAGCCGGTCGTCCGTGTCGAAGAGAAGCTGGGAGAAGGCCTCGGGCGAGCTCTTGCAGGCCTGTTCCTTGAGTGCGGCGACCTGCTGTTCGGCGGCGGTGATCGCCTGGGCGGCGGCACCGACTGTGGG
>QKCY01000234.1 GCA_003245525.1 Victivallales bacterium | reverse complement strand
ATGATCTACTGGTATTTTCCACACTGGGTTCGTAGTCCTGGTTCGTTTTGGACTTCATCCTGGAAGAGGGCCCTGAACTCCCGAGCGAAGAGGATTGGCAAGAGGAACAGGATCGGAACGAATCCACATGGGATACTCCTGCCAGTCGGCCTCGGGGTTCTTTCCACTTCACCCAGATCGTCTTTTCCCTTGCCGCAACTCACGTCCGACGAGAAATGGCGCACCACCTGCCTGCGTTCTACCGGATCTCGCGGAGCCCCATGATTCAGGAGAGGGACATAACGGTAAGCTGGGCTCCGATGCGAGGTTCGTAGAACTGCGGAATGAGACTCGTCAACCAAACCGGAAAGGAATGGCGGAGTATGCCTGGAAGTACCGTAAAGGAACGACTGGTACGGCACCGAGCGAGTAGCCGCCCGCCTTTCGTCAGAAGTCTGGCGGGATTCCTACGAGCCTGCCGTTATCCCCTGAGAATCCTCTCCATCTCGCGCCACTTGGCGTCCTTCTCGTCCTCGGGGATGCCGGCCAGGAACTCGACCGCCCGGTCGTAGCGCTGGGCCACGGTGGTGCCGTTGCCGCTGATGAGCTGGATGGCCTGTTCCTGGGCGGCTTCGCCGACATGGGTGTAGTACTGGTCGATGATATCGGAGTCAGCACCGAGGATCGACACGGTCACGGCCTTCGGGATGTTGTGCTCGATGCAGAACGAGACGAAGCTGTGGCGGAGGCTGTGGAAGCCGTAGACGGTAACAGCCTTGTTGCGACCGGGGACCTTGACCGAGGGCTCTAGGCCGCTCCACTCGATCACACGCATGACGTCATGGTTTACGTATGTTGGTCCGGTTGCTTTGCCGTTCTCATCCCTTATGAGGTAGCGCCTGGCGACGTTAGGCAAGACGTAGCTGCCCTCCTGCCATTCCTGGGCTTGGCGAAGGACTTCGAGAAGACGGGGAGCGATGGGGATGGTCACCTCCTTGCCGGTCTTGAACTGCGCTACGCTGATGCGTTGGTGGGCGAGATCGACGTTGTGCCACTGGAGAAGAGCGCAATCCTTGAGGCGCTGGCCGGTGAAGGCTCCGAGGTAGAAGAGGACGCGCAGCTCCCGCTTGTTGCCGAAGCGGCGTTTGGGATCCTCCAGAACGGCGAAGATACCCTCCTCCTCTTCTCTTGTGAGGGGCAGGCGACGTGCCTCGATGCCGATCTCCTCCCGTGGCCTGCGGCGGAAGCTGGCCCTGGTCCAGTCGGATGTCTCGGAGCCGGTGTAGTCCGAGAGGGTCCGGAAGACATGGGATATGCGGGCGATGCGCTTGTTGTGCGTGTCGACGCTGATCCTGCTGCCTTTGAGCACGTCTACGTACTTGGAGACGACGCTATCGGTGATCTCATGGAGGAACATCTGGCCATCGGACTTTGCCCACGCCACGAAGTCTTCGAAGTAGGAATGGTAGCGTTGGTAGATGTTGACGGTCGACGGGTGGGCTCGGTCGGGGTGCGAGTCATAGGTGTCCCAGGCTCGGTCGAGCTCAAGTGACTTCTGCTTTTTCTGCCAATCCCTTGCGTGCTTCACGTGGGCAGCAACCACCTCCAACGAGGAGGCCTTCAGGACCGGTTCCATCTCCTTCGCCTTCGCGACGGCCTCCTTCCTGTCCTTGGTCCTAAGACTCACTACCTTCCGGTTGCCGTTCACTTGATACCGGAAGTAGTACGTGCCACCTTCGGCATTCTGGTACACCGCTCCCAGCGAGAGCTTGACCTTGACCATCTTGGTTGCCATCTGGACTTGCACTCCCGTACTCGCTTGCCGATGCCAACGCGGCCTGCGCGTGGCATCTCGGGAAGACCTGTTGCAGGGGACGCCAGGGGGTTGCACCCCGAAGGTGTCCGGTATGGCCAAGATATGCATCAAAAGCGCCATGGCAATGCGAATGTGGCATAAAAACGGCTACGATTTGGCTGTTCTAGGTAGGAGTATGATTCCCCCCTTCGGTACCACCCCATCCTTCTGGATGGGGTTTTCTTTTTCCCCGTGATTCGGGGGGCCAGCAGGGAGGCATTTCCGGTGTGGGCGCCTCCCGGCGTGGCCTGGCCGCGCCGTTTGACGGGCGCGGCGCTGGCCGGGTGCTTCGGTGTCTCTCCGAGGATGCTACAGCAGTACCCCTTGGGCGAGGAGGGCTTCCCGAATGGCGGCGAAGGGGAGGTCGCGAGGGGTGGTGTTGGCGCGGACGGCGAGGGCGGCGGCGGTGCCCGCGGCTTCGCCGGTGATCATGCATTGGACGGTGGGACGGATGCAGCCGGAGGCCTCGTGGGTGGCGGAGATGCAGCGTCCGGCGGTCAGGAGGTTGCTGATGCCTTGGGCGAGGAGGCTGCGGAAGGGGATGTGGAAGTACCAGCGGGGCGGATAGGCGGTGCCGGGGTCGTTGAGCCATTTGGGGCGGGGATGGATGTCGATGGGATGGGCGCCGCGCCCGATGCTGTCGGGGAACTCGACCTGGTGGTAGATGTCGTCGATGCTGAGCACGAAGTCGCCCTGGATGTGGCGGGTTTCGCGGACGCCGATCTGGGGGCAGTCGAGGAGGAAGATGCGCTCGAAGCCGGGGAGCTGGCGCATGTTCTCGACCCAGCGGCCGACCATGCTGGCGAGGGTGGTTTCGGCGCGGGTGAGGTCCTCGACTTTGAGGCCGTCGCCGTTGTAGCAGGGGCAGCAGATGGTGGCCACGCCCTCGGTGGGGAGGTTGTAGACCTGGAAGCCACGCGGGGGGCCTTCGATGCCGGTGGAGACGTTGAGGCAGGCCATCTCGCCCCGTTCGAAGCGTTCTTTGGCCTCCTGGAGGGTGAAACGGGCGAAGGGCTGCTTGCTGAACCGCTCGGGATGCTCGGTCATCCAGGCGAACATGCGGGGCAGGTCCACGTTGCCGATCTTGAACATGACGCCCATGGCCTGCATGTCGCCGATCTTGGCCCCTTCCTTGACCGATTCGTCGGCTGGGGTGACGCCCTGGTAGAAGGGAACGCCCGCGCGCACGGCCACGTCGCCGTCGCCGGTGGCGTCGATCACCTGCCGGACGGGGATGATCTGGCGGCCGGACTTGGATTCCACCACGACGCCCTGGACGGTGTCGTCCTCTTTCAGCACATCGACGATCCAGGAGTGGAGGCGGAGGGTTACGCCCGCCTCCTTCATGAGGTCGAAGAGGAGCCGTTTGAAGTCCTCGGAGGAGGTGAAGATGTAGCTGCCTGCCTGGCCGGAGTTGCCGAGACCGACGCCCGAGGCGATCAGCCGGTCGGCGAGTTCCTTGGTGATGCCGCCCGCGATCTGCACGTCCTCGGGTTTGGTGCCGAGGGTGGCTTGATCGGCCTCGTGGTCCTCCTCGCGACCGGAGAACTTCATGTACATGGTGAGGCCCGCGTTGCCGGCGGTCATCATGCCGCCGAGGTAGCCGTAGCGCTCCACCAGGATGGTCTTGGCACCGTTGCGGGCTGCTGCCAGGGCCGCAAGGCAACCGGCGGTGCCGCCGCCTGCCACCAGCACGTCGAAGGCATCCACGACCTGGGTCTCGACCGACATCGTCAGAACAGAACCGGGAGTCAGCATGGCAGGGCTCCTTTGTGATAGGAAGAGAGGACCAAACAATCTCGTGCGGGGGCTGGCGGCTGCCAGGTTTGTGGCCGGTTTCTGATAGTCTTGGCCGACGGGTGATGGGGAAAGGGGGAAGGGAAAGGGACGCAAGGGACCCAAGAGACGGGAGGACCCGGAAAGCTAGCACGTGAATCGCCGAGCTGGTGCTCGGCGTTCCCAGGGGGGGGACGCATTCCAGCATTCCCTTGCAGGCGGGACGCCTGCGCTACGGTTTCCACCATTCCACCATTCCACTTCTTCCTACCGTCCTCCGGCGGCGAGTTGGCGGTAGCGGCGGGGGGTGACGCCCAGTTCCTGGGAGAAGGTGCGGGTGAGGTGGCTTTGGTCGCAGAACCCGCACTGGCTGGCCACTTGGGCGATGGGGAGGTCGGTGTCGGCCAAGAGGGTCCGGGCTTCGCGCAGACGGCGTTCCCGGAGATGGGCCTGGAAGGTGCGCTTGGTCTCGCGGCGGAGGGCCTGGACGATGGTGGAGACGCTGGCTCCGGTTGCTCTCGCGGCGTCGGCTAGGGTCGCGTGCGTGCGGAAGGCACCCTCCAGCCAGACCAGGACCCGTTCGGCGACGGTGCCGCGGCGGAAATGGCCGGTGGTTAGGCGGTCGAGGTAGCTACGCACCCGGACGAAGGTCCAGTAGCAGATGTCCTCCACTTCGCTCAACGGTTCAAGATCGCGCAGGTCCTGCATGTGTTCGGCCATGGCGCGGGAGAGGGGATAGCCGCCGCTGGTCACCGTCTCGCGGGCGAGATAGGCAAGCAGAACGTGGATATGGGCCTTCATGTATTCGGCGTTCAGCGAGGTGGCGAGCATGACCCGGCTGAAGAACTCGTCGAGTTGGCGCATCACCTCGTCGCTCTCGCGCAACGCCAGGGCATGGGCGAAGGCGGCAAGCACCTCGGGGAGTTCGCCGGGAGCCACGGAAGAGCGGGCGTGGCTCTGCACCAGTTCGCCCAGCCGCCGCTGCTGGCGGTAGCGCTCGTGGATCTCGCGGAACTGGTCGACCTGGTTGATGCCGGAGGAGAACAGGCCCTCGAAGACGAATTCGGCGATGCCGCGTACCTCGACGGGGCTCCATTCCGGCAATCCGGCGATCTTTGCGACCAGATCCCGGCGGGCCTGGGAGCTGATGCCAGTGATCGCCTCGGCCACGAAGCGGGCCGTGTCCTCCCGTTCGCCGGGGTAGAGGAAGCCGCCGATCTCGAAGGCCCCCTCCAAACGGCCGCCGGGGGCCACCGGGAACACCACGGTGTTCAGGCCGGCCCAGCAGCGGAAGTAGTAGGGCTCGCCGGTGCTCAACGCCTGGAAGGCACCGCTGATCATGGACCGGTGGCAAGCGGTACGCAGGGGGACGGATTTGAGGCAGGCGCGACAGAAGGCGCAGAGACTCCCCGCGAGCCGGGCATCGTCGCCGGTGCGGGGCACGAAGACACAGCCGCCGGGGAGGAATTCGGCGCATTGGCCAATCAGGCTAGCGACTCGTGCCTGCTGTCGGGAACCGAGCATGCGAAGGAACTCCGGAATCGCGTTTTTTGTCTGATAATACAAAGAATATCGCATCCAGTTCAATAAACAACCCTCTCCCGGTTCTACAGTGCGCATGGTGATCCGAACCTGCTCTCTGGTGTTCGACTAGGATGTGCGACATGAGCGACAAGCAACTGCTCTTTGCGGCCCTGCGCGGGGAAATGACCTCCCGTCCTGCCTGGGTGCCCTTCGTCGGCGTGCATGGCGGCCAGCTTCTTGGCGTGACCGCCGAGCAGTATCTCCAATCGGCGGACCTCCTTGTCCAGGGACTCACCCGGGCCATCGGGCGCTACCAGCCCGACGGCATTCCCGTGGTCTTCGACGTGCAGATCGAGGCGGAGGTCCTTGGCTGCGAGCTGAACTGGAGCAACGAGGGACCGCCCTCGGTGCTGACCCATCCCCTGGAAATGGGGCTCTCCCTGGCAGATCTGCCCGCGTACGACACGGCCAAGGGCCGTTTCCCGCTCATCGGCGAGGCCCTGGACCGCCTGCGCGAGCTGCATGGCGACCAGGTGGCCTTCTACGGTCTCATCACCGGTCCCTTCACCCTGGCTCTCCACCTGCTGGGCAATACCATCTTCCTGGACATGTACGACAACCCGGCGAAGGTGGGCGAACTGCTCGCCTACTGTCGCGACGTGGCCATCAAGACTGCCGATTTCTATCTCGACCACGGCATCGACGTGGTGGCGGTGGTGGACCCCATGACCAGCCAGATCTCGCCCGAGCACTTCGTCCAGTACGAGACCCCCTATGTGGACGCGGTCTTCGACCACATTCGCCAGCGGGGGGCCTTCTCCTCCCTCTTCGTCTGCGGCGACGCCACCCGCAACCTCGACGTGATGTGCGCGACCCACTGCGACAACATCTGCGTGGACGAGAACATCGATCTTGGCGAACTGGCCCGCCTGGCCCGTGCCGCTGGCAAGTCCGTGGGCGGCAATCTGCAACTGACCACCGTCCTGCTGCTCGGCACGCCGGCGGATGCCGCCCGCGATGCGGTGCGCTGTCTGGATACCTGCGGGACCGAAGGTTTCGTGCTGGCTCCCGGCTGCGACCTGCCGTGGGGCGTGCCGCCCGAGAATCTGGAAGCCGTGACGGCAGTGGTCCACGATCCCTATCAGCGCGACATCGCCCGGCAGACTGTGGCCGCCGGGGTCTCCGACGACTATGCCGACATTCTGCTGCCCAGCTACGCCGCCGAGCGCGACGTGTACCTGGATGTCATCACGCTGGACTCCGCCACCTGCCCGCCCTGCCAGTACATGCTCGCCGCTGCCCAGCAGGCGGCCAGGACCACGTCCCATGTGGTGGTTCGCGAGCATAAGATCAAGAATCGCGATGGTCTAGGCTACATGACCAAGCTCGGGGCTACCGCCATTCCCACCATCTGCATCGACGGCAAGCCGGTGTTTTCCTCCCTGATCCCGGACGAGACGGCCCTGGCCCAGGCGGTCAGGGTGGCCGAGGAGCGCAAGAAGTGATTCCTCTGGTGCTGGCCACCGGTTTCCTGGGCAGCGGCAAGACCACCTTCCTGCGCGCGCTGGCCCAACGGGAACAGGCGCGACGGCTGGTCTTCCTGGTCAACGAGTTCTCCGCCCTGGATGTGGACGGAGATCTGGTGGCCGAGGTGGCCAAGGACGTGCTGCGCGTTCCTGGCGGCAGCATCTTCTGCCGGTGCGTGATCCACGACTTCATCAGCCAGATGCAGGCGGTGCCCGAACGGTTCGGGGAGATCGATGGCCTGGTGGTCGAAGCCAGCGGCATCGCCGATCCCGGCGTGGTCGGCAAGATGCTGGCGGACACCGGACTGGACGGGATCTACCGGCTGGCCGCGGTCGTCTCCCTGGTGGACCCGGGTACCTTCCCCAAACTGTTGAAGACCCTGCCCAATATCCAATCGCAGATCCGCGCTGCCGATCTGGTGCTGGTGAACAAGCAGGATCTGTTCGGCGAAGCGGAACTTGCCGCCACCGAGGCCCTGGTCCGGGAGCTCAATCCCCGGGCCGAACTGCAGCGGACGGCCTATGCCGCCTTTGCCGGCGACGTGTTCGCCCTGCGCCAGAGCGGGAGGCCCGCAGGCGACTACGCCGCCTGCCGCGATCCCAACTACGCCCGTTTCGAGCTCGGTGCCGCGGAGGAGTTCGATCTGGGCGGCTTGCGCCGGACCGCGACCAATCTGGGTAACCTGCTCTTCCGGCTGAAGGGAGTGGTGCGGACCGGGCAGGGGGACCACCGCATCGAGGCCGTCAGCGGTCGCTTCAGCGCCCGGCCGGTGACCGGCTACGCCGGTTCCTACGGCCTGGCCGCCATCTGTGCGGGCTCGGCCCGGATGATGGTCGAACGCAAACTTCATGAGTGTGAGATGGCGCGGCGCTCCTGACCCGAGGGGAGACGCGCATTCTCGGAGGCGACCGCTGCACCGGTCGCCTCCTTCTTTTTCGGGAGGTCCCCCAAAAACGCAAACCGCCCGCAGGCGGGGGCCTGCGGGCGGACGTTGTGGCGTGGTCGGAACGGGGTCTACGGAGCGGGGACACCGCCGGGAGCCCCTGCGCCGGGAGCCCCTCCGTCAGCATTGGCGGCCTGCGCCTTCATCCGTTTGGCGAAGGCCATGAAGCTCTGGACATCCTGGATGGTGACGTCGAAGGCGAGGGTGGCCTTGGTGCCTTCGTTGCTGGTCTTGATGCTCTCCAGCATGGGCATGGGGTCCCCGGCCAGCATGTTCATGATCTGCATCTTCACCATGCCGACGCCCATGTCCAGCATGGCCTTGATCTGCATGGCATTCTCGGGAGCCTCGAAGTCGCCAGCCAAGGCCATGGCGGCCTTGTCGGTGGTCGTGCTGGAGAACGCGGCACCCTTGAGGCCAGCCAAAGCCTGCACCGGCCCGGCGAGCATGGGGTTGCCTCCGCCGTTCTGGGCGGCCATCTGCGCCTGCATGCTCAGCATCTGGCGGAAGGAGTCGGGCATGTCGAAGATCAAGTAGGAGTCGGCTTTCTCGGGAACCAAGGCCTTGGCCGCCAGCAGACCGGCGCTACGGGCACCGAAGTCGCCGCCGAGCATGCGGTCGATGGCCGCCTGAACCTGCGCGCTCTGGCCGATGAAGACCACCGAGCCGTCGGCAGGCAGGGCCAGATTGAGATCGGAGAGGAAGGTGGCCGCCTCCTCGTCGATGTCTTCCGGGAGATTCTCCATGTCGAACACGGCGCTGAGGACCGGCACCTCCTTGTAGGAGGTCTCCTTCAGCTCAATGGCTACTTCCTTCCCTGCGGCGTACTCGGTCACGCCCTTGGCAATCGCGCCTGCCTTCAGCGGCGTCTTCACGGCGATGGCGAGGAGGCCCGGAATCTTGGGCGTCGCGGCCTGGGTGTCGAGGCTGCGGATGCTGAAGGATGCCAGCACGTAGTTGACGCTGTCCTCCTCGATACCGATGCTCTTCATCACGGCTTCGATCTCTTTGCCCATGGCCAGGGCCTGGGCATCCATCTCGCCTTCGAACTGCTTCTTCATCTCCTTCACTTGCTGGTTGAAGGGAGCGTTCTCGCTCTGGGCGGCATTGACGACCAGTTCCAGGTCGGAACCGGGGACCCGCACCGCCGCCAAGGCGGTCTTCAGATCGCCGGCCGCGCGGACGTCGCAGGCAAGGCAGAAGAGGGCCGCCGCCAGACAACTGCCGACAAGACGCGGGAGGGAAGGAATCATGTTCGGGATCTCCAGATCAGGTTGCGAATGGGTCCGGGTTGCTGTGCCGACCGCGCTGGCGGCCGACTTCCCGGCGGGTTCTCTCCACGGCATTGGGCCTCCTCGGCGACGTGCCGATTCTCCCCTTGCATAAGAATACACGGCGACCGTGCGCATGGCAAGGGAGGAGGGGTGCCGATTTGGGCCGGTTGCCGTGGCTAGCTCGTGCGGGTGATGAAACCGTTCTCGTCCACCCAGCCGGAGCCGATGGCGCGGAGGCCATCGGTGTGGAGCAACTGGAGGGTACCGGCGACTCCGGGCGCCAGGGGTGTCCCGCTCCCGTCGGTGGCGCGGATCACGGTTCCCGGCAGGGCGAGGCCCTGGGTCCCAGGCTGCCGTCCGAGCTGATGGACCATGCCGTCGAGTGCTTCGGGAAGCTCGCCATGCAGAGGGGTGAGCCCGTCGGAGGCCATGGTTAGCACGTGGAGTCTGTCCCCGAAGCGGCTGGCTAGATCGGTCGGGATGGCAGTGCCATCGGCGATTGCGGCCACGATCAGCCGCCAGCCGGTCGCCGGCATGCTCCGCAGGGCATCCGGACTCCCCAGAAGCACCGTGCCTTTCTCCGCGGCCAAGCGGCAGCCGCAGACCAGGGGCAGCCAGGGCGCCAGCGGCGACGAACCCGGACAGACCACCGTGTCTTCGGGGCCGATCCGGAAGGCGTGGGCGATCCGCTGTGCGGTCGCGGTGGCTTCGATGCCGGACGGCTGTGGCCGACCGCCGCAACGGCGGGCCAGGAAGGCGGCAGGGAAGAGCGTCAGGGCCATGCTGGCCCGGAAGCGGTCCAGGACCCCGGGCCTGGGCAGTTCGCCGAGTTGGAGTGCCGCCGGGTCATCGGGCGCGGCGATCATCTTGCCCAGCAGGGCCAGGGCATCGCATCCCCGCACCCAATCCACCGTGGGGGACAGGGCAACCCGGTCGTGGCCGGCCAAGCGGGAGCGCAGGAGCCAGGCCGTGGCCAAGGCCTGGACGGCCCGGGGGCGCAGCCAGCGGGTTGCCTCGGGCAGGTCGCCATTGGCCCCCCGCCCGGCGGCGGCCCGGCGCAGGAGTAGTTCGCCCGGCGCGGGCAGGGAGGGCAGGTCGGCTTCGGCGGCGACCAGCAGTTCCGCCACCTTCTCGTGTATCGCCCACGAGGGCGTGTTGGCGGGGAGGGGAGAACCGATCCGGGCCACGACGGGTTGGCGCAGGGGGCGGGCCAGCCACCGGCGCAGGTTCACCGGCACCCCCCAGCGGAAACTCAGCTGGTCTCCCCACAGGCCGCCGAGGGCGATGGGGATGATGGGGGCGTCAAGCCGCCGCATGACCAGTTCGATGCCCCGTCGGAAGGGGAGCAGTACGCCGAGGCGGGAGATCATGGCTTCCGGGAAGATGCACACCACATCGCCGTTCTGGATGGCCTCGGTGGCCGCCCGCAGCGAGGAGATCAGCTCCTTCGGCCGGTCTTCCGCTGCCACGGGAATGCAGTTGAGGCGACTGGCGAAGAACCGGAAGAACGGCTTCTCGTAGTAGGACTTGTGGATCAGGAAGCGGACGGGACGGCGCAGGGCCGTCTGCACCGCCGGGGCGTCGGCGAAGGAGATGTGGTTGCAGACCAGGAGCGCGCCGCCGGTTTCCGGCACGTTCTCCACGCCCTGCACGTCGATGCGGTAGAAGGGGGCCGGGATCAGCCACATGGCGAACCGGGACAGGAAGGGCGGATCGCGCCGGAAGATGAACACCACGACCGTGAAGGTGGCGATGGCGCTCAGCAGGAAGACATGGCCGGGACGGACCCAGTCGGGCAGCAGCACCAGAGCCAGGAAGCCGGAAGCCAGGGTCATGGCGCTGAAGGTGACGAAGTTGTCGGTCCCCAGATAGCGTCCCCGGCTATCGGCCGGGCTGTAGCGCTGCATGGCGGTGGTCAGGGGCAGGCTGAAGAAGCCCGCGCTGAGGCCTAGGCAGGCCAGGCACAGCATGACCAGGAGGTGGTGTCCCGGCAGGAAGAACAGCAGCGCGGCAAAGGTGCCAATGCCCAGGGCTCCCAGCGGCACCAGCCGGAACTCGATATGGTCGCCCGAGATGCGTCCGGCCAGGTTGCTGCCGTAGCCGATGCCCAGCGCCACCGTGGCGGTCAGAATGCCGACCAGCAGTTCGGAGGCGTGCATCTCCTCCTGGGCATAGAGCAGGATATTCAGTTGGAAGAGGGCGGCGAGGAACCAGAAATAGGCGCTGCCCACCAGGCTCCGGAAGAGAATCCGGTGGCGGCCGATTTCGCGCAGGGTCCGCCAGATTGTGGGCAGGCCGCGACCTGCGGTCCTGGCCTGGTGGTGGCCCGGCGGCGTATGGGTTATGCCCAGGCTGGTCAGTGTGCCGCTCACCGCCACCCCCACGCAGACCAGGGCCCCCCAACGCAGATCGGAGAAGACATAGGCCAGGGCACCCGCGCAGGCGGTGCCCAGGATGATGGCCAGGAAGGTCCACATCTGGACCAGGCCGTTGCCGCGCGACAGCCATTCCGGGGGCAGGGTCTCGGGCAGGAATCCGTACTTGGCCGGCCCGAAGAACGCGCTCTGCGCGCCCATCAGGAAGAGCAGGACCAGCAGCATCCGGGGATTGCGCTGGCAGAAGGCCACGAAGCCGGCGCTCATGATGGTGATCTCCGCGATCTTCACCCAGACCATCACCCGCTTCTTGCTGAAGTGGTCGGCCACGTGTCCGGCCCAGGAGGAGAAGATCAGGAAGGGGAGGGTGAGCATCGCCCCGGCGAGCGGCACAAAGACCTGCCCCCCCTTGCCCTCGTACAGCCGGGTGGCGAGGAAGCAGATGAGCAGCTTGAAGAGGTTGTCGTTGAACGCCCCAAAGAAGAGGGTCGCCAGGAACGCTCGGAATCCCCAGGCGCGCAGGGGCTGGCCATGGAGAGGGGTCACTGCGCCGTCTCCGCCAGGAATTCCCGCGCCCGCACTTCGGACCAGTACTCGCCGTCCCGGAAATCGACGAATCCGCAGTGTCCGCCGGTGCTGGGGACTTCGAGGAAGAGATTCGGATTGGCCTCGCACACCGGGTACGGATAGCAGGCCGGGGACAGGAACGAATCGTTTGCCGCGTTGACGATCAGGGACGGCACGCGGATCTGGTGGAGGATGGGCAGGGAGCTCGCCCGCCGCCGGTAGTCTGCCCCGTCGGCGAACCCGTGCAGCGGGGCGGTGTACCGGTCGTCGAAGACGGCGAAATCGGTGATCTCCTCGACCCCGGTCGCGTCCACCTGCCCGGGGAAGGCTGCCGCCATGCGGTGGATCTTGCCGCAGAGGGCGTGGAAGAACCGGCGGCGGTAGAGCGCGTTGGCCGGTTGCATCAGCGACCGCGAGCAGCTCTCCAGATCCACCGGTACCGAGAAGCCGACGCTGGCGCGCACGACCGACGGCACCCGGTCGGGGTCCCGGGCCAGGTAGTTCAGGTTGAGGTTGCCGCCCATGCTAAAGCCGACCAGGGCGGCCGTGTCATAGGTGCCCGAGGCAAGGCCGTGGTCCACCACCGCCCGCACATCGTCCACCGACCCGTTGTGGGTGCAGGCGGGGGTGCGGTTGGTGACGCCGCCGCACCACCGGAACTGCCAGCAGAGGCAGTCCCAGCCAGCTCGGTTCAGGGCGCGCACCATGCCCAACATGTAGCAGCGCCGGGTGTGTCCTTCCCAGCCATGGGAGAGCACCGCCAGCCGCCGCGATCCTATCCGCGACCAGTCCAGATGGAGAAACGCCCCGTCGGGCAAAGCCAGTTGCTCCCGCTCATAGGCCACCCCCTCGACCTTGCGGAACAAGGTTGGCAGGCAGGTCTGCACATGGCGGTTTCCCAGCAACAGCGGCGCGCGGTACGTAGATTCGACAACAGGCATGGACGCAACGGCCTCTACTCGGAACAAAACCCCCAACATAGCCGCTTCCGCGCCGGGCTCAAGGGAGGCGATGTCCATCGATGATGGCAAGTTGGCGAACCAACGCTGGTTTCCTTGCCCGCAGTTTCCGTCTTCCGGGATTACCCCGCCGATTGCCCCTTCGGGCGGGTTGCGGTATGGTGTTTCCCTATGGCAAGACCGTGACTGGCACTGACCACAGGGGCAGTCGGCGAGAATGGCGGAACGAGAGTCTGACTCGGGGGTGATTCCGGTATTGCCGCAGGGGCAGGTACTGGCGGCGGGTGATGCGTTCGGGGAGCACCGGATCGTCCGGTTTCTGGGGTGCGGTGGCACCGGGGAGGTGTACGAAGTGGAGCACGGGTCCCCAGTCCGGCACGATGCTCTGAAGCTGTTGCCTGCCGGGTTGCTCCAAGACCCCTCGGCGTGGGCGAGCTTCCGGCAGGACGCCGAAGCGCTTGCCAGCCTGCAACCCCCGGGCATGGTCCGGGTGGATGGCTTCGGCGAGACCGATGGACGACCATGGCTGCGGATGGAGTTGGTGGGCGGCGGGAATGGGGCACAGTCCTTGGTCGAACACGCCCGTGCCCACGCTGGCGGAATCCCGCCGGCGGAAACCGTGGGTATTGTCCGCGCCGTTCTCGCCGGCTTGGCCCGGGTCCACGACCATGGATTGGTGCATGGCAATGTGAAGCCTCCCAACATCCTGGTGGGGGCGGGTGGCGACGATATCCGGAGCCAGCGGTTCCTGGTGGCCGAACCGGGTCCCAAGGAATGGTTGTGCTCACAGGCGCAGCGGGGTGCCCTTGCCGGACTCGGCGGCACGCCGACGATGGACCAGCGCGAGCGCGCCCTGTTGGCGACCTATGAGTCCCTGAGCCCGGAACGGAAGCTCGGCGCCGCAGCGACTCCCGCCAGCGATGTCTACGCTGTGGGATTGCTGGCGTACTGGCTCCTGACTGGACGGACCGTGGGGTTCCGTCCGCCATCGCAATGCGGAGAAGGCGTGCCGAAGTGGTGGGATGAACTGTTGCTGACCGCCCTTGAGGAGAAGCCGGAGGACCGTTTTGCCGACGCCCGGCGGATGCTGGCGGCACTTCTGGTCGCTCAGGAAGGCAAGCTGGATGGGGAAGCCCCCGCCAATCCCGTGCGGATCGTGCGGGAGTCGGCACCCAAGGCACCGCCCGTGCCAGCGGTCGTGGCGCGCCAGGCCGGCCAATCGCCGCTGCGGGTCCAGGTACGGGGGCTCCCGCGCCAAGAGGCCCCCCCGGCTCCCGTGGCTACGGAAGAGCAATCGCCCGCGCCTCGTCCGCGCATCAAGGTGAACACCGAGGACAGCGAGCGTCGTCTGGCGGTGGAACGGCAACGGGAGGAGGCCGAGCGCCAAGCGCAGGAAGAGGAGGTGTCGGCGACGCGGGCGACTGCTGGCAGGCCCTGGACGGTGCCCGGCCTCGGCATGGAGTTCGTCTATGTGCCCCCCGGCTCATTCCGCCCGGGGGTGGAGGTCGGCGAGAAGGAGGAGGAAGAGGGGCGGCAGGTCCGGATTACGCAGGGATTCTGGTTGGCACGGTACCCCGCCTCCCAGATGGAGTTCCGGAATCTGCTAGGCTACAATCCGAGCCGGAACTATGGGCGCGACAATCCGGTGGACAGCATTTCCTGGAAGGTGGCCATCCGTTTCTGTGCCCGCCTGACCGCTCAGGAACGGACGGCCGAGCGGCTCCCGGATGGCTACGAATACCGCCTGCCCACCGAAGCCGAATGGGAGTATGCCGCCCGCGGTGGCCCGGTCCTGGAGGAATGCGTCTACGTCGGTTCCAGTAATGCGGACACGGTGGCTTGGCATGTCGGTAACAGCCTCGGGCGGTCCCATCCGGTCGGTCGGAAACTCGCCAACCGGCTCGGGCTCCACGACATGAGCGGCAATGTGTGGGAATGGTGCGCCGACTGGTACCGCGACGCGGACCACCGGGCATCGCTCCCCGAGGATGATCCGGTGGATCTGGTTCCCTCTGCCGGACGGGTGATTCGCGGCGGAAGCTGGCTGGTTTCCTCGTTCATGGCTAAGCTGACCAAGCGCAATGGCAGTTGGCCCCACAATGCCGACGGCGATACCGGTTTCCGGGTCTGTCTGGGCCCGTGTCTTCCGCGCGAACTCCTCACCGACGGGCCTCCTGCCTAGCCGTTCCCGCTTCGGGTCACTTCAGGAACCCCTTCAGCAGGTTGCCAGCTGCCCCGGTCGCGTCCTTCTTTGCCTCCCCGTTGTCCGTTCCTTCGGTCTTGTCCCCTTTCCCCCCGAGCAGGTTTCCGACCGCGTCTCCGAGGAGTCCCTTGGCCGCGTCGCCCAGTCCGGGCAGGCTCAGCTTCACCGTGGGCTTCTGGACCAGCCCGCCGATGATGAGCGGGGAGTAGGCTCCGTCCTGCTTGCCGAGCAGTGCGGCGATGCGCTCGTAGTCCTTTCCGGCATACTTCTTCAGGATTTCCGGTCCGGGCTTGTACTCCATGGTGTAGCCGCCCGTTTGCGGGTCGGGGACGATGGAGGTCCAGCCCTGGAGCGCGAAGCTGAGCGCCGTCGAGTTCACTTGGATCGCATCGCTGGTGATCTTGCCGTCCGCCAGGCCGAACTGGGTGCTCATGCCGTTGAACTGGAACTGGTCGCGCTGTCCCGCCAGCTTGAGAATAGCGCCGAGGATCTCGCCGCCGCTGACGGTTCCCTGGCCCAGTTCCAGCTTGCCCGAGGCCTTGAGTTTCTCCCGCAATGTCTCCCATGCCAGGCCCTGGCCTTGGGCGGTCGCCGTGAAGCTGGCCGAGGACTGGAGCGTGCCATCCTTGGGCAGGATCAGCAGGGGGATGATGTACCCCAGCACCGACACGGGCTGGTTGAGGGCGACGTCCTGCGCCTGGACCGTGGTGTCGAAGGTCGGCTCGGGATCGTTGAAGTCGATATGTGCTTGGAGCGTGCCCGGGCCCCCGTTGGCCGCGAACTGGCCAGTGGCCGTCAGGATACCCTCCGCCAGCTTGATCGGCTGGAGGCGCAGGTCGGAGAGGACAACCGGCGTGTCGTTCGTGGTGTATTCCACGCGATCCACCGTCGCGCTGCCGTCCGCGGTGAGTGCGCCCAGAGCAGCAAAGGGGTTGGCGGTCTCGCCCGCCGGTGTCTGCCCGGCGGCGGCGAGTGCGGCGAGGCTAGCCTTGGCGGCCATGGTCAT
>QKCY01000018.1 GCA_003245525.1 Victivallales bacterium | reverse complement strand
TCTACATCGGCCTTGGCGGCCATGTGTTCCTGGTGGCGCTGAGCCAGGGAGCGGGGACCATTGTCGGCGGCGCGGTGTTTAGCGTGGGTCTGGTGCTCGTGGTCGTGGCCGGTGCCGAACTTTTCACCGGCAACATCATCCTGGTGGTGGGGACCATGACCGGCCTGATCTCGCTGCGCAAGACGTTGCGGAACTGGGGGACGGTGTATCTGGGCAATTTCATCGGGGCCTATGGCCTGGCCATGGTGGTGTGGGGGACCGGCCTGCTGGGCTCGCATCGCGTCCTGAACACCCTGGGAAAGGTGGCCTGGCGGGTGTCGGAGGCCAAGCTGTCCCTCTCCTTCGGCCAGGCGTTCAGCCGCGGTGTCCTGTGCAATATCCTGGTCATTCTCGCCATCATCATGGCCACCATGTCCAAGGACATCATCTCGAAGATTGCCTGCTGTGTGCTGCCGATCATGACCTTTGTCGCCTGCGGCTTCGAGCACTGCGTCGCGAACATGTATCTCATTCCTCTCGGCATGTTCGCCAAGGGCTTGCCGCTGGACGAGCAACTGAGGATGTTCCACAACCTGATCCCCGTGACCCTGGGGAACTGCGTCGGTGGTATCTTCATCCTCGTCATCCACCCGAACCGCATCCGGCAGTTGGTCTACCTGTGGCGGCAGCGGCGGACCCAGCCATAGCTCCGGCAGAGCCCGAAACGCAAAGCGGAGAAAGACCCGAAAGTCTTTCTCCGCTCGTGAAGCCAGGGATGGTACCTGACTAGAAGGTGGCGGTCAGGTGGACCGTCAAGCGCTGGTCCATGAGGCTGTGTTCCTTCTCGGTCAGCGGAATCTCGTAGGCCACGCCCAGGTTGACGTTGTCCGAGAGCTGGAAGCGGGCACCGGCGGCGGCGCTCACGAAGTCGCGGTGGTCTTCGGAGTTGGCGGCCCCAAGGTTGATGAGATCCCCGCCTTCGAACTCCACGAGGCCGGGGACGAGCTTCTCGGCCCCGTCGAGCTGGTGCTCGAAGGAGGCATCGCCACCACCGCTCTCGATCACGCTGAACCAGTTGAGTTCGAGATGGGTGCTCACCCAGTCAGTCAGGCGATAGGCGTGGGCGACGCTGACGTAGGCCATGGTGCTTTCCTCGTCGTTGTCGAGGGGCAAAATGGCACCGACGACGGCGTTGAAGGCGTTGTTGCCCATCAGGTAGGTGCCGAGCAGGGCGGGGCTGACGTTGCCGTCGCCGTTGCCTTGGAACACTTCGGTCTGGCCAATGGGGAGCTCGACGGTGACGCGGAAGGCAAGGGTGTAGTTCTCGCAGGACAGGAACGCCCACTTCAGGCCGGCACTGAGATCGTTCCATCCGTCCTGCTTGGTCAGGGTGTCATCCGGATTGAAGTCGGTGTAGCCGCTCTTGTTGGCTACCAGCGAGAGACTCTCGGTGAGGGGCAGCTCGGCCTGGATGGCATAGGCCATGAGGTCGCCGTCGAGGTCGAGCGACGAACCGGCCGACTCAATGTGGCTCGGTAGGGTCTGGTAGACGTAGAGCAGGTTGACTTCCCGCTTGATCATGGCGAAGTCATTGTACACCGGGTTCGACAGGGGCTTGGCCCAGATCATGTCGTTGGCGTACTTCTCCGATGCCTGGGCAACCAGCAGGGAGGAGAGGGCGACGGTGAGAGCCAAGCAGCTTCTGAGATGTCTGACCATGGGAACGTCTCCAGATCGCGGGTCCTGTGTTCTCCCCAGTCCAACAGCCTTGGTTTTGACTAGGGCCGAGGCTGACACCGTACACCGGCATTTGGAAAGCGCGACGGAAATGTCAGACGAACATGAACAAAACGTCAGTTCTGCAGACCCCGCCAGAAGCAGGGGCGAGGCAAGGCTCTGGCAGTTCCGGTGCTGACGAACGACAGTAGAGCCCTACTGCTGTCTCCCATCCACAGGAGAAGGTTGTGTCGCCACACTGGCTAAGTATCGGGTTCTGGCTTATGGGTGCGGCTGCGAGCGCTGCCGAAGCCGCCGACTGGCGCGCGGAACGGGAACGCCTGGCCAACCGGCCTTGGCGCGTGGTGTTCGACAACGACGGGATGGACGCCCAGTTCGTGGGCGTACCCACGGCCGATGCCTTGCTCGATGTGCGTACCCGCCCGTTGGTGGGGACGGGAGTGACCACGGTGTTCTACTGCAGTCGCAGTTCGGGACTGGGAGTGTTCACCCACGACACCAAGGTGGGGGAGGCCTTCACCAGTCAGGCAGGCCGTTACCATGGCAACATTACCGGCGAACTGATTCGCCAGGTCACCGACCCGTTGCGGATCGTCGCGGACTTCTGCCGAGCCAATGGTATCGAGGTGTTCTGGACCCTGCGCATGAACGACTGCCATGACGCGGTCCATCGTCCCGACCGGCCCTATCCCGCCTTTTCCGCGCTCAAGGCCGCCCATCCGGACTGGCTGCTGGGCAGTTGGGACCGGCGTCCACAGTACGGAAACTGGTCCGCCTACGACTTCGCCGTGCCGCAGGTGCGCGACTTGGCCGTTGCCTGTGTGGCCGAGGTCTGCCGGAACTACGCTGTGGACGGTATCCATCTCGATTTCCTCCGCCACCCCAGCTTCTTCCGGGAGGTGGCGGCAGGCGGCAAGGCCACCCCGGCGGAGTTGGACCTGATGACCGACCTCATGCGGCGGATGCGGCGGACCACGGAGGAACTCGGGCAGGCCCGTCACCGGCCGTTCCTGCTGGCGATCCGGGTGCCGGACTCGATGGACTACTGCCGGGCTCTGGGGCTGGACGTGGAACGCTGGCTGCAGGAGGAATTGGTTGATCTGCTGGTGGCCGGGGAGTTCCAGATGAATCCCTGGCAGGAGACCGTAGCCATGGGCCGGAGGCATGGCGTGCCGGTGCTTGCCGGGCTCAGTGAGTCGCGCCTGCCTGCGGAATCCGGACCGTTTCGGCGGCAGGCGCGGGAATCCTACCGCGGGCGGGCGGCGGCCGCCCAGGCGGCAGGTTGCTCGGGGGTCTATCTCTTCAACTTCTACGACGCGGGGCGGCCCGTGCTTCGGGAACTCCAGAATCCGAGTCTGCTGCGGAACCTGGCGCAATGGTATTTTGCCACCATCCGCCCTCGCGACGAGGCGACGCGCTGGCTGGCAGGGGGTGCCAGCTATGGCACAATGCCGGTGCTGGCACCCGACCATCCGTGGGTGCTCAAGCCAGGAGGCCGACGGGAGGCGCTGCTGGAGATCGGCGATCCGGCTGGTCGGCCAGCCTCCTTGTACGCGCGTATCGGCGCTCCTACCGCCAAGGTCCAGGTGACGTGTGGGGGCGAGGTGCTGGCCCCGGAACCGGATGAACCTGGCTGGAGCCGTTTTGCCGTGCCCGCAACCGCCCTGCGTCCCGGTCTGAACCCGGTGGGGTTCGAACTGCTGGAGCCAGTCTCGGGAGGCACTTCCTTCACGGCTGCCGACCTGAGCCGGAAATGGGCCGTCCGTGGCCGTCAGAAGAGCGAGACGGTGTACGAGGAACTTGGCCCGGATGGCCTGCGGATCGTGGACCGTGGCACGGGGACCGGCGACTACCACTACCGCAGCTTCGGCTGGGCAGTGGAACCGGGCGACCGCGTTGCCGCGACGGTCCGGATGAGGGTGCTCGGCGGTTACAACTCCGTTGCCTTCGCCGATGGCCGGCACGAGGACCGGCTGGTCCTGTTGCCCGACCGGATCCGTCTGGAGGCCGCCGGACGCGAATGGGCCATGGACACTACCGACCGTTTCCACGACTACCGGATCGAGCTCGCGGGAACGGATTGCCGGATTCTGGTGGACGGGGTCCTCCGGATCGATGCCGCCGGGGACTTCACCGGTGCCGCCGCAGGCAGCCGCAGCCTGGTTCTCTGCGGAGCCGCCACCAGTGTCGAGACCGGCGAGGCAATCTGGCAGCGTGTGGTCCTGGAGACCGATGGCGTCCTGCTCCGCGATCTGGTCCTGGTTCTGCCGGATGCCGACCGCTAGACGACGAAGCCCCGTCCAGAATGACTGGGCGGGGCTCCGGAGAGAGGCGAGAGAGCTACGGCGTGGTGGTTGACGTGCCGTTCACGTGCCAGACCGTGTTGTTCTGGTGCATGCGGCGCGGATCGCCCACGAAGTTCACTTTGCGCATGGACTCCACATGGCCATCGCAGAAGGTGATGTTCATCTGGTTGTTGTGGCGCTCCACCATGCGGGGATAGTCGGAGTAGGTATCCCACCAGGCCGAGTTGCCGTCGCCGCACATGATGCGGTAGCTGGGCTGCGTGATGCCGGTTACCGTGCCCGGGCTCCAGAAATTCGCGCCGAGGTAGCGGTTGTAGCCATAGTC
>QKCY01000315.1 GCA_003245525.1 Victivallales bacterium | reverse complement strand
GGGTCCGCACCGGGAACACCGGCTACGTCGATCTGCTCGGTCGCTAGTCTACTGCACTGGCGACAGCCGCAGTCCCGCCACCCGGACTGCGGCTCCCTTTTCGTCGAGGGAACGCAGGGCCAGGCGGCAGGTCCCCGGTCCCGGTAAGTCGAGCAGACCGATCCGGTAGGTGCGGAAGCGCGGCAACGCCCCGCCGAAGGCAGCCCGTTTGGGCCGCTCGCCGGTGTCGATCAGGGGGAAGAGGAGCTTGCGCTCGCCCACTTCGAGTTGCCACTCGGCGTAATCGCCCGCCTCGGCAGTGGTGTATTCGATGTCCAGGTAGAAGCGTCCCGGTGCCAGGGTCTGGAACTCCCAGACGGCGGCGCTGTCGGGAGCTTGCCAGCCAGCCAAACACTCGGCGTGCTTCCAGTCGCCGAACTTCTCCATCCAACGCACCTTCTGCACGTCGCACTGCTGGCGGGTCGCGTTCCCCGGCTCCAGCGTCATCGGATGTCCATTGAGGACATAGAGATCGCGACAGGCCGCAGTGGGATCGGCCACGACCAGTTCGACCACCGGCACCAAGGTGTCCGGCGGGACCTCCGGCAACTGGATCGCAACCCCGCCGGGAATCACCGTCACGGGCAGTGCCTCGGCCAGACGAGCCGAAACAACGACCGAGTTCAGCCCCGGCACCACCAGTCTGCCATCCTTGGGCCAGTGGAACACGTGGAGGAAGAGCGTGTTGCCGCGCGTGGTGCATTCGCCCCAAGGCAACGGACCGAAGGGAGAGGTCCCCGCGCCGTGGATCGCCGCTTCGTGCGCGTGAACCCATTCGCCCACTTCGGCGAGGATGCGGGCAGACTGCTCGGGGATCCGGCCGGTGCCATCGGGGCCCACGTTCAGCATGTACGTCCCGCCCCGACTCACCACCCGGACCAGCCGTTCGACGAGCTCGCGGGCACTCTTCCAGTTGGTGTCGAAATGGGAGAAGGCCCAGGTGTCGTTGTGGGTATCGGGCGTCTCCCACAGGCCCGGTCGGGGCAGGCGCGGGATTTCCTGGTCGCCGAGCGTGTCGTAGTCGCCCAGGCCGTTGCCGATGCGGCTGTTGACCAGGCAGTCGGGCTGGAGCCGGTGGACCAGTTCCACGATCTCCCGCGACTCATCGGGAGTGATGGGGCCAGGCGTATCGAACCAGATGCCCGCGACGGGACCGTAGTGGGTCAACAACTCCTCGATCTGCGGGAACACCTTGCTCCGCAGGTAGCGTTTGAAGTCCCGTTCGGTCGGCCAGCCGGACCAGGAGTTGCCCACCGCATCGGGTTCGTGCCAATCGATGGTCTGCGAGTAGTAGAAGCCGAGCCGGACCCCTTCGGCCTGGCAGGCCTCGGCCAGTTCCTTGAGCGGATCGCGGCCAAAGGGCGTGGCGTCCACGATGTTGAAGGGGCTGGTGGTGGAATGGAACATGGCGAAGCCCTCGTGGTGCTTCGCCGTGACCATCAGATGCCGCATTCCCGCCGCCTTGGCCAGCCGCACCCACTCCCGCGCGTCGAACCCAACCGGGTTGAAACGGTCGGCAATCCGCGCGTACTCCGCCGCCGGAATCCGGGCCCGGTGCATGATCCATTCGGCGATGCCGTAATGGCGCTTGCCCTGCCATTCCCCGCCCAGTTCCGAGTAGAGTCCCCAATGGACGAACATGGCGAAACGGGAGTCCTGCAACCACGTCCCCCGCGGAACCCCGCTTCCGGCCACCCCGGCGTCGCCCCACATGGCGGCAGACGTCCCATCCATCGCTAGCTGCTTGCTCATGGCTGCTCTCCGGGCACCTCGGGATAGCGGACGAAGGCGAAGTGTCGGCTATCCGGTGCCCAACTGTTGACGTTGATCGTGCCTTGCCCGCCGTTGAACCCCAACAGGTCGGCCTGCTCGCTGCCGTCGGGACGCATCCGCCGCAGGATCACGTCCAGGTTGGCCGGGTGCTTGAGGGTACCGGGCGGGAAACTGATGTAGACGACCCACTGGCCGTCGGGGGAGATATGGGGGAACCAGTTCACCCGCTCGTCGTGGGTAAGCTGCTCGATCCCCGTGCCATCGGGTGCCATCCGGTAGCATTGGGCATGGCCCGGTGCCGTGGCATTCAGCTCGGAGTTGAAGTAGACATGTTTGCCGTCTGGGGAATACTCCGGGCCATCGTCCGGAGCGGGATGGTCGGTCAGCCGGGCGTCCGGGCCACCCGCGACCGGGATCGTGAAGAGATTCACCCGAGCCCAGGCGTTGCCTTCCGCCGCCTCCACGCCTGCGTAGGCCAGCGTCTTGTCGTCCGGTGACACGCCGTGCAGGTAGTACTTGAACTGCCGTTCGGCGGGATGGTCGTTGGAGACCCGGCGCGGTTCGCCGCCCGCGAAGGGCACCGCGTAGATATGCCCGTTCGCGCTGAAGTAGATGGTCTGGCCGTCGGGCGAGATCACGTGGTCGTTGTTGGCACCCGTGATGTCGCCGGTCGGGATCAATTCGGGGCTTCCCCCCGTTGCCGCCAAGCGCCAGAGCAGGCCCTTGGAGTTGAACACCAGCCACCGGCCATCGGGAGACCAGTTGGGGGCCTCGATATGCTCCGTGGTCTCGTAGACCAGACGGAGGTCGCTGCCGTCAACGGCGATGGTGAGCAGTTGCGAGATGCGGCGGATGGGGGAGGTGGTCATACCGGCTCCTTGTGCCATGCAGTAGCAAACCACGCGGGAGGGCAGAAGGCAAAGTGCCCAAGGGAAGATTCCTTGGGCTAAATGCGCTATCCTATGCCATTCTGCTAGCGCTGCCCTCTGGAAAGGAAGCCCCATGCTCCGTACCCATGCATTGTCGCTCGGATTCCTTTGTCTTGTCCTGGCGATGCCAGCTTCTGCGGTGCCCCAGACGAACGGAGCGGGAGGCATCTTCTTCGAGGCGGAGGACTACGACGGACGGCCCTGGTACGGCGACCTGGGATTCGGGACCCGCCTGGCGGAGCCCCTGGCCAGCGGGGAAGCCGCTCTGGCCGGGATGTGGAAACCAGGCGCGCTCTCCTTTGCCCTCGACCTGCCCACGGCGGGCAATTACCACGTCTGGCTCCGCTGCGCCGTCCCCGACGACATCACCCTCAGATTCGGGGCCAATGTCCAAGCGGATTCCGGCTTGCAGAGTGTGCCCGTTGCGGCAACAGCCACGCTCCAAAAGCTGAACGTGGCGGGAGCCTACCAATGGCGTTCCTTGGGCACACTGGCCTTGCCGGCCGGAGTAAACACCTTCATCCTCGGCTCCGGGGCCCAGCGGCCGGACTGCTTCTTCCTGACTCTGGACGCCGACTTCACGCCTACCGATGATCTCCTGGACCAGATCGAGCAAGCGAAAAATGCCCCCAAGGGCCAACTCCTGCCAGAATTGGTCCACACGCGCCGGATCACCCAGCATCCCGCCTGGCTCCGCCGGGACGGCCTGCGTCCGGCCTATGCCCATTGCGAATGGGACGCCAGCAACACCCCGCAGTCCTGGGCGAAGCTGGTGCGCGAAGCCAACGGCAACTGCCTGTTTGGGGTGGGCGAGATGCCCGCTGGCACGCTGGATGGCAAGATGAAGGCCTTTGCCTTCAAGAATATCGACGATCCGGCCTTCGCCTATCCCGAGGGGTACCAGAAGGGCGATCATTCCTGGGTGAAGGAATACGCCGATGCCGGGCATGCCGAAGGGCTGAAAGTGGTGATGTACGACGGAGCCTTCCGGACGCTGGACCCGCTCCTGGTGGACCACCCGGACTGGCGGCAGCAGGACGCCGCGGGCAAGCCCTTCCGGAACGGGTTCGGTTCCTGGCACTCCCCCTACCGGGCCGCCTACATCGCGCGTTGGGTCGAGGTGGCCCGGACCAGCGGGATCGACGGGATCATGGTGGACATGCTGTTCACCTGTCCCGCAGGCGGCGACTACTCGCCCTTCACCGTCGCCGCTTTCACCGAGAGGTTCGGGGTCGAACCGCCCCGCCGAGCCGATCCCCGCGATCTGGTCTGGCAGCGCTGGATCGACTTCCAGACCTGGACCCGCGAGGAAGTCATGCTCGACGTCACCGAGGCCCTGCACGCAGTCAACCCTGAATTCGCCTGCATCTGGAACCAGACTACCGGCTGGATCTTCAACGGCAAGGAATACCTCGGCAGCCGGGCCGGACACTGCGGGGACGGCTTGCTGGAGGAGATGGGGTGGGAGGTCTCCCACAACATGTTCGGGCAACGCCCCCTGTCCTGGCCCCTGCAAAGCGCCTGGCAGAGCCTTTTCCTCCACTGCCGCACCACCCCGGGCTACGGCCAGATGTGGCATCTCAACGGCTTCTATACCGAGGTGAACCACGCCGCCCTCTCCTACTCCATGTTCGCCAATGGCATCGC
>QKCY01000490.1 GCA_003245525.1 Victivallales bacterium | reverse complement strand
CCAAGGAGGGCAGGCTTCCCCGCTGTTTGCCGTATTCCCTGGCAAGTGTGGGAGCCGCTTCCAGGCGGCGATCCGCTCCGGCCGGGCGGCGGTGGGAACCGGAGGCAAAGCGCTCCATCGCCGCGCGGAGGCGGCTCCCACTTCCCGGTCGGCATGCATACAGGACTTCCGGAAGAGAGCAAACAGACCGGGCAAGGTACAAGTGGATACCCAACCCATTCGGGATTGGCCTAGCCAACCCGTAGGCCCCGCCCAAAGGACGGGGGACTCTACTCTTGCGCTAGATGCAGTAGTCCGGCGTTCCGGGCTCGCCGCAGTGGTTCGCCGCCAGGGCCTCCAGGGTCAGGCCCTGCAGGATCCCGTTGACCGAGGCGGTCACCTGGCACCACACCTCCCGGGTCGGACAGGTGGCGGCGCGCGGGCAGAGACCCGGCTGGACGACGCATTCCACCGGCATGGTGTCGCCTTCGAGGACGGTCACCACGTCGAGGGCAGTGATCTCGGCTGGCTTCCGGGTCAATTCGTAGCCGCCGTTCGGCCCGCGGATTGCCCGCACCAGCCCTGCCGCCTTGAGCCCCCCCATGAGCACGTGGATGTAGTTGGCCGAGATGCCCTGCTCTGCCGCCACCGTGTCCACGCGGACGGGTCCATCGCCATAGTGCATGGCAAGACTCACCATCAGCCGCAACCCGTACCTGCCCTTGGTCGACATCTTCATGCCCGACAAACTCCGTTTGTTTACCGAAATGCTCAGGAATACCATGGGCCCTTTTCAGCGGATGTAAAGCGGCCTAGCGGGTCCGACTGGAGTGCCGGCCTTGCCACGATATAGTCCTGGCAGAGCCGGTGTTACCCCATGTCGCCGAGGAGACGCCCCCATGTCTAGCCGACTTTTCCGCGCCGTCGTGTTCGCCATCGGTCTGTGCGGTGTGGCCAATCTCTGGGCCGGGCCTTGGCAGATCGACACGCCAATGCCCGGCATCTACGTCCTGCGCAATGAGAGCGGGGCGTGGGGTGGGTGGTCCATGGGCGTCGCCCATCAGAACCAACCGGACTACCAAGTCCGCAAGATTCTCGACCTGACCCAGCTTCCCGCCGAAGTCCGGGCCCAGGCCAAGGAGATCCGCCTCCGGTTCTATTTCGGTATCCAGGACTATAGCTGGAACAGCGGCGACCGGGTCCCCAACGGGCTCAACGAGGAATTCGAGATCGTGGCCAATGGCCAACCCTCCCGCTTCCGCACCAACGATCCCCGCTTCCTCGCCAAGCCGGGGCAGGCAGGCGCGCTTGAGGCCGGTTGGACCGATCTCGACCTGCCATTGGACCTGCTCGCCGCCGACTCTCTGGAGATCCTCATCCGCAAGGTGCCAGGCACCACCGAGGACGACTACATCTACCCCGGCATCGACAACTCCGTGCCGAACACCGCCAGCGCCGTCTCCTTCGATGGCGGCCAGACCTGGGACACCAGCCAGCTCAACGCCATCAAGGCCCAGGGCGAGTACATGATCCGCCTGCTGGTCGCCACCCGCTCGTTGCAGGAGCAGTTAGTGTGGACGCCGGAAGCCTTGACCGACCCCGGCGGCTTCGCGGCCTACTGCCAGCTCGAGGACGGGAACCTCCGCCTGGAACCCGCGCCGGGCAGTTGGGACATGGCCCGCGAAGTCACCATCGCCATCCAGCACGATGGACCCGAGCCCAGTGTCGAATGGCTCCTCCGCGAGAAGGCGAAAGCGCCCTTCGCCAGACTCCCCGGCGAAGCCACCACCTATCAACTCTCCCCCTGCCGCAAGACCCCGGATGCCCTGGTCGTCCATCCGGCGGCAGGCACCGCATTGCGCCGAGTCACCGTCTCCTACCAAGCCAATACCGCCCCCCGGGCCGAGCCGCCCAACCTGCGTCCGGACACGCAGCCACCGGCAGGCCAGCGCGGCCCGCTGCAGACCACGGTTCGGCAGCAGGAAGACGGCACGGTGCTGCTCGACAATGGGGCTCTGCGCGCCGTGTTCCGGGTCCACCCTAACCTGGAACTGCTCTCCCTCCACGCCGCCGAGGTCGACCGCGACCTGCTGGCCAATCCTGCCGCCACCCAGCTCTTCCGTTTGCAGGTGGGCGAACGGGCACTCGGCTGTCGCGATGCCACGGTCGAGGAACTGGCGGTGACCCAGGATGGGTTCAGCGCCACCCTCGTTCCTACCGGTCTGCCTGCCATGCAGGTGCTCTTCCGCGCCCGGCTGGTCGAGGACGAGCTGGAGCTGGGCTGCACGGTCCGCTGCACGGGTCCCGAACCCATCCAGTTCCACCTCGCCTTCCCCCATCTCGCCGGACTCCAGCTCGGCGACAACCCGGCCGACGACTACTACCTGTTTCCCTGGGGCGGCGGCGTCATCGCCAACCAGCCCGTCTCCCTGCGCACCGCCTACGGGGAAAACACCGCCTGGTGGCAGATGATCGACCTCTTCAACCCCACCCGTGGCGGCGGCTTCTATCTGCGGATCGACGATCCCACTGGGCTCTACAAAGCCCCCCACCTGCGCAAGGGGGCGGACGTCTCTGCCGACTCCTTCCTCGACGACACCGGCCAGGGCTACCTGCTCCCCGAAATGCAGTGGCGCACCGCCCTTGATCCCGAACCCGGCGTCGGGCTCTGTTTCGACTACCTCCGCCGCGACCGCCAGCCCGGCCAGGAGTTCGCCGCGCCGAACGCCCGGCTCGGCACCCACGCCGGGGATTGGCGGCAGGCCATGCGCCGCTATGCCGACTGGTCCAAGGCCACCTGGCCCCAGCGCCCCTTTCCGTCCCGTCTCACCACCCGCTGGAACGTCGTCCCGGCTGGCTGGGGTCAAGCCCCGCTCGTCGGTCCAGACGGCCAGTACCGCACTGACTACATCAAGCCGGAGAACGACGTGCCCGAACTCATGTCCTGGTGGAGTTGGAGCGACAAGGGACCCTGGGGCGTGCCCATGGACCGGCTTGAGGAGGAGCTCGGTACCGCCCTCTACAAGCGCTATGCAGCCTACTGGGTCAAGGAGCCGGTTACCGGCCGACTCATGTATCCCCTGAACCGAGGCGACTACAACGGCTACATGCCCCAGTGGGGTGGCCTTCCCGCCCTCCGCGCCCACATCCAGCGGATGAAGGATGCCGGGCTACTGCCCATGTTCTACACCGATCCCCTCCTCGCCGACATCAACACCAAGATGGGCCGCGACCACGGCCCCGAATACGGCGTCATGAACCCCCGCTGGAAGGACCCCTACAACACCGGCAAGACACCGGAGGGCTACGTGGGCTCCTACGGCGGCTACAACATGTGCCAGGACACCGACTGGTATCAGCAATGGCTGGCCGGAACCATCGCCCGCGTCTGCCGCGAGACCGGCATCGACGGGGTGCGGCTGGACGAATACGGCCATCGCGGCTACGTCTGCACCAGTCCCCATCACCAGCACCTCTACGCCGAACCCGAGCACAACGCCTGGCTCCAGGCCCTCGCCCGCAGCTCCCACCTCGTCCACCAGGCCATGGATGAGGTCCGCCCCGATCTGATCCTCACCACGGAGTTTCCCGGCACCGACCAGATGGCCGCCGCGCTCGACGGGGCCATCGTCTACGACGTCCGCCGCATCCGGTCCTTCCGGCCCGTGCCCCTCAACCTGCTCCGCTTCTACTTCCCTGCCTGCCGCCCCCTCGAAATCAACCGGCCGCCCCGCCCCGAGGCCAAGGACTGGATGCTCTGGAACCTGGTCGCCGCCTTCGGTGGCAGCATCGCCTACACCGCCCAGGAACACCAGATCCTCACCGCAAACAACGACGTCCTCGTCCTGGGCCAAGCCGAGCCCCTCGTCCCCACCCTCGTGCCGCGCGTCTACGCCAACCGCTTCACCGCCCCCGGCAAGACCGTCTGGACCGTCCTGAACGGCACCGGCCACACCGTGGACGCCCCCGTCCTCGCCGTCGAACCCGCGCCGGACGTCCGTTTCGTCGATTTCTTCGCCAACCGCGAACTCATCCCCGACGAGCACGGCACCGTCCGCCTCCGCCTGCGCCGCGACCAGACGGTGGTCGTCGCTCGCCTGCCCCGATGACGAAACCATCCCCGTTCGGGGTAGTAACAAGGTTCACGTCGTGATGGGCAGACCTCCCGAGAACCTGCCTGGCTACCGCATCTCCTCCCAGGAGTCGATGGACTGGACGATGGCCGCCCGGATCTCGGCTTCACCCCCGGCCTCCACGGCCTGGAGGATCGCGGTGTGCGTGGCCAGGCCGTGGTCGCCAGAGCGGGCATACACATAGGTATCGCGGACCGTGGGACGCAGGAAGTCCATGACGAAGCCGTAGATCCGTTCCACCAAGGCATTGTGGGCGGCGGTCCCCAGCGCCCTGTGGAAGGCGAGGTCGGCATCGGTCAGAATGTCGGCATCCGTGCATCCATCGGCCACGAGAGCGGCGCTGCGGTCCAGGGCCGCGTGCAGCGCGGGGAGATCCTCCGGTCCCGCGTGGGCGGCCAGGAGTGGCACCATGCCCAACTCCAGCAACTGGCGCAATTCGCGCAGAGCCTGGCGGTCGGGCTTGCTAAGCAGCATCTGGAAGAGCAAGGGATCGAACAGCCCCCCCTGATTCTCGGTGGCGACCCGGGTCCCGTCGCCAGCCCGGATCGTGACAATGCCGTAGCTGGCCAGAACCTTCATCGCCTCGCGGACGGAGCCCCGGCTCACCCCGAAGAGTTCGGCCAGTTCGTTCTCGTTCGGAAGTTTGTCGCCTGGCAACAGGGCGCGCGACAACAGGAGTTCGCGTACGCGCAGAATCACCCGGTCCACGGCCGGTGGCACCCGCGGGCTGCGCAGTTGTTCGCGAATATCCCTCACCGATATCTCCCTGTGACTGCCCCTAGCGATCTGAACGCGCCGCCTGAACGACAATCATCGGATGTTTTCGCCCTATGGTATACTGTCATGCTGGCAGCGTCAACCGGAAGGGGACAACCACCAGAATCTACGCCTGTCGCTCGCCCCGGTCGGTTGACACGGAAGCAGGAAACCATACACTATTACCCAAACATCCGATGTTTGATGGTTGATAGGATCGTGACCATGGCGGCATATCGTCTAGGCGGAATCCGGGTGGCGGCGATGGCAGTCCTGACGGGAGCGATGGTGATGGCAGGGGCGACGACAGCGGGGCAGTTGCGGGTGAGCGCCAACCACCGGTATCTGGTGGACGAGACCGGCAAGCCATTCTTCTGGCTTGGCGATACGGCCTGGGAGGTTTTCCACCGGTTGACCCGCGAGGAGGCCGACTTCTATCTGACCACCCGTGCCAAGCAGGGCTACACGGTGATCCAGGCCGTCATCCTGGCCGAATTCGATGGTCTGAACACCCCCAACGCCTACGGCGAGAAGCCGCTGAAGGACAACGATCCCAGCCAACCCAACGAAGCCTATTTCGCCCATGTGGACTGGGTGGTGAACCGGGCGGCGGAACTGGGCCTCTATGTGGGCCTGCTTCCCACCTGGGGCGACAAGTGGAACCTCAAGTGGGGCAAGGGACCGGTGATCTTCACCCCCGAGAATGCCGGGGCCTACGGGGAGTTCGTCGGTCGCCGCTACCGGGGCAAACCGGTCATCTGGATCATGGGCGGCGACCGTCCGGTGGAGACCGACGAGCACCTGCGCATCCTCCGGGCCATGGCCGAAGGTCTGCGCCGGGGCGACGGAGGCGAACACCTCATCACTCTCCACCCCAGCGGGCGCAGTTCGTCCGCCAAGTACGTGCATGAGGAAGCGTGGCTGGACTTCAACACGCTCCAGTCGGGACACGCGGACCGCCATTTCGCGAACTACGCCATGGTAGCACAGGACTACCAACGGCAACCGACCAAGCCCTGCCTGGATGGCGAGCCCTGCTACGAAGACCATCCGGTCACGGGCAACCGGGAACCCCGCGAGCCCTACCACGACGAGTACGCGGTTCGCCGGGCAGCCTACTGGGCCCTGTTCGCGGGGGCTTTCGGACATACGTATGGCTGCCATCCGATTTGGCAGATGTGGGACGCCTCCCGGCAACCGGTGAACGGTGCCCGGACCCCGTGGCGGGAAGCCATGCTGCTTCCCGGGGCCGAGCAGATGCAGCACGCCAAGAACCTGCTGCTTTCCCGCCCGTTCCTCAGCCGGATTCCCGACCAGTCCCTGCTCGCCGACGACGGGGGAAAGGGTGCCGAGCACTGCCAAGCCACCCGCGCCGAGGACG
Organism: Victivallales bacterium; assembly: GCA_003245525.1. Lineage (GTDB taxonomy): Bacteria > Verrucomicrobiota > Lentisphaeria > Oligosphaerales > Lenti-02 > Lenti-02. The sequence continues at coordinate 10,799 of QKCY01000490.1, read as the reverse complement.
GTGCCTACGCCTTGGTCTACACCCCCGTCTCGACTCCCTTCTCGGTTCGCACGGACCCCCTCTCCGGGGACCGGCTGCACATCTGGTGGTACGACCCCCGGACGGGAGCCGTGGAGAGTGCCGGCACGCTCCACAAGACCCCGGTCATGACCTTCGCGCCACCGGCCGATGGCCCCGACTGGGTCCTCGTCCTGGACGATGCCGCGAAGTCCTTTCCGGTGCCGGGGATGCCACGGGAATGACGGGACTTCCGCCATCCATCCGTTGCCGTCTCCGCGAATTGCCGGGGAGTCGGGGCGCGGGTTGGTTTGGCCCAGACGCCGCTGGGAGGGTGCCCTCCCCCCGGCCCAACCATGCCCCTCCACATCTGGTCCGGACAAAGTCGGAGACCTAGCGTCCATGCCCCACTCGCCAGAGAACTGCTCGTCACCTGCTCCGCGCCTGAAAGTGGCGCACAACCAGCGTTGGCTGGAGTACGCCGATGGCCGTCCCTTCTTCTGGCTCGGTGATACTGCCTGGGAACTCTTCCACCGGCTGACCCGCGAGGAGGCCGACCGATACCTCGCCAATCGCGCCCGGAAGGGATTCACCGTGATCCAGGCGGTGGCCTTGGCCGAGCAGGATGGGATCAATACCCCGAATGCCTACGGCCATCTGCCCTTGGTGGATAGGGACCCGACCCGTCCGGACGATGGGGGCTACTGGGACCATGTGGACTACATCGTCCGACAGGCCAACTCCCGGGGGATGTTCGTGGGTTTCCTGCCCACCTGGGGCCGGTATTGGCAAGGCAAAGAAGCCATCTTCACCCCGGCCAGTGCTGAACGCTATGGCCGGTGGCTGGGCGAGCGTTACCGGGAGGCCGGGCTGATCTGGATTCTGGGGGGCGACCGGAACATTCACTGCGCAGCGGAGCACGAGGTAATCGCCGCGATGGCGACCGGCTTGCGCGCGGGCGACGAGGGCAACCATCTCATCACCTACCACCCCTTGGGGCCGGGGCGTTCGTCGGACTTCTTCCAGAGGGACGACTGGCTGGACCTCAACATGTACCAGTCTTCGCATGCCGCCCGCGACCATGACAACGGCCTCTTTGCGGAGCACGATTGCGCGCTCGACCCGCCCAAGCCAACGCTTGATGGCGAACCGCGCTACGAGGCTCTGCAAGTCGGCTTCTACAACCAGGATGTGGCCCGCCACCTCCATTTCGACGACTACGACGCCCGCCAGGCTGCCTGGTGGTCCCTGCTCGCGGGTGCCTGCGGACACACGTACGGCAACAACAACATCTGGCAGATGTGGCAGCCGGGACGGCAGCCGGTCATTGGCGCCAATACACCTTGGCACATCGCTCTCGACCATCCGGGGGCCTTTCAGATGGGCCACATCCGACGGCTGTTCGAGTCGCGCCCCTTCACCAAGCTGATCCCGGCCAACGAGTTCGTGGTGGACGGGCCGCAGCGGGGCGGAGCCAGGATTCGGGCCGCACGGGCCAACGACGGCGATTTCGCGCTGGTCTACTCGCCCCGCGGCGAGACCTTCGCCGTGGCAATGGGCATCACGGCTCCGTCGCAGGTTCGGGCGAGTTGGTACGATCCCCGCTACGGCACGGGCTACCACCTGCACACCGGGGACAATGCCGCCATCCAGACCTTCGTCCCCCCCTCGTCGGGGCGGGGACAGGACTGGGTCCTGGTGCTCGACCGCGCCGACCGGGAATTCCCGCTGCCGGGAACGGTCTCCTGAGTCAGAATCTAGGTGGGAGGGTTGCCGGATGAGGAAACTGGTACTTGGTCTCGCCAGTTCGGTCATGCTTGGTGCGGGAGCCAACGCGGATGCGCCGCCACGCCTGGCCATGTCGAGGGGATTGCCGACGGGGTCAACGAAGTCGCCGAATCCAACCGCAACGAGACGCTGGGAGACCGGCGAAACACCGGCAAGGTCCATCGCTTCGTGCCCCCGAGCAGTGGCCCCGGCTGAGATTGGGTGCTGATTCTGGGAAGATAGAACGTCCTCTTCCGTCCATACAGGAGAAACCGCCGTGGAATTCGCGTTCAGGCATCATCTCATCGACACGACACTCCCCAGTGGACTGTATGCCCAAACCGCCCTGGCCGACATGGACGGGGACGGGCATCGGGTGTACATCACGGGCCAGCAGTACGGCACGATCTTCGGCTATCGCATCAGCACCCCTGACGACTGGCAGCGATTCGTTCTGGGCGAGAACTCGCCCTCCGACGTGGGTGGCGCGGTGCTCGATGTGGACCACGACGGCCTGCTGGATTTTGTTACCGGGGGGGCCTGGTACCGCAACCCCGGAAAGCCTCTGACCACCTACGAGAAGATCGTCTTCGATCCCGACCTGCGCGGCATCCATGACGTGACCGTCGCCGACATCGATGGCGATGGCCGCATGGAGGTGATCACCATGTCGGACCGGAACGACGTGCGCTGGCACAAGATCCCGGAGGATCCCCGCCAGCCCTGGCCGCATACCCGGATCGGCTCGCCGGTACACGCCGGCATCGCCGTCGGCGACCTGACCGGCAACGGAGCCCTGGATGTCGTCCGGACCAATGTCTGGTTCGAGAACGTGCGCGGCGACGCCACGGAATGGGTCGAGCACCCGCTCCCGTTCCCTCCCCAGGCCACCGAGCGCCTCACCCAGAAGTTCATGGTCAATGCAACCCATGCCACCGTCTGCGACGTGAATGGCGACGGGCACAACGACATCGTCATGATCGAGAACGAGATGACGGGCGGCAAGGTGATGTGGTTCGAGAACGTGCGCGGCGACGGCTCGGAATGGGTGGTCCACAACATCCGCCTCCCCGACGACGAGATCCGCGGTGCCTACCACTCCCTGTGCGTGGGCGATTTGGACGGGGATGGCGATCTCGATGTGCTCTCCTGCGAGATGGAGGGCATTCCCGGCGAGGGGCGACCACGCTACTTCATCTGGGAGAACGTGGATGGCAAGGGCGCGGAATGGCGCGAACACGTGATCTTCGACGGCAATCTGGGCGGGCACGCGACGGTGGTCGGCGATGTGACGGGCAACGGATTGCCCGACATCATCTCCAAGCCCTGGCATCCGCGACCGGACAACGCGGTCGAGGGGAAATGCTTCGTCCTATTCCTCGAGAACCTGGGAAACGCCTAGCTCTGCCCGCAAGGTATCCTGCCGCGGCACCTAGCGACGGCTCAACCCGAGGGTCCACGGAGAGGGCAAGCGACTACATGGCCAGCAGTTGGCGAGCGGTCTTGGCGGTGTCGGCCAGGGAGGCCAGTTTGGGATCGACTTCGCTCACCAGGGGGCCGTCGTAGCCGATGGCACGGAGCTCACGCATGACGGCGGGGAAGTTCACTTCGCCGGCCAGGAGCGCGGTCCATTCGCCATTCAGAGCCCGGCCCTTCCAGTCCTTCAGGTGGACCCGCTTGATGTGCTTGCCCACGATACGCACCCAGTGGTGGGGGAACTGGAAGACGGCCATGTTGCCGGGATCGAAGTAGAAGCCGATGGACTCCTTGCCTACCTCGTCGAGGAATCGCTTCACCTCCAGAGGGCTGAAGCAGAAGCCGTTCCAGACGAACTCGAAGGCCAGCGCCACGCCGGTCCGCTGGGCGACGGGGGCGAGCTTGCGCAGGGAATCCACGCCGTTGCGGTAGGCGTCATCGTAGTAGAGGTCGGAGGTGAACCGCCCGAGCGTGGTCAGGGCGGCGGTGGCACCAAGTTCGGAGGCCACCTCCAGGCCGAAGGCGGTCTCCTCGATGCTGCGCGCCTGGGCGTCACCGCTGTCCAGCAGATTGCCGGTGCAGTGGTTGATGGTCAGCGACTCCACCGGCAGCCCGTACTGTTTCGAGAGTCCCTTGATCTCCTCGATCTGAGCCGGAGTGACCGCCCCGGTTAGGGGGCCGGTCGCCCGCATGCTCAGTTCCACCGAGTCGTAGCCCGCCTCCTTGGCGGCGCGGAAGAACTCGGCCATGGAGAGATTCCCGCAGATCAACTGGCTGATACCGATCCTCATCTTCCTGCTCCCCGTTGCGCCCGACTGACTAGATGGTTTCGACGCTGATGATGGCCTTGAGGCAATGGCTGCCACCGGCCGGGATGACGGCCTCGTCGCCACGGGCATTGGTGGTCTCGACACACACCATACCCGGATACTCGTTGTCGCCAAAGTCCGGCATCCGGGCCGACTTGGCGATCCAGGGATTCCAGACCACGGCCGAGTTACTGCCTTCCTTGGCAATACGGATGCGCCGCCCGAAACCGGGGTCCGTGATGGTGGCCTCGCCGGGACAGTTCACGAAGACGGCATCGGTCTCCTCGGCAATCTTGATGGAGCCCTTCTGCAGGCCGGGGGCATTGGCCCCGCCGACGGTGTTCACGAAGGGACAGCCGTCGAAACCGTCGATCACGACATCGGTCACGGCGCTCACCCCGAAGTAGGTGTGCAGGGCCTGGGTGAGGCGCAGCGGGGCGCTGCCCAGGTTGCGCGTGGTGAGGGCTATCTCCAGCTTGTCGCTGATGGTGATACTGAACAGGAGTTCGAAGGGCGTATCCAGCATGGCCTTGGTGGCCTCGCTGTCCTGGAGGCGCAGGGTCAAGCGGGTTGCCTTGTGGCCAAAGGCCTCGGCTCCCACCACGTCCCAACGGGCCAGACGGGCAAAGCCATGGGCGGGCAGCTCGGGATTGGTCGGATGGGCACCGAACCACGGCCAACAGACCGGCACGCCGCCACGGATCGGCTTGTCGTCGGCATACCAGCTCTTCTCGCTCAGCCACAGCAGTTCGCGGCCACCGGCAGGCCGGAAGGAAAGCACATGGCCACCATGCAGGCTCACGGCGGCGCTGGACTGGGCACAGACGAGGTCGGCCAGCGGCAGACGCCCCTTGGTCAGGTTGTAGGTCACCGCACCTTCGGCGCGGAAATCGTCGTTCAGTTGTTCGAGGGTTTGCATGGTGGTGCTACCTGTGGGTAGGGATGGTTGGGTGAAAGGAAATGCTTCTACTGTGAGTTTGGATTCCGGATGGTCAAGCGCTGTTCCGGGCTAGGCAGGCCGAGCCACCTGCCGGTAGGCATCGAGCAGAGCCGGGACCGTGGCCGTATCCAGGTCGAAATGGCGGCGCACGCCCGCCAGTCCAGCGGCGGAAAGCTGGGCGCGGTAGGCAGGATCGAGCAGGACGGGAGCCAGGGCGTCGGCCAGGGACGAAGGCGTGCCCACCTCCCAGAGGACACCCCCGCCCGTCTGCTCGATCACTTCGGGAAAAGCCCCGCAGCGGGGTTCGACCACGGGAACTCCGTAGGACAGGGCCTCGACCACGAACAGCCCGAAAGCCTCGCCAGCGGGAACCGGCACGCAGAGGACCGTGAACCGGCCCAGGATCTCACGGGCCTGCTCCGGCGCGAAGGTCTCCTCGATCTGGACTCGTTCGGCCAGTCCCGCCTCGGCGAGGCGTTGCCGCACGACCGCGAGGTTGGAGGCATCGTCCGCCGTCATCCCCCCGGCGGCTACAAGACGGAGGTCCGCGAAGCCGGGGCGCGAGCAGAGTTCGATAAAGGCCTCGACCAGCAGGTTGATGCCCAGGGACTCGGCCAACCGGGCGTAGTAGCCGAGCACGGGTTGCGGGGGTGGCGAAGCAGGTTGACGGGAAGCCGTGTCCACCCCCGGATACACCACCCGGACGCGGTCCGGCGCCAGCTTGAGGACGCCGCGCATCTTCGCCGCATAGGACTGGCTGACCGCCAGGAAGAGGTCCACGTCCTCCGCGCGTTCCGCCATGCAACTCCAGAGCCGCTGTTGCGCCGCCTCGGGCATGGCTTCGACCCACGTGTCCTCGTCCTGGAGCGAGCAGACCACCGGCACGCCCAATTCCTGCCGTACCCGGCGGGCCAAGCCCAACAGGAGGGCGTTGGAGAGATGCACGACATCCGGCTTCTCCTCGCCGAGCCACTCGACCAGTCGGTCCAGCTCCGCCGCCTGCTTCCCCTCCTCGCCGCGCAGGACGGAGAGGGTCATCGCCTCCAACCCGGTCGCACGGGTACTGCCCGCCCGGTCGGCCGCCCAACGCAGGACGGGCAGAGCATCCAGGAAGCGTCGGAGGAAGCGGGGCAGGAAACGGTAGCCGGGAACCATCTGTTCCAGATACACGTTCACCGCCCCGTAGAACACCGGGACATCGCCGCTGGCCGCACCAATCGGCAGGTAGAGCGGCACGAGAAACACATCGTGCCCGGCCCGTTGCAGCCCCCGCACCGTGTCCAGATCGCGGCGGCAGTTCTCGCAGTAGAAGTGGTCACCCGAACCGGGCGTGATCAGGGCGATGCGCATGGATGGTTCCCCGCATAGGTCGTTTCATGCCGAAGAAGACCCCCGGCAGTCGCCAAGGTTCGGCGAACCTCAGGGATTGCGATTGCCAGCGAAGGGCTGATCGTTCCCGAAATCGGGCAGGAACGCCTCGTCGCCGAAGTCGGGCTGGATGAAGACCCGGTAGAAGCCCAGTTCCTCGACCCGGTCGCAGACCCGCTGGTACTCGTCGCTCCGCAGGGTCCGGGCGAAGTCGCCCCGGCTGGCGCAGCGGGGCGTCGGCCGGTACTGGCTCATCACCGAAAGCGGGAGTTCGGGACCGAACCGGCGGTGTAGGCTCTCCAGGGCCCGCAGGCTGTTCTCCACCTGGCCCGGGAGGACCAAGTGGCGCACGAGCACACCCCGGCGGGCCGTGCGTTCCCCGGTCTCGTCCCAGGGCTTCAGCAGGCCCACGGCATGGATCATCGCCGTGATCGACGCCAGGGCCAGCTCGGGGTAGCGGGGGTCGCCGAGGCAGCGCTGGGCCAGGGCCGGATCGGCGAACTTGTAGTCGGGCAGGAAGATGTCCATCGCCTCGGCCAGGGCAGGCACGCGCTCGGCCTCCAGGTAACCGGAGCAGTTGTAGAGGAAAGGGATATCCACCCCGGCATCGCGCAGGCGCCGGGCCGCCTCCAGCACATGGGGCTGGAAATGGTCCGGGGTGACAAAGTTCAGATTGTGGACGCCCTTGGCGACGAGTTCGAGCAGGCTCTCGTGCAACTGCTCGGGCGTGTACTCCGTGCCCAGGTGCTCGTGGGAGATCTGGTGGTTCTGGCAGAAGAAGCACCCACAGGAGCAACCCGAGAAGAACACGGTACCCGAGCCCCGACTCCCGGTGAAGCAGGGCTCCTCGCCGAAATGGGGGCCGATGGAGGCGATCCGGCAGACGGCGGTCTCGCCGCAGAAACCGGTTCGCCCCGCCAGGCGGTCGGCACCGCAGTGGCGGGGACAGAGCGTACACTCGCGATAGGCGTCCCAGTTCATGCCGGTCAGCGGGTCTCCAGGGCGGCCCAGATCATGGCGCAGTAGTTCTCCACCGGCACGTATTCGGGCACGCTGTTGCCGGTGCCGAGGGCGTAGGCACCAACCGTCGCCGAGCGCTCCAGCATTTCGCGGGAGCGGCGGTAGACGGCATCCGGGGCGGCACGGATCACATAGTCCACGTCGATGCCGCCGAGAAGGGCGACCCGGCCTTGGTACTGGTCGTAGGCCGCCTCGATGGGTTGGATGGCATCCTCGAAGGAGTGCTTGCCGTCGAACCGCATGGTCCCGATGATGTCCTCCATGATCTCGGAGGCATTGCCGCAGGAGTGCAGGATCGCGGGCTTGCCCGCCGCATGGGCCGCCGCCACGATCCGCTGATGCCAGGGGAAGACATAGGTCCGCAGGTCGGCGGGAGAGAGCATGGGCTGGGTCTTGAAGCCCCAGTCGTCGTTGGAGATGGCGGCCCCGACCGCATCGTATTGGCAGCCCAACTCGACGTAGCGGAGCAGACGAGAGCCGATGGCGTCGAAGATCTCCTTGGCCAACTGCGGATCGTCGGCCAGCATGAAGCAGAGATTGTCGTAGCCGCAAAGCCGGATCACGTTCTCCAGCACGCCCCCGGGGCAGTGGAGGACGATCTTCATGCCCTCGGGCAACCAGGCCGCAGCTTGTTCCAGCAGATCGTAGTCGGTGCAGGCGTCGGGCTCGATCCACGTATATTGCTCGAAGGCCGCCCGGTTGGAAATGAGCACGCCATCGTTCAGCGAGATGGTCTGGTTGCGCTCGTGGGGACCGGCCGGGAAACAGAACTGCGGCGGCCGGAAGGTGACGTAGTCGTACCCCGCCTGGCGGAAGGCGGCGCAGACCAGGCGGAAGCTGGCCACGTCGCCGGGAATGGCGTCCGTTCCGGCCAGCCGCCGGTAGAGAGGACCATTGAGGAAGAACTCGAAGAGGGTCGGACGCGCCGGAACCTGCTTCGCCAGAACCGCCGCCAAGTTCGAGAAGTCGGGGGACGGCGTGCTCGCCATGACCCGGTCGATATAGCTCTTGCTCACGGGGTGCCCTTTCTTGCTGCCGGACGGACGACCGCCACACCATAGCGCGCGCCCCTCGCCTTGCCATCCGGTTTGGCGTTGCGGCCACCTCGCCGGGCAGTACATTAGTGGATTCGTTTTCAGCAAGGAGAAGAACCATGAACTTGGTTCGCAGCAACGTAGCCAAGATGGACGGCTACACGCCCGGCGAGCAACCGCGCGACCGGTCATATGTGAAGCTCAATACCAACGAGAATCCCTATCCGCCCTCCCCTGCGGTCTTCCGCGCCGTACACGAGTTCGACCCCGGGCGGCTCCGGCTCTACTCGGAACCCCTCTCCCTCGAACTGCGCGAACTGGCGGGAGCGCCCTTCGGGCTCGACCGGGACTGGGTCCTGGCCGGCAACGGCTCGGACGATCTGCTCACCATCGCCCTGCGCACCTTCGTGGACCAGGGGGGGCTCTGCGCCTACACGCATCCCAGCTACTCCCTGTATCCGGTTCTGGTGGACCTCCAGGGGGCCCGGCACGCCGCCATCGAGCTGGACGAGGAGTTCGGGCTTCCCGCCGATCTCGTCCAGCAGGCCACCGGTGCCAGCCTGCTCATCGTCTGCCGTCCCAACGCCCCGACTGGCAACGTGTTCCCGCTGGACACCATGCACCGCGTCTGCGCGGAGTTCCCGGGCGTGGTCTGGATCGATGAGGCCTACGGGGACTTTGCGGCCGACAGCTGCCTCGATTTCGTGCGGCAATACCCCAACGTGGTCGTGTCCCACACCATGTCCAAGAGCTACTCCCTGGCGGGATTGCGCCTGGGCTTCGCCTTCGCCGACCCAGGCCTGATCGCCGAGATGCTCAAGGTGAAGGACTCCTACAACCTGGACATGATGACCCAGGCGGTGGGGGCCGCCGCCCTGCGCGACCGCGACTACATGCTGGCCAACTGCCAGCGGGTCCGCGCCACCCGGGACACGCTGGTCGCCACGCTGGACAGCCTCGGCTTCCACACCCTTCCCTCGCAGACCAACTTCATCCTCACCCGGCCGCCCATGGCCGCCGACCGGATGTTCGTGGCCCTGCGCGAGCGGGGCTACCTCGTGCGCTACTTCCGCGATCCGCGCATCGCCGACCGCCTCCGCGTGAGCATCGGCACCGACGCGGAGATGGCAGGCTTCGTGCAGGCCGTCCGCGCCATCCTGGCGGCGGAGACCCAGGCATGATCGTCGGCGTGCTCACCCTGGAGATCGACATCGAGAGCGCCTACTCGCTCAAGGACAAGCGCGCCGTCCTCAACCGCATCCGCGACCGGGTCCGCAGCACCTTCAACGTGGCCATCGCGGAGGTGGACGAGAACGAGGTGTGGAACCACGCCTGCCTGGGCGTGTGGTGACGATCAGCAACGACCAGCGCCACTGCAACGAGATGCTCAGCAAGGTCGTCGCCTTCGTCGAGACTATCCGCGACTGCGAGCTGGACGACTACTCCATCGACTTCTTCTGATTCCTCCCGGAAACAGAACGGCTCCGGCCGGACAAGATCCGACCGGAGCCGACATGGCGGATACGCGCGCTCCTACAGATAGGAGTTCGAGCTGTCCCGCGTCCAGGGGCCCAGATTGCCGTTCTGGAAGGTGATGATGGACAGCAGGGAGATGCTGTCCACGTGCCCGTCGCCGAAGAGGATGTTGCTGCGACCGTTATGGAGGCCGAAGGTGCTGGTAGACGTCGTGGTCTGCTGCCGGTTGCCCGTGTCAGCCGCATAGTCGGACGGATAGGTCCGGTTGCAGGAGGCCTCCAGCACGACGTAGGTGCCCGAGGGGTCCGTGAAGGAACTCATCGAGGCGTTGGCGGGACCATTGTAGCCGCCGCTGCTCGAATTGGCCGCATTGTAGGCATAGCGCGAACGAACCCGGCAACCGCTGGCATTCGTGACCCCGGGGCCCTGGTAGTTGCGGTTCGAGGCCTCCGGCACCGCGGGGTCCAGACCGCAGCTCGGGCAGCCGAAGGTCTTGATGTCGCCCACGTAGGGGAAGATCCGGGTATTCCAGTGGTCGCCGCGCGTCACCCCGTTCTCGACGCAACTGCCATTGCCGGAATAGGCCGGCGTGCGCTCGTTGTCGTCGTCGGTGTACATGATCCAGCCGAGGCCAAGCTGCTTCATCTGGTTGGTGCAGGAAATGGCCCGCGCCTTGGCGCGCGCCTGCTGGAGAGCCGGGAGGAGCATCGACGCCAGAATGGCGATGATGGCGATGACAACCAGAAGCTCAATCAACGTGAAAGACGAACGCAACTTGCCCATTACAGGCCTCCTTGGCAGATCGGAGATCGCTTTGAACCACACGCAACATGCCGGGCCGGAACCATCCGGTATGCTCTGTCGGCAACCACCAACAGACAGCGCGAAATGTCGTTTCCGCATACCTGTAAT
>QKCY01000214.1 GCA_003245525.1 Victivallales bacterium | reverse complement strand
GGCTTCTTCGGCAAGGGCAAGTGACCGCGCCGCAAGCCGTGCCGAACGGGTAGACGCAGGTTCGCCGAAGGCGCGATCCCCGCAGCCGCCGGCCCTCTACTGGGCAGTCGGCTCGGCTGGCTCGGTCGGTTCGGCTTTCGCGGCCGCGGGAGCGGGCTCCCCGGCCTTGTCCGCGGGCGCGCCCTCGGTTGCCGGTTCGGCGGCCTTCCCGGACTCCGCCGGTTTCTCCGGCGCGCCTTCCATGTCCATCTTGAGCACGATGCCCTGGTTGGTCATGGTGCCCATGATGTCCCAGAAGCCCAGCCCGCCAAAGACCGTGCCGCCCTTGGCGTCGGCCGGGACGATGAAGCGCCGGGTGAAGGTGCGGCTCTGGCCCGGCTCGACGCCGCCGATGTAGAACAGGCGGCCATGGAGCCACGGGAAGCGCGAGAAGGTACGCCCCAGCAGGGAGCTGGTGGCCATGTCGCCCTGGTTGGAGACCGTGAGCGCGATGTCGAAGGGTTCGCCAGCCCGGATGCTCTCGGGCACCTTGGCGGACATGGTGACGCCTTGGCGGCCCCCCGTCCGCTTCGGGACGAAGTCGAGCCCCAGCGAGGCGAGCACGTCGGTCTGGGCCAGATTGGCCGGTGGCTTGTCGCCAGCCACGTACCGCTTCATGATGTTGCGGGTGAGGGGCAGCAGCACGCTGCCCAGCCGGGCATGGTGGGCCCGCACCGTGACTTCGGTGGTGGAGAGGTCGTCGAACAGCCGCAGAAGCGTCTGGTTCTCATCGATGGCCACGCCAGCTTCGTCAGTGGTCATGGGCACATCGTTGACCAGAAAGGTCTCCTGGGCCAGCGGGCCGGCGATCTGGCTGTGCTGGACGGTGAAGGTCTCGCCCTTCATCGTCTCGCCGGGCACTACGCGGTACTCAATGCCCGCGGGATTCGCTTCCGCGTCGGCGGGCAGTTCCACCACGACCTGGTGGATATTCACCTTGTGGAGGGTGATCAGGCTCACTTCCTCGAAGAAAAGCCGGGGGCGCGAGTCGGGGCTGGGCGAGAGGCTCCAGCGGAAGGAGGAGGTGGTCTCCGTGCGCTCCACATCGGTGCGGATCATCCTGCCCCGGCGCTTCTCCGGCGGCGGGGCCGCCGAAACGCAGACCGAAACGAGGAGGCCGGCGACCAGGAACCACGGCATGGCAACGGCGAGTTTTCGAGTCATCGTCATTGATCCAGCGTCTGCTTGAGGGCGTTCCAGCGGAAGCGCCAGCCAGTCTCGGCAGGCGTCACCACATACAGGGCCATCTCGGGATAGTAGGCGAAGGGGACTTCGGCCACGGTCGGCTCCGGCCCGAACACCTGGTTGGGGTTGAACACGGTGACCAGGTTGACCCCGAACCGGCTGCGCATTTTGCGCTCTTCGTTGTTCTGCGGCTCGTCGAGGCTCTGGGTCCAGACGGGGCCCGCGAAGGCGGTGCCCTGGGTGAGGCAGGTTTGGAGTTGGGGAACCGTGGGGAGCCGGTACAGGGCGGACTCGCCATCGCTCAGCCACTGCGAGTAATGGCGGGCCGCGAACCACGAGGGGTAGTCGGGGACGGGGATGGTTCCCCCTTGGAAGGCCTGGGCAAACTTGTCGGCCGTGATCGGGTCGCGGTTGATGTAGAAGGAGTCTTTCCCCGCGTTGACGAGCACCATGGTCAGCCCGGCGTGGTTCTCGAAGGTGGCCGGGGGGGGCAGTTGCGCCATCGCGGTCTGTAGCGTCGTGCCTGCGTGCTGCAGTTGCTTGCTCTGCAGCGCCTGCGTCCGGAGCATGTTGGTGGCGGTGTCGCGAACCCCTTTCAGGTAGCGCATGGTCTCGGCGGACATGGTCGTGTCCCGCGCGGCATCGGCGACCAGTTCCAGAATGCCGAGACACCGGGTATGGTCGCCCTTGAGGCCGTCGAGCGCCACGATCAGGTCGCGCTGGATCTCGATGCCCGCCAGCACCTTCTCGTCTACCGTGGTCAGTTTGGGCAACCGGCCCATGGCCGCGAAGACGGCGTTGGTTTCCTTGAGCCGCTGCTGGTACTCCTGGCTGTGCAGCAGCGTCTGGCTGCGGAGCTGGGCCAGTTTGTCCCGGCGCTCGAACTCGTCGATGGCCGGAAAGGCGAACCCATCCGCTGGGGGAGTCGCAGGGGGTGTGGTCTGCCCCCGGACCAGCAGGGCGGCGAGGACAAGGACTGTCGTCGCGAATCTCATCGGCATGTCGGGGCCTCGTTCAGTTCGGAAAGTGTCCCATCTCTGTTCGCAGCACCGCCGGCGAGCGGCGGAATGTGCATTCATTCAGTATAGGGGCGAGTTGCCCCAATACAACCACGTGGCTGCGGCCATCTAGTTGGCGAATTCGAGCAGTCCGCCATGCCGCAAGTCCCAGGTGGCCAGGTCGAGGGTCCCGCTCCACAGCACCCAGCGATGGCTCGCGTTCTTGCGCACCGTGAGGTTGAAGGGCATCCGCAACTCCGGCTTCGGCACGAATCCGAGGGCGGCGAAGGGAATCCGCCACTCGCACCGCCAACGGTCGGGCGACGGGATGGTGGCCGCGAAGGTGACTCCTTTGCTTGCCTGTTCGGCCTGTTCGGCGCTCGCCCCTGCCTCGGTACTGCTGACGAACTCCCCGCCGGGGAAGCCGCGCAGGACGAGGATGGGGCTGTCCTTGACCACGGGATTGCGGAGCGCGATCTCCACGGCGTCCTGTCCCCATTTGGCTTCGTGGGTGAGGGGAGTGGCGGGATCAACCGGATTGTCCAAGGCGATCCAGAGGGCGTCCCGGTCGTACCGGACCCACGCCTGGCTGGGTAGGCCGGTGGGGGACCGGTCGAGTTGCTGGTCCAGCTTCATCGGTGCCGTCCCCCATTCCTCGGGACTGGGCATCCCGTCGATCACGATGGCGGCCGTGCAGGGAGTAGCCTGGCAGACTGGCGGCGGTCCCGCCACCACCTTCTTCGGTGCGGGTGGCGCGGGAGGCGCTGGATTGGGGCGCACCGGATGGTGTACGGGCCAGGACGCCCGCTGCGGGCTGCGGTAGAGGCCGATTTGGTCCCACGGAATCGGCTGGAAACCCAGCTTCCAGGCGGGGGAATCGGGTCGCAGGCGGTAGTCGTCCTTGGCGCAATCCACGAAACCGGGATCGGCATCGGTCAGGTTGTCCGCAATGGTGCCGAAGGTCTTGGCCTGTGCGCAGATGCGGTCGAACTGGGTGTGCCAGGAGATGTTGCGCTCCACGACATTGCCCTTGGGACAACCGGGTTCGTCGTCCAGCGTCTTGGCCAGCCAGGGGTAGCGTTGCCGCCAGAGGTCGCTGGTGTAGGGCACCGCTTTGAGCCGTTGGGTCATGACGCCCGGCACGCTGTCCTTGGCCCAGCCCAGCCCGCGGTTGTCGATGTGCATGCCGTAGGTGCAGTCGGCCATGATGTTGTTGGTGATGCGATTGTCGCGCCCGCCGCCGATCAGGAAGGCGCGGGTCACCCGCACGATCACGTTGCCGTACACCTCGGTGCCCGAGAACATGTCGTCGAGATAGATGCCGTTGCAGCCCCGGCCCTCGAATCCGGTTACGTCATGGATGTAGTTGTTGCGGATCACCGAACCGCACCCGCTCCAATCGCGGCCCGCGTAGATGGCGCCCGAATCGTTCGCCTCGTAGCAGACGCTGTGGATCTCGTTGCCTTCGACCAGATGGTCGTTGCCGGAAAACCAGAGGGCGATGTAGGGCGCATCCTCGATCAGATTGCGGCGGGCGATCTGCCCCACGCCGGAGAGGTCTACGGCTGTGCAGAACGTGCGCTTGAGCCGCCCGTACCGGTGAATCCAGGTGTTCTCCAGCAGGTGCCCCGCCGGGGTGAGTGTCGCCCGGTCGCCGCCGCTCAGGGTGACCGCACCATTGCCGGTGTCGCAGATGTCGCACCCGACCACCGCGTGCTGTTTTCCGCCGGTGATCACGATGGCGCGCATGCCGGTATTGCGGATGGTGCAGCCCTCGAAGCGCACATCCTCCCCGCCCTTGACCGTCACTGCATGGTCGCGGGTGGCCTCGATCACCAGGCCCTGAAAGCGGACGTGGCTCACGTCCTGGAGGCGTAGCGCGGTGGGGAGCCGCGAGAGCACTACCTTGTCGTCCCGGATCGGTTCCGGCGGCCAGAAGTAGAGCTTGCCCTGGGTCCGGTCGATCATCCATTCGCCGGGCTGGTCCAGCTCGCCGAGCAGGTTGAGCGCGTAGTACCACTGCCCCTTGCGGTAGCCGAAGGGGTGGGGCTTGCCGCCGAGGGTGATCTGCTGCTTGGCGGGATCGATTGCGGCGATGGGCTGGGCCTCCTCCGCCCAGTCCCAGAACCAGAAACCGTTCAGCCAGCCCTCGGTTTCCCCCTGCCAGCGGGTGGGCCGG
>QKCY01000084.1 GCA_003245525.1 Victivallales bacterium | reverse complement strand
GCGGTTCGCCTACTGCGAGATCGTCTGGCAACAGATGGCCTACAACGTGACGGCGGACGGGCGGAAGCCAGCGCAGGCAGGCCCGCTCACGGTCACGGCGCGATGCAAAGGGGGGTGGCAGTACGTCCTCTATGAGACGTCGGCGCCGCCAGGGACGGCCACGACCTGTGTCCATGGCGAGGGGTGGACTCTGACCTGGATGCGCGATGCCGAACACGAGGCTGGCATCGCCCGCTGGGGCGAGGACGAGATCTTCGGTATGGGGGTCCAGGACGACTTCGCACCGTTCCGGCGGGTCCGCCGGATCCCCGAACCCATCGAGATCGTGGAGCAGGACGACGCCAGCGTGAGAATCCAACTCGTGGCGAATGCCGGGACGATGCGCTGGGAAGGCGAGTTCCGCCGGGTTGGCGACGAATTGGAGCCGGTCCGGACGGCGCTGTACACCCGTCCCGGGCCGGATCGCGCCGAGGAGCTCTACAGCACCAGCGAGTACCGCTATGAGCGCCAGGCGGATGGCAGCGATGCCCTGCGCGCCGTCGAGATCGGGAATCCCCAGCACGGAATGGCGAAAGTCTACGAAGTGCAGAGTATCAATCTGGCTCCCGACTTTGGCAGCGAAGGCTTCGATCCCGGGTTGGCCTGGCGGACCCGGATCGAGGACCCCGCCACGGGCAGACGCCTCTGGGGCGAGCGGGACCTCATCGAGGACTGGCTCTCCCGCGCCGGAACCGAAGAGGACCAGCCCGAGGAACAGGCCGTCGCTCCAGCGCCGGTGGTCGAGGCGGAGCCGGGCGCAGAGCCAACGCCAAACGCCCCGAACGAGACGGCGGTCACTCCCCCCCGGCGCGAACCTGCTTCCCGGGTGCGGGAGGAGCGCCTGTCAAGGAGGCGTGTGCAGCGGGCCTGGGCGCTGGGGATTGTCCTCGCGCTTGTCCTCGGGACGGTCGCTTTCGCCACCACCCGGCGAGGGGCTGCGCGCAAGAGGTAGGCCACGTTCGGGACCAGAGGGACAATCCCCCGGCGGATTGGCGCGAGGCTGGAAAGCGGGGGTACATTCCCTGCCGGTTGCTTCCTCCCCTCGAATCGGCCCATGTGGAGTATCCAGGATGAGCGAGACGCTGCGGATTGGAATCATTGGCACCGGCGGTGTCGGCAAGCAGAATGGCAGGCATCTCGATGCCGACGCGCGCGGGGAGATCGTCGCCCTCTGCGACATCATTCCGGAGCGTATGGACGGGTTCGAGAAGGAACTCGGTCGCCCCATGCGGAAGTATCTGGACTACCACGATCTCTGCGCCGATCCCGAGGTGGACGCGATCTTCGTGGGCACCCCGAACCAGGTCCACGTCCCGGCTGCGCTGGCCGTGGTCCGGGCCGGGAAGCATGTGATGTGCACCAAGCCCCTCTCCGATTCGCTGCCTTCGGCCATCGAATTGGTGAAGGAGGCCGAAGCCGCGGGCGTGGTCAACATGATGAGCCTCAGCACCCGGTTTGGCCCGGATTGCCTCTACCTGCAACAGCAGGTCAGAGACGGATTCTTCGGCGACATCTACTACGGGCGCGCCCGCAGCGTGCGCCGGAGCGGGATTCCGGACTGGAACCTGGGCTTCATCGAGGCCGGCGGCGGCGCGTTCCGCGACATGGGCGTGCACGTGCTCGATGCCGCCTGGTGGCTCATGGGCATGCCCAGACCGGTCAGCGCCACGGGCGTTGCCGGGGCCAAGTTCGGTCCCTTTGGCAAGGGGTATTTCTCGTTCCGGAACCCGCCCGAGGAGTACTGGCAGAAGTATGGCTCGGACGATTTCGCCGGGGGCTTCATCCGCTTCGAGAACGGCGCAGGCCTGCAGGTGGAGAGCTTCTGGGCATCGCACATGCCCGAGGACCTGCAGGTGGAATTGTTCGGCGAAGAAGGCGGCGGCACGCTGCGTCCGGTCCAGCTCTACACCACCGAACACGGTGCGCCCAAGGATGTGAGGATCGATATCCCCAAGGCGTGGCGCACCGGTTGGCAAAGCATTGCCAAGCACTTCATCGACACCGTGCTCGACGGCAGCGAGTGCATGGCGCCGCTGCGCCACGGCCTCGTCGTCCAGGCCATGCTGGAAGCCGTGCTCGAGAGTTCCCGTACCGGTCGCGAGGTCGTGATCGACGAGTTTTGCCCCTTCCCCCTCTAAGGAGATTCCACTATGCGGACCAAGCTATCCTTCATTGGCGACAACGATCTGGCCAGCGTCGAACAGGATTCCCGGTTTGCCGCCGAGAACGGCTTCGAGGGCCTGGAGTACAACTACTGGGGCAACTTCGCCGACCTGACGGCGGACACCGCACGAGCCATGCACCGTATCCACAAGGCCTACGGCGTGAAGTGCGTCATGCTCGGTTTCTGGGGCTGGAACCACCTCAGCAAGGACGAGGCCGAACGGGCCAAGGCCCACGCCATGCTCGCCAAGGGCGTCGAGTTCGGGCAGATTCTGGAAGCCGACGTGCTCACCACCGGCGGCGGCGTCTACAGCGACGACCTGGCCGAGAACGTGGCCGAGTTCGGCAAGGTCTTCCCGTCCTACCTGGAGAAGGTCCAGGCGGCGGGCATGGTCTCCGCCTTCTACGCGGTCCACGGCCAGAGCTTCTTCAAGACCCTCAAGTCCTACGAGGCCGTCTGGGAAAACCATCCCCAGGTCACCATCAAATACGACCCTGCCAACTGGCGGCACTCCAACGAGGACTACATCGAGGTCGTCCGCAAGCACGGCGACAAGGTCGGCCACATGCACATCAAGGAGCATGTCTACCACAACGGCGAACTGGCCAGCCAACCCCCGGCCGGCATGGGCGACATCGAGTTCGGCAAGGTCCTTGCCTTCCTCTACGAAAGCCGCTACAACGGCCCCCTCTCCATCGAGCCCCACGGTCCCATCTGGTCCAAGGGCGACATGCGCCGCAAGCTCCTCATCCTCACCCAGCGCCACATCTCCCCGTTCTTGATCTGAGGACTGTAGGGGCGGCCCTCGCGGCCGCCCGACCTGATGGCCATACAGATGGTATCGACCAGGGAGACGTGCAGGCAACCCGTTCCGATTCACCAACAGTCCGGGCGGGGGCGAGCCCCGCCCCTACGTTGGGGACCATCATTGGCGCGTTCAAATCCCTGTCCGACCGACGGTGTCGGCAAATCGCGTCTGCAACGCATCCCGAACCTCGTTTCGGCTGCCTGTGGCAGCGGAATTACCATGACTGCATCGTTGCCGACGGCAATGAACTGGACCGAATCCGAGGGTACATTCGCGACAACGCCAGAATGTGGCGGGACGACCCGAATCACGTTCCAATGGGCAATCACAACACAGGGTTCGACCTATAGGCGCGTCTTGACGCATTCACGATCATGCCGAACCACATGCGTGGCATCATCACCATCGTAGGGGCGGCCCTCGCGGCCGCCCGCCCTCTTGGCCAAACGGACGGGGCTGACCGGGGAAATGTGTATGCAACCCGTTTCGGTGATTGGAAACCATGAGTGATCTAGCCCCCCTTCCCGAGATCGAATGTGGCCGGTACCGGCACTACAAAGGCGGCGAATACGAAGTGATTGGCGTCGTCCGTCACAGCGAGACCCTGGAGCCCATGGTTCTCTACCGGCCGCTGTACAACGACTCCGGCCTGTGGGTGCGTCCGTTCGGGATGTTCTTCGAAACGGTCGAGGTCGATGGCCGGAACCTGCCCAGATTCCAGTTCGTGGAGGAGGCATAGCTACCGACTGATCGGGAGCGGCTTGCACCTGCGTCAGGTAGACGTTGCCAAACGCAGCAGCCGTGCAGACCTCACCTGGCTCAGGTCTACGGTCGCCCAGTCCGATGGTTCCGGCTCCGCCCCTGCACCGGACTGCTCGGGCTGCCGTTCGCGTTCGCGTTCCCGTCCTAACAGGATCCGCCACACTTGCTACCGCCGACCCGTTCGCCGGCACCCGGCCGGGGCAGCTTCCCCCGGCTCCCCGCAGCCCGCTGCCGGAAACCGCACCCGGCGCGTGCCGTTTCGACCAGCATCCAACACTCGTAGGATAGCCCGTTCCTGCTGCGCCTAGTAGGTCGCACCCTCATGCCGGCAGACATGGCCCCCACGCGGACGTCCGCAGTGCGCCAGGCCGAGGGAGGGCGCCGCCACACCGGCTCTCCCGCATAGACCAAGGGGAAGACGGGTTCGGCCTGGAGGGTCTGCGGGCTCAAGACCATTTTCGCGGATCGTGCCTGCTGCGACACTCGCACTTGTGCGACCGTGCCATGCTTAACAGGCACATCCATACGACCATTGGTCAATACGGGGAGTCGATACGATTTCCATAAACACTTGCAGGGAAGCACGCCTCCAGCTATCTTTACTGCAAGTGGATGTCCCTGCCCTCCCCCTTCACCCCATCCCCACCAGC
>QKCY01000420.1 GCA_003245525.1 Victivallales bacterium | reverse complement strand
CTGTCCATCGCACGTTCTGGAGAAGCGCCCGGCCTCGGGCGCGTGGCGTCACGACTGGTCGGAGACCATCGGTCCCGTCCCATCAGCACGCCTCGCGGCGGAGGCCCGCCGCTTCTCCGGGCGTCTTCTGTATATCCCACGGTCTGGAGAAGCGCCCGGCCTCGGGCGCGGGGAGTTGCGTCTCGTCGAGAACCATCGGTCCTGTCCCATCCCGCACGCCTCGCGGCGGAGGCCCGCCGCTTCTCAGAGGTCGCCAGGATGTAGCGGCGCGGGTCAGTCTGTCAGGAGGCCTTGCCGGCGGGCTTTCCAGTAGGCGGCCTGTAGATAGAAGATGCCGTTGCTCGACACATGCTGGTAGTCCAGGCGGGTGATGGCCCGGACCAGCAGTTCCTGCTGCTCCTCGGGGTAGGGGAGGCCGGGGGCCATAAGTTGGGTCATGGCGGCCTCGCCGCTCTCGCGGATGCAGTACCATGATCTGCGGTAGGTACCTTCCCACTTGAGGCCTTCGCCGGTCCGCCAGTCCGTGCAGAGCGCGGCGAGATCCACCTTGGCGGCGGTGGCCTCGGCATTGCGGGCCCGAACGGCGCAGCGTTCCGCTATCTCCGTCATGATCGCGCGCATTCTGGCCTGCCGCTGGGGATTGTCGTCCAGGGCGTCCAGCAACTCCAGGGACGCCTGCATCTGGAGCCAGGCGTAGGTGGGCTGGTTGTTCTCGACCACGCGGGACTGCTCGATGGCCGGGTCCAGATAGACGTGGCAACGGTCGAGGTATTCCTGGCGGCCGGTGGTGTCCCAAGCGGCAGCGTAGATCATGGGCAGGCGGGCGGCTTCGTGGCCCTTGACGTGCCACATCCGGCTGATGCCTCGCGTGTCGCGGGAACCGTCCGAACGCAGCGAATCGTAGTCGTTCTCGGGGATCACGGTCCGGGTCATACGGTCGGCAATCCCGGCCATGACGACCCCGATTTCCCGCTTGGTATCGGCATCGGCGAGGGGACTGTGGAAGTAGAGCCACATGCCGTGGACCGCGTGGGTGTACTGGTCCCGCGAGGTGTTGGGGTAGGTGCTTTTGCCGTCTTCGGGACAGACGCCCCGGGCCAGGAATCCGGGCACTCCATGGACCGTGGCACACAGCTGGATTCCCCGGAAGACAGCGCCGGCGCGGCGCTCTCCCGGAGCGATTCCTCGCCGGTCACCGCATAGCGGTCCACGATGAGGGCCAGAAGGGTACCGGCGGAGATCATGCAGTCCTCCATGCCGGTGCCGTAGCCGCACTCGTTGGGGTCCTGTCGGGTCGTCTCCGCAGCGGTGGGCAGATGGGCCAGCCACTGGTCCTTCTCGTAGCTGGTCAGGTAGTCGTAGAAGAGGTGGGTCCGGGGCAGGTAGAACCGTTCCCAGGAAATCGTCCACGCTTGGTCGATGCAGGCGGCAAGAGTTGTCACCGGTTCCGCGCTCCTTTCAGCCGCCATGGCGGGCAGGAGGGAGAGTCCCAGGGCAATCAAAGCCGCGCCTACCTTGCTCATGGCCATATCCTCGAAGATGATCCGTGCGATGAACGACGCAAAATAGCGTGGAGTTGCCGGTTTTCAGGCTGGACACGGGCCTTATAGTTCTATCCCATGAACCGTCGCACCTTTCTGCAAACGAGTATCGCCATGACTGCCGCCTCGTCTTTCGTTGGCTCGGACTGCTTTGCCGCCGATCCCGCTGCCGCTGCCGAACAGGCCCACACCGAGATCTGGCGGCGGTTCATCGATCCCTATGGCGTGATGATCGATTTTGCCGACCTCGATGGTTCGGTGACCCTGCCCACGCCCGAGGAATGCCGCCTCGGCAAGCCCAACGCCCTCGGCTGGTGGAGCCCCATCGAGAACGGTTCCATGTTCAACGGCATGTACCTGGACGCCATCGTCAACCGCTGGCGGCATACCCAGGCGGAGGCCGATGCCACCAAGGCCCGGCGACTGATGGAAGGGCTGCTTTTCCTGGCCTCCGTGAGCGAGGTTCCCGGTTTCATCGCGCGCGGGGTCAGTACCGATGGCAAGTCCCATTACCCCATGGGCTCCGACGATCAGGCCCTGCCGTGGTTCTACGGGTTGGGGCGCTACCTGGAATCCGGACTGGCAACGTCGGCGGAACGCGAGCGGATTGTGGCCAAACTGGTCGAGGTGGCCGAGGTCTTCGTGGCCAGGAAGTGGGCCGTTCCCGCCGAAGCCCCCTTCAATAGGCGCGGCACCTTTGCCCGCTTCGAGTTCGATTCCGCCCCGCGCCAACTCCTCGTGGCGCGGCTCCTGCACCGGGTCACCGGTGAGGCGAAGTGGGAGACCATGTACCGGGCCTCCCTAGCCGAACGCGGTGGCAAAGAGAACCGCAGCCGCTTGGAGATCTGCGAGCAGGGCATGGTATTCCACTACGCTCCGCGCCACTGCTGGACCTCGTGCACCTGCGTCAGCGCCCTGCGATCGCTCTACGACATGGAGACCGATCCGGCGGTGAAGGCCGCCTTTGGCCGGGGGCTCCAGGCCAGCGCCGATCTGGCCCTGACCGGCCTGCCGCTGGCCGACCGGTTCGATCCCCAGGAACCGGCGGCGTTCTACGCCGACTGGCTGGCGCCAATGATGCCCCTGTGGAAGCCCCAGCAGACCGAGCAGGAAGCCGTGGCGCTGGCCTTGGCGCAAGTCCGCGAACTGGGCAAGGTCTGGCCCCGGCGGGGCAAGGAGACGGCCTTTGTTCGCGAGCCCACCGCCTCCGCCTGGGTGGTCACCCTCGCGCCCGATCCGGCGATTCTGCGCGAACGCATTCCCGCCGTCGAGCGGGTCATTGCCCGCTACGACTACGCGCGCCTCTACTACTCCCAGTTCTTCTGGGTCGAGGGTGCCTACTGGCGTCTCCAGGACGCGAAATGACCCCGTAGGCAGCGTGCCTGCGGTGAGTTCGTCCGACCAGAACGCTGCCGGGTGCTACTTGCCTTGCACCCAGAAGAGCAGGGCTTCGCATTCGGCCTGTCCCTGCGGACAGCCGGGGCAGATGGCACCGGAGGAGCCCAGCTTGCACTCGGCCTCTTCGACGTACAGTTCGCGTCCGGTCTCGTCGTAGACGAAGGTGCCGTTGGCGCTGCGGTCGATAAGGTAGAACGCCCCGTTGCGGTAGCGGATTTCCGCGTGCCGCCGGGAGGCGGTGGTGACTTGGAGCACGATGTCGTTGCTTTCCTCGCGGCCCATGGTCAGCGAGGTGTTCTTCGCATCGAGGACCAGCACCTTCTCGCGCCAGATCAGGCAAAGCCGCGAACTGCTGGCCGGGGGCTCCCAGGTTGTGGGAGGCATGGTCTTTTCGGCATTGCTGACTGGTGCGGCAGCTTGCTGCGTGGGAGTGGCACGCTGGGCGGCCATCCGTTCCTGCATTTCGCGCACGGCGTTGTGGCGGCGGCTGGCGGCGCGCCAGTCGGGGTGGTTCTCCTCGTTGGTGTCCCACTCCTGCTTCACCGTGTCGCGCTTGCTGTGCTGGTCGTAGGGGACGTCCTGCGGCGGCGGTGCGAGGACCGTGTCGGAGGTCCTGGAAGCGGCCTGGACGACGGGGACTTCGGCCCCGGTGTCCGCCGTCAGCCGTTCGCGCCAGCCGACATCGAAGAGCTTCACCCGCAGGCGCTTCTCCATCGTCTCCGAGCCCGCCAGCGAGGTGAACCACTTGCTGACGGCGGCGCTGGTGCGGGTCCGGACCTGTTCGGTGCTGACGACCTGGCCCGGCTTGGCGATGGTGACCATGCGGGCGGTGGTGGTGACCACCTCGCCCGTGCAGCTACCGCCACGGACCGTGACGGGGCCCGAATGGAGGCCCATGCGCAGGGTGGCGCGGGTGATGGTACGGAAGTCGGTCTCCGCCACGATGCGCTGCATGTCGCAGGCGGCAAGCACCGCCCCGTCGGCATTCTCGAAGCTGCACAGCAGGGTGCTGCCGACACTGCGGATCAGCTCTCCGTGATGCTTTACGCGGACGTCGCTCAACAAAGCGAGGCACTTGTCGACGAACTCGCGAACTACGAGTTCACCTTCCATGTCCCGGATCGCCGAAACGGTCGGGATATCCACGAACATCAGAGTTAGGTCTTGGGAATTCAGCTCCGGCATTGCTTGCCAGTTTCTCCGGGACGAAAAGAGCCACACGTCACAACGCAGGCTCGTCGAAACCAGTCAGTCTTCGACAAACTCCCTTACAGGGTAGCCTGGAAGTGAGCACCCGGCAACTCGCCGAGTTGTGTTTTCGGTGCTTTTTTGCTGGTTCCGTGACGAGTTCACCGAACATTGTAGTCAGAAAAAGCACGTTCGCCAAGTAAAGGTGAGATGGTTATGGGAACCGGCGACCGCAAGCTGGCAAGTAACTCGGCATCGCCGAGTACACAGACCCCCACCCGCCCGGCGTTCTCGGCGAGGACTTGGCGCAAAGCCGCGGCTACGGCCTGGGGGGTAGCCCGGAGCAGGCGTTGGCGATAGGCGTCGCGTTCGGCATAGGAAATGCCGTGCAAATGGTAGTGAAATGCGGACTCGGTGAGCTGAGCCGGGCGCAGGGGACGCTGGTCGCTGCGGACCACAGCGGGCAGGGCCTCGGCGATCTGTTCAGGCGTCCAGGACAACCGCCCCAGGCGGCGGGCCAGCCGGTCGAAAACGGCCAGGGTGCGAGCAGGAGAGGGGTCCCGGTAGGACAGGAAAGCCAGGGACCCGTACAGGGAATCGTATTCGCAGGAGGCCCCGTAGGCGCCGCCTCTGGCCCGGACCTGTTCCCAGGCCTCGCCGAGGGAGAGCAGGTGCGCGCCCAGTTCGAGGCAGGGGGCGATCTCGGCCGGGAAGGTGGGGGCCGGGAGGCACCAGGCCACGTGCGCGCCATGGGCGGGCACGGCGAGGGCGGCTCCGGCCGACTCAGCCAGCGGGGGCCACGTTGTGGCCGGGACGGGGGGGAACTGGGGCGAGAAGCCAGCAAGGTGCTCGCGGAGCGGATCGGCAAAGCGGTCGGCCCCGGTATGGGAGAGAGCGCTAGCACCGGCCGCCAGCACGTGTTGCCGGAGACGGTCCAGAGCCTGGGCCACCTCCGGCAGGGAGTCGGGGAGGCGGGAGACGAGGGAATCGGCCAGGCGAAGTTGGGCCGGGCCGTACCAGCGGTTGCGCAGGCTGTAGCTGGGGGAGAGGGAGGCGGCTGCCTGCTGGGCGGCCACGAGGTGTCCGTCGCCCAGCACGCTGGCGACCAAGCGGGAGCGCCGTTGCCGCAGCAGTTCGGCCAGGCGTTCCGAGGGGACGAAGCGGGTGGTGCGCAGGATCTCCTGCACCAGTTCCAGCGCGGGACCGAACTCCGTCTCCAGGCAGCTCCAGCGCAGGGTGAGGACCGGCACGGGACGGGAAGCGCGGCGGACGGTGCAGCCCCCGGAGATGCCGCCGCCCAGGAGCGCGAGGCGGAGGGCCAGCGCGGCATAGTCGCCGGTCGCGGTGTCCAGCCTACCGAGGCAATAGGCGAACAGCGGGAGGTAGTCGACCAGATCGGCAGGCAGATGGGGCAACTCGAAGGCCTGGAGGCAGTCCTCGATTCCGTTGGTGAACGTGCGGTTGGCCAGCAGGACCGCGCTGCCGCAGGACTCGGTCTCCGTGACCGGACAGGGGGGATGGTGGGGAATCTGGCGGGTGGCAAGCCGGGGTAGGCGGGCCAGGTCGGCCGGCGCATCGGGGGTTTCCTGCCACTGGCGAAGGGTCTGGGCCTGTTCCCAGAGGTCGCGGCGTTCGTCGCTGCCAAGGGCCCGGTTGGCCTCGCGGAGCCGGGCGCTGGTCTGGCGGCGTTCACGGGCCGCGAGCTTGGGGTCGGGGGTGCAGGCCAGCAGCAGGCGATGGGGATTGTCGAGGAAGAACCGCCGCAGGAGACCGGGCAGATAGGAGGGATCGTCAGCCAAGCGCTCGCGGAGCCGCCGCAAGGGTTCTTCGAGGCAGAGGGCTTCGAGCGGGTCGATGCCGTAGGTCCAGACGCTGAAGACATCCTCCGCCAGGGAGATCGTGAACTGGCCGTCCACCTGCCGCCGGGAGAACTCCATCTGGTTGAGGGCGGCGAGCACGGTCTGCTGGGGAATGCCCTCGGTTGCCAGTCTGGCCAGGGTGCCCATCACCAGATCGAGAAAGGCGTGGCGGCGTTCGCTGGGGCAGCCCCGCAAGCCCACTTGGAAGGTCGTCTCCCGGCGTTCGCTGTCGAAACCGACCAGGAACAGGTCGTCGCCCAATCCGGAGGCGGTAAGGGCCTGGCGGAGGGGGGAACCGGGGTGGCCGAGGAGGAGATGGTCCAGGAAGTCCAGCGCCAGGCTCTCCTCCACCCGGGGGAAAACCCCGGTGTGCCAGGCCACCACGACGGCGGTGCGGTCGGCCGGTTCCTCGTCGGGCCCGATGGTGACGGGCAGCACCGTCTCGCGGGCCGAGGTCCAGGGGATCACGGTGGGCGGCAGAGGGGGCCAGGGACGGGGAGCGCTGGCTGGGATGTCGACCAGGGCTTCGGCAATCAGTTCCAGCCAGGCGGCAGTCCCCAAGTCGCCATAGCAGAAGACAAGCGCGCGGTCCGGGCGGTAGTGGTCCTGGCAGAAGGCCAGGAACTGCGTGTAGCCCAGCCCGGCAATGCTGGCGGGGATGCCGCCCGCATCGTACTCATAGGGAGTGCCGGCCAGAAGTTCGGCGCAAACGGCATTCTGGGCCACGGTCTCTAGCTCCGCATAGGCGCCGCGCATCTCGCTGTAGACGATGCCTTGTTCGCGGAGGCGGGCCCTGGGGTTGGCCGGGTCGCCGGGAAAGAGGGCGTAGGCTTCCTGGGCAAAGGACTCGCGCCGGAGCAGGGGATGGAAGACGGCGTCGAGGTAGACGCGGGCCAGGTTCCGGAAGTCCTCGGGCACGTTGCTGGCCACGGGAAAGAGGGTGCGGTCCGCGTAGGTCATGGCGTTGGCGAAGGTGGCCATGCTGCACTTCAGCAGTTCCACGAAGGGATCGCGCAGGGGATAGGAGCGCGACCCGCCCAGCACCACATGCTCGGCGATGTGCGGCACGCCGGTGTTGTCCGCGGGCCAGGTGGGCAGGCAGACGGCGAGAAGGTTCTCGGGGTCGGTCGCTTCGAGGCACAGAACCTGAAGCCCCGTACGCACATGCTCCGCCCGGATGGCGGTGGCCTGGAGTTCGGCGACCGCTACGGGAGAGCCGACCTGGAAACCATGGATCGGTTGGCCGAAAGGCTGCGGGGAAGGTGGCATGGCTGGCCCGGTAGGGAAAGAAAAAAGGCCAGCAACAGGATGTTGCTGGCCTTCGTATCCGTCAATCAAGCAGGAAGCGAATCACTTACTGCTCGGTGGACTGCTCGGCAGTCTCGGCGGCCGCCGCGGCCTCGGCCGAGGCGCTCGCACCGATGGCGGCGTAGTCCACCAGCTCGAGGATGCAGAGCTCGGCGCCGTCGCCGATCCGGTTGGTGGTGCGCATGATGCGGGTGTAGCCGCCCTGGCGGCCTTCGTAGGCCGGCGCGATCTCGTTGAAGAGACGATGCACCACGCCCTGCTGGTGGAGGCGGGAGACGGCCAGGCGCTGGGCATGGAGCGTGCCCTTCTTGCCGAGCGTGATCATCTTCTCGGCCGCGCGGCGGATTTCCTTGGCCTTCGGGACGGTGGTCGTGATCCGGCCATGGGTGAGCAGGCTACAGACCGCGTTGGCCACCAGGGACCGGCGGTGCCCCTCTTTCAGACCGATCTTGAACGTGTATTTGCGGTGACGCATGGGATATCAGTCCTCTTGGTTCTGCTCGGCGAGCCGCCGGCGGAAGGTTTCGGCGACTTCTTCCTTGAGGCCCATACCCAGGGACATGCCGAGCTCGGACAGCTTGGTCTTGATCTCCTGGAGGGACTTCTTGCCGAAATTGCGGAATTTCAGCATCTCGGATTCGCTCTTCTCGACCAGTTCGCCGAGGAAGCGAATCTGCGCCGTGTTGAGGCAGTTCTCGGCCCGGACGGAGAGTTCGAGCTGGGAGACCGAGCGCATCAGCGAGTCGACCAGTTCCTGGTCCTCGCCGCTGAGCGACGGGGCGACAACACTCAGGCCGGGGGCGGCCTGCTCGCTGCTGACGAACACCGTGAGGTGGTCGCGGAGCAGGGAGGCGGAGAAGGCGAGGGCGTCGGCGGGGGTGACCCGTCCGTCCGTCCAGATTTCCACTTCCAGCCGGTCGAAGTCGGTACGGTTGCCGACGCGGCAGGCCTGGACGTCGTAGCGCACGCGCTCGACGGGGCTGAAGATGCAATCCACCGGAATCACGCCGATGGGATGATCTTCGCGCTTGTTCTCTTCGGCCGGGCGGAAGCCGCGGCCGCGGTCGATCTCCATCTCCATGCGGAGCGGACGATCCTTGTCCAGCGTGCAGATGGGCAGGTCGGGGTTGAGCACCCGGACCACGCCGTCTTCCTGGATGGCGGCGGCGGTGACCACGCCCGCCTTGTCCGCGTACAGCTCGATGGTACGCGGCACTTCGGCTTCGGCGTCGCACTGGAGCCGCAGCTTCTTCAGATTGAGGACGACCTCGGCCACATCCTCGACCACATCCTCGATGCTGGAGAACTCGTGCGGCACGCCGTCGATACGGACGGAGGCAACCGCACACCCCTCCAAAGAGGACAGAAGCACCCGCCGGAGGGCGTTGCCAATAGTATGCCCGAAACCGCTTTCCCACGGTTCGGCAGTAAAACGCGCGTACGTCGCGGTCGCGGTTGATTCATCAACCTTGATCGACGCGGGCATCGCAAATCCTTCAAGACCCGACATGCTTCTACTCCTCAGCTATGGAGACCCTTCACATTTCGCCAGGGATGGCGGCGACGGATCGCCCGATGACGTCACACACGGCGGCGTTTGGGGGGACGACAGCCGTTGTGGGGCAGAGGCGTGACGTCTTTGAGGACGGTGATATCGAGACCGGCAGCAGCGATCCCGCGGACGGCGGACTCACGGCCGGAGCCGGGCCCCTTGAGGCGCACTTCGATCTCGCGCATGCCAAAGGTCATGGCACGCTTGGCGACATCGGTGCCGATCTGCTGGGCGACGTAGGACGTGCTCTTGCGCGAGCCCTTGTAGCCCATGCGACCGCCACTGCCCCAGGCAATGATATTGCCGTGCATATCGGAAATGGCGATCTTGGTGTTGTTGAAGGTGGCGTAGACGTGGGCGATACCACTGGGGATATGGCGCGTCTTACCCTTCGCGCGCTTGATCTCGGGCTGCGCGGCCGGGGTCTGGTCCTGGTTTTCAAGAATCTCGTCAGGCATGGACGTATGCACTCCTAGACGGTTGGTGTTGGGCGGGGTGGTACGGAGCCCTAGGCGTTCGCCAGCTTACGGGCCGTACGGTCGCGAATGGCGCCGACGGTCTTCTTGGCGCCCTTGCGGGTACGGGCGTTGGTCTTGGTCCGCTGGCCACGGACGGGCAGGCCGCGCCGATGACGCTGGCCGCGATAGGAGCCGATGGCGATGAGGCGACGGATGTTCTGGGCAATCTGACGGCGGAGGTCACCCTCGACCGTGTAGCTGTCCTGGAGCATCTGGGTGATGGCCGCGATGTGGCCCTCGTTGAGATCATTGGCGAGCATGGTCTCTTCGATCTGCGCGCGACGGCAGATCTCCTTCGCCCGGGCCGGCCCGATCCCGTAGATGTAGCGCAGGGAAATGGTGACTTGCTTGTTGCCGGGGATGTCAACGCCAAGAATTCTAGGCATGGTATTTCGTTCCTGTCCTCGGGGGAAATGTCTGGCGGGGGACTAGCCCTGGCGCTGCTTGTGGCGTGCGTTCTTGCAGATCACGCGGATGATGCCGTTCCGCCGGATGATGCGGCAGGCATTGCACATTCTCTTCACGGAAGCTCTGACTTTCATGACGACACCTTGGTCTTGGTCGTATGTTCAGTTCACGGAATACACGGCAGATCGTCCACTGTCTTCTCGCCTGGGGGCGGCGGTGGAGCGTAGGCACACCCAGGACGCGCCGTTCACAGTACGACGCATCGTGCGGAAAACAGAAAGTGAATCATAAATATACAGCGCGTCAAATCGGCTGCAACCCCGCCTCCGGCAAAACTGCCTGGCCCGGGTTGCGGCGGGGATGCCGAACGGACGGGCGAGGGGCGGGCCGGCGACCGGGACGGTTACTTCTTGCGGTAGGTGATACGCCCCTTGGTGAGGTCGTAGGGGGACATCTCGACCACCACCTTGTCGCCGGGCAGGATGCGGATGAAGTGGAGGCGCATCTTGCCGCTGATGTGGGCGAGAATTTCGTGCCCGTTCTCCAGTTTCACTCGAAACATGGTGTTGGGCAGAAGTTCCGAGACGGAACCTTCGACCCTTATACTGTCTTTGGCCACGTGAGAATCTCCGGGTTGTCCTTGGTAATGAGCACCATATGCTCGAAATGCGCGGAGGGTGCCCCGTCAGCGGTTCGCACGGTCCATTTGTCCTTCGGGTCCACGGTGACGCGGTGGGTGCCCTGGTTGACCATGGGCTCGATGGCGAGAACCATGCCGGGCTGGAGGCGCGGGCCGCGGGAACGCTGGGCGAAGTTGGGCACCTCGGGGGGCTCGTGGAGGGCGGTGCCGCAGCCGTGCCCGACAAAGTCGCGCACCACGGCGAAACCGCCCGCGCGGACCACGTCCTCGATGGCGCGGGAGATGTCGTTGATGCAGGCGCCGCAGGTGGCGGCGGCGATGCCGGCCATGAGGGACTCGCGAGTGGTGTCGAGCAGGGCCTGCTGGGCGGGATCGGGATCGCGTCCGGCGCAGACGGTGCGGGCGTTGTCGCCGATGAAGCCGTCGAGGGTGACGCCCACGTCGAGGCTGATGAGGTCGCCGGGCAGGATGATGCGGTCGGCGCGGGCGATGCCGTGGACGACCTCCTCGTTGAGGGAGATGCAGACTTGGCCCGGGTAGCCGTGGTAGCCGAGGAAGGCGCTGGTGCCGCCGGTGGCCCGGATCATCTCGCCAGCCAGTTCGTCGAGCTGGAGGGTGCTCATTCCCGGGCGGACGGCCGCGCAAAGCTCCGCCAGCACCTGGGCGGCAGCCTGGGCGGCGGCGCGGATTCCGGGAATCTCCCGTTCGCTATGGATGACAACTTGGCGCGGGGTCATGGGTTCGGCCTGGATCCTGGCTAGAGTCCGAGGGTTGCTTGCAGGGCGGCAAAGTTCGCGGCCTTCTCGCCGCTGCCGTCGACGCGGGCAAGGAGGCCCTTCGCCTCGTAGTAGCCGATGAGCGGGGCGGTCTGCTCCCAGTACACGGCCAGGCGGTTGCGGACGGTCTCGGGGTTGTCGTCCTTGCGGGCGGTCAGGGCCACGTCGCAGGTGTCGCAACGGTCCGTGGCGGCGGGAGGCGAGAAGAAAATGTTGTAGATGGCGCCGCAGGTCGGGCAGAGGCGACGGCCGACGAGGCGCTTGACGAGAAGCTCCTCGTCCACCTCGATGAGGGCCACCCGGTCGAGCTTGAGGCCGAGTTCGGCCAGCAGCGTGTCGAGGGTCGCGGCCTGGGGCACGGTGCGCGGGAAGCCGTCGAGCAGGAACCCGGCGGCGATGTCCGGCTGGCCCAGGCGCTTGCGGACGAGGGCCGCGACCAGTTCGTCGGAGACCAGTCCGCCGCCTTCCATGCACTGCTTGATCTGGGATCCGAGCGGCGAGTTCGCACTCAGTTCCGCGCGCAGGATGTCGCCAGTCGAGATATGGATGTTGCCATAGGTCTCGCAGAGAATGGCACCCATGGTGCCTTTGCCTGCCCCGGGAGGGCCAAGAAAAACGTAGTTGGGCATGGTTCGCGAATCTCCAAGCAAAGGCCACCCTCGCCAGGTCGGCCGGCAAGAGGATGGCTGCAAAAAAAGAACCCTAACCTAGCTGGGCCACGGGATACGTCAAGGCGTAAGCGGCACAGATAGACCAAGCAAGGGTCGCGGAGAGGGGCTCGCGGGAAGGTGTTCGGACGTTTTTCAGCGCTGCCCGGACCCATGGCCGGGCAGGCTGGGGGCTACCGGATGTAGGCGAGATAGTCCATCACCAACTGGTAGAGCAGAGCGGCAAGAGCGCCACAGGCGGCGATGCTGCCGATGGCGGCGACGATGCCGGGGCCGCCCTCGGCGGGCCGGGGAGCGAAGGCGGGGGTCGCCTCGCCTTCCTCGGCGGAAGCCTCTTCGGCTGCCTCTTCGCCTTCGGCTTGCTCGGTCGGAGCTCCTGCGTGCTTCTTGCAGGTCTTGAGCTTCAGTCCCTTCTTGGGAACGGGGGCTTCGGCTCCTTCGGCAGCTTCGGCGGGCGCTTCCTCTTCCGTCCCCTCCGGCATGGGCAGGGCCACGGTCTTGCTGGCATCGTCGGTCTCGGGGGCCTCGCCGATGCCGGGTAGGCGAACGGTGGAGGCCGCCTCCGAGTCCTCGGCGGGCTGGGAGGTGCGCTTCAGGCGGAGGGACGGACGGGGCCCTTCTGCCTCTTCGGGGCTGGCCTGGGAAGCGACGGTCTCGGCACCGGCCGCGGCGGGCGGGGTGATCCGGACCGTGGAGGCCGCATCGGGAGTCTCGGGCGCCCCGGAACGGATCTTCAGGGTGGCGGTCACCTGCTTGTTGCTGCCGGACGGTTCGACCGGTTCCGGAGCTGGCGGCTCCGTGGTGCCGGGACGGATCTTGAGGGTAGCCGTGATCTGCTTGTTCTGGTCCGCGTCGGCCGGCCGGGCGGTGAGAGCGGGGCCCGGGTTGATCTTGATGGTGCCAGCGGGACCGGCGGGGGCGGCGCCCTCGGGTTCGGCAGGACCGGGGGCCGGAGGCGGACGCACGCCAATCTTGAGGGTGGCCGTGCTGGTCTCCTGGAACTCCGCAGGAGTGGCTGGCGGCGCGACCCTGACCGTACTGCCCGCCTCGTCGGTGGGAGGCTCTTGGACCCGGACCGTGGAGGTGGCCCGCTTGAGCGAAGGAGCGCCAGGGGCGACGGAGGCCTTCTTCAGGCCGGGGAGGGAAATCTTGACCGTCTGGGCCGAGGGCGCAGCGACCTCCGGAGAGGGCGGCATCGGCGCCGGGGGAGGCGGCGTGATCGCGGGCTCGGGCTCGGCGTCGGTGGCCGGGAGAATCTGGGGGCCGGTCTTCTTCTTGTCCCGCACCACCTTGAGGCGGACGGTTTCGCGCTTGATCCCGGCCTCGCCAGCGGTTTCGGCGACGGGAGAGGAGGCGGGGGCCACCGCGTTGGCGGTCTCGTCCGGGGATTGGATGCGGCGCAGTTTGCCCTGGCTCGTCTCCCGGAGTGCCATGGGGTCGCGGATCTCGGCCGTCTGGTCGGGCCGGGGAGCCGGAACGGGGGCGGGGGCGGGGACGGGGACGGGGGCCACGGGGGGCGGCACGGCCTGGGTCTGGGCCTCCGCGGAGCCGTCGGCCATGGTCTTGATCCGGCCCGTCTCCGTCTTCAGCCGATTGGTGTCGGCCTTGCGCAACTTGAGTTTGAGACCACCAGGCTTGTTCTCGGGCATCGTCGCATACTCCTGCGGCTGCCGTTCGGCGCGGAAGTCGCCGCCATTTTCGGACTGGCGCGCGGAATCGGGGAAACCGGCGCGCGGTCACACGGGTCATTTACGGAGGCATAGCGCCTGCATATACAGAAATACTACTGGCATATCGGCCAAATGCCAAATGGTCCCGGGCCAAAAGCACGGGGGCCGCGGGATGCCAGGGAGGCTTGAAAGGGGCCTCTTCTACGATATGTTCGCCGTTCTTCCGCGCAAGTTCGGCCAGTTCCCATTCCAGAGGAATTCTTCGCGATGAAAACCACTGCTCTCCGCATCTATGGCAAAATGGATCTCCGCCTGGAGACTTTCGATCTTCCCCCGGTCGGCGACGACGGCATCGTGGCCGAGGTGGTCAGCGACTCGATCTGCATGTCCAGCTACAAGGCCTCCAAGCAGGGCCCCGAGCACAAGCGCGTGCCGGACGATTGCGCCACCAACCCGACCATCATCGGGCACGAGTTCGCCGGACGGATTCTCGAAGTGGGGAGCAAGTGGCAGGACCAATTCCAGCCCGGCGACCGGTTCGGCATCCAGCCCGCGCTGATGTACAAGGGCTCGCTCGACGCTCCCGGCTACTCCTTCCCCACCATCGGCGGCGATGCCACGGTCGTCCGCATCCCCTCCTGTGTGATGGAGGTGGACTGTCTGCTGAAGTACACCGGCGAGGCCTTCTTCCTCGCCTCCCTGGCCGAACCGGTGAGCTGCATCATCGGCGCGCTCAAGGCCCAGTACCACATGACGCCCGCCAGCTACGAGCACCACATGGGGATTCTGGAGGGCGGCAAGGTCGCCTGTCTGGCCAGCGCCGGTCCCATGGGCCTTGGCCTGGTGGACCTGCTCGTGCATGGCGACCGTAAGCCCGCCCTCGTGGTGGTGACCGATATCGACCAGGCCCGCCTCGACCGCGCCGCCTCCATCGTCACCCCTGCCGATGCCAAGGCCCACGGGGTCGATCTGCGCTACGTGAACACCAAGACCAGCAATCCGGTGCAGGACCTGATCGACATCTCCGGCGGCACTGGCTTCGACGATGTCTTCGTGATGGCCCCCGTGGCTCCGGTCGTGGAACAGGGCGACGCGATCCTCGGCCGCGACGGCTGTCTGAACTTCTTCGCCGGCCCCACCGACACCGCCTTCTCCGCCAAGTTCAACTTCTACAACGTCCACTACGGCAACACCCATATCGTGGGTACCAGCGGCGGCACCAAGGAAGACATGCAGGACGCCCTGGCCCTCATGTCCGCCGGGCGCATCAACCCCGCCGCCATGATCACCCACGTGGGCGGCCTCACCGCCGCGAAGGAAACCACCCTGCACCTGCCCGATATCGCCGGCGGCAAGAAGCTGATCTACACCCACTGCGACTTCCCGCTGGTGGCGATCAGCGACCTGGCCGAGAAGGGCAAGGAGAATCCGCTCTACGCCGAGCTGGCCGAGATCTGCGCGCGCCACAACGGCCTGTGGAGCCTCGAAGCCGAACAGCTCGTGCTCGCCAAGTTCCCCAAGCTGTAGGGGAAGCGGAATGGTGGAATAGGGGAATGATGGAATACTGAGGCGAATGCGGAGGGAAGTCTGGACCGGGCGAGCAGGTCGGGCCGGACAGGCGGTGAGGCAAGGGACTTCAGTCTTTCATCAACCCCGTTCTCCAGCGCTCCCTCCCCCATTTGGGATCAGAGGCCTGTCGCTCGCCCCGCCATTCCACTCTTCCAGTAGTTCACCATTTCATCATTCCATAAGGATTCTCTCATGGCCAAAATCACCTTCATGGGTGCCGGCAGCACCGTGTTCGCCAAGAACGTTCTCGGCGACTGCATGCTGACCCCCGCCCTGGCCGATGCCACCATCGCCCTCTACGACATCGATGCCCAGCGTCTCGCCGACTCCAAGATGATGCTGGAGAACATCAACAAGAACCACGGCGGCAAGGCCACCGTCGAGGCCTACCTGGGCGTCGACAACCGCCGGGCGGCCCTCGCGGGCGCGAACTATGTGGTGAATGCCATCCAGGTGGGCGGCTACGAGCCCTGCACGGTCACCGACTTCGAGATCCCCAAGAAGTACGGCCTGCGCCAGACCATCGCCGACACCCTCGGCATCGGCGGCATCTTCCGCACCCTGCGCACCGGTCCGGTCATGCTGGATTTCGCGCGCGACATGGAAGCGGTCTGCCCCGACGCCTGGTTCCTGAACTACACGAACCCCATGTCCATGCTGACCGGCATCATGCTGCGCGGTTCGGCGGTGAAGACCGTCGGTCTCTGCCACAGCGTCCAGGTCTGCGCCCCCCATCTGCTCAAGCACCTCGGCATCGAGGCCAAGGCCCTGCAGTGGCAGATCGCCGGCATCAACCACCAGGGCTGGCTGCTGGAGATCACCGACGGAGGCAAGGATCTGTATCCCGAGATCAAGGAGAAGGCCGCCGCCCTGAACGCCGAGAAGAAGCACGGCGACATGGTCCGCTTCGAGGTGATGCGCCGCTTCGGCTACTACATCACCGAGTCCAGCGAGCACTCCGCCGAGTACATGCCCTACTGGATCAAGAAGAACTACCCGGAGCTGATCGAGCGCTACAACATCCCGCTCGACGAGTATCCGCGCCGCTGCGTCAACCAGATCAAGGGCTGGGAGAAGCAGCGCGACGAGCTGGTACACGACCAGAACCTGTCCCACTCCCGCACCCACGAGTACGCCAGCTACATCATGGAGGCCATGGAGACCGACGTACCCTACCGCATCGGCGGCAACGTCATGAACACCGGGCTCATCACCAACCTGCCCCCGAACGCCGTGGTCGAGGTCCCCTGCATGGTGGACCGCAACGGCGTGGTGCCCTGCCACGTCGGCGCCCTGCCCGAGGCCTGTGCCGCCCTCAACCGCCTGATGATCAACTCCCAGTTGCTGGCCGTCGAGGCCGTGCTGACCGGCCGCAAGGACTACGTCTACCAGGCCGCCATGCTCGATCCCCACACCGCCGCCGAACTGAGCATCGACGAAATCGTGGCCATGTGCGACGACCTCTTCGAGGCCCACGGCGACTGGATCCCCGCGATGAAATAGGCATTGTCGTCCCGCCTGCCGCCTTTCCGGTGCACCCCGGGGGCAGCAGGCGAGGACGACCGCGCTACGTACCCCGAACGCCGAGTACCCGCTCGGCGTTTTCCTTGCCTGGGCCGGCTGGAAGCCAGCGCTCCCGGCGGGGTCACTTCTTGAGGACGGCCCACTCGGCGTGGTTGGGGACGTTGAGGTGCCACTGGACGCGGCCGCCGGGGTAGAGGGCGTTGTAGCCGTTCATGTGGCGCTTTTCCATGAGGCTGGTGAGGGGCCAGTCCTCGGTGCCGCTCTGGGCTCCGCCGATGTTCTCGGGGCTGGACTCGGGATCGGCGTCGGCCATGAGGATGCAGTCGTCGGGGTTGGCGACTTGGCCGATGCGGACGCCGCCGAAGCCGGGGAAGTGGTTGTCGATGCCGTCGCCGTCCACGTCGTCGTAGTCGTAGTAGCTGAGACCGTAGTGCAGGACCTCGCCGTTGGCGGAGTCGATCTTTTTCGGATGGGGGTCGCCGGCGGGGCAGAGCCAGATCTGGGTGGTGTCGAAGTAGGGTTGCAGGACGTCGGAGAAGAGCTCGACGCCAGTGGGTGTGGTCCGGCTGAGGGAGGGAATCCAGCCGTCGTAGTCGTCGGTATACATGAGCACGCCAACGCCGATCTGTTTCATGCGCGCGAGGCAGTCGGTGGCGAGGGCCTTCTGCTTGGCCTTCGCCAGGGAGGGCAGCAGGAGGCCGGCCAGAATGGCCAGGATGGCGATGACGACCAGCAGTTCGATGAGGGTGAAACGGCGGTGCCGCAGCATGGTGGGAACTCCCTAGGCCGAGTCGTTGGCAGCAAGCA
>QKCY01000424.1 GCA_003245525.1 Victivallales bacterium | reverse complement strand
GTCGCCCCGCTGGAAGGCGGCGGCAGCGGCGAAGCGGCTGGTCCAGGGTGTGTGCTCCTCGTTGCAGAAGAGGATGCGGACCGTCCGCCGCAGCGTCAGCCCCGCCAGAACCCGGCCGAGCTCCAGGTTGGCGATGGTGCCGGTGCCGTTGTCGTGGGCGCCGGGGGAGTCGATCCAACTCATGGAGTCCTTGTGGGAGACCAACTGGATGATCTCGTCCGGGCGTTCGCTGCCGAGCTTGGTCGCCTCCAGGTTGCAGGCGGTGTACCACGGGTCCTCGGGCTCCGGCCGCGAATACCAGTGGTGCAGCGGCTTCGTCTCGTCGCAGCGGAAGGCCTGGACCTGGTAGGGCGTGCGGACCACCGGCAGGCCGACGGCCTCCAGTTCGGCGGCGAGGTAGTCGTCCGTCTCGTCCAGACTGCATTTCGCATGGCCCGGAACCGTGTAGTTCACCTTCCGGAACGGCAGGGGATCCTTCGCCAACCGGAACAGATCCCGGCGCAGACGCTCGACACTCACCTGGGCAAGGGCTTCAGCGATCATCGGGACCTCCTTGGGAGAAGCGGAATGATGGAATATTGGAATGGTGGAAGAATGGGGAAGACAAGAAACGCTGGCTGCCAACCCTGGGAACGCCCAGCACCAGATCGGCGGTATTCGGCCATCTGTCAGCACGCTCCCGTCGCCAAGCTGGTGCTCGGCGTTCCCAGGTCGCGTGCCACCTTTCCATCATTCCATTCCCCCCCTCTTCCCCTATTCCACGTCTTTCGTGAAATACCGGATCACTTCGGGATCGAGCGGGGGAATGCTCAGGGGCTGGCCGCCCTGGCGTAGGGACGCGGCCCCGGCGCAGCCGGCGGCGACGCTGTTGCGCGCGGCGACGGGGCTGGTCTTGATGGTACCGCCTTCGCGGACGTAGCGGACGAACTCGCCGACGATGGCCGGATCGGCCCCGCCGTGGCCACCGCTCACGGGCGCGATGGGGAACTCCACATCGCCCTCGGGCTTGTAGTGATGGCGCTTATTCCACAACCGCACCACGCAACTGCCGGGGGCGTCGCCGAAGTTCTCGATGCGTCCCTCGGTGCCGATGATGGTGTAGTTGCGCCAGCCGTCGGGCGAGTAGTGGCACTGCTGGTAGGAAGCCAGCACGCCGTTGTCGAGTTCCATGGTGATCATGCTCAGGTCCTCGACGTCGATCACCGGATTCATGCC
Source organism: Victivallales bacterium (assembly GCA_003245525.1). GTDB lineage: Bacteria > Verrucomicrobiota > Lentisphaeria > Oligosphaerales > Lenti-02 > Lenti-02. The sequence continues at coordinate 3,224 of QKCY01000424.1, read as the reverse complement.
CTTCTGGCTGAGCGGCGGCCAGTTCTCCAGATGCCAGCTCGCGTCGCCGCGCTCGCTGGGATCGTGGCGGTCGCCGATCTGGTTGTAGACGGTGAGGTTGCCGAAGCCCGTCACCCGCTTGCTGTAGCCGCCGCAGAGCCAGTGGAGCACATCGATGTCGTGCGCGCCCTTCTGGAGGAGCAGGCTGGTGGCCTTCTTTTGCTCCGCGTGCCAGTCCTTGAAGTAGGCATCGCCACCGTAGGCCACGAAGTGGCGGCACCAGCCCGCCTTGACCTCGCCGATGGCCCCGGAGTCCACCAGTTCCTTCATCTTCTGGACGAAGCTCATGTGGCGCATGTTGTGGCCCAGGTAGAGCTTCACGCCCTTCTCCATGGCCTTGCGCAGCACCCGGTCGCAGCCGTCGATGGTGATGGTCATGGGCTTCTCGAGATAGACCGCCTTGCCTGCGTCGAGCGCGGCGAGAGCGTGTTCCTCGTGCCAGTAATCAGGGGTGGTCACGAAGACCGCGTCGATATCGGGACGGGCCAGCAACTCGCGGTAGTCCGAACAGGTGAACACGTCGTCCCCTGCGAACTCGCGGAACGCCTGCAACGCGGCAGGCAGAATGTCGCACCCCGCCACCAGGCGGGAACCCTTGCCCGGTTGGTGGGCATGGCGGGCCAACCGGCCCCGGCCGCCCGCCCCGATCACCCCGATACGCAGATCCTCGGAAACGCTCATGGTCCATAGCTCCTGTAGCTGCCTGACTGGGATCGCGATAACATGCAGGCCCGCGCGGTCTGCGCAACTGGCGACAGCCAACCGCGGGAGCTCGGACAACTCACAGCGATGCACCGAGCTCACCCGCAGACAGGCATCCTGCGCGAGGCCGCCTCCTTGCGAGGTGGTGAGCCTCCGTCCTCCACCCGGACTCCGGCCCAGCCTCTCCCTCCCTCCCGCGCCGGGCAGCTCCAACTGCCCGGCGCGGGGAGGAGCGACTGTCGGCATAGCCCGTTCGGGCAGAGTATCTCTCTGTTCACCACCTCGCAAGGAGGTGGCCTCGAAATCTGGATTCCGCGAGCGGTCCGCTACAGGCGAGACGCCTGCGCTACATGCGGCTTACCCTTGATTTCGCCCGCCTGGGGGGTTCATTACGGGGTTGCCCTCTGAGTCCCAGTCAACCCCGGATATTCATGATTCCTCCTGCCACGCTCACGCCCGCCATGCGCCAGTACATGGAGGCGAAGCAGGATCTTGCCGAAGGCACGATCCTGCTCTTCCGCATGGGCGATTTCTACGAGCTTTTCTTCGACGACGCCAAGCGGGCCGCGCCCATGATGGACGTGGTGCTGACCCAGCGGGCCGGCGTGCCCATGTGCGGCGTGCCCTACCACGCCGTACAGAACTACGTGGCCCGGCTCCTGGAACAGGGCGCCAAGGTCGCCATCGCCGAGCAGATGGAGGACCCCAAGCTGGCCAAGGGCCTGGTCAAGCGGGCCGTTACCCAGGTCATCACCCCCGGCACCGTGCTCGACGACGGCGTGCTCTCCGCCACCAAGAGCAACTTCCTAGTGGCCATCGCCAGCCACAAGGACCACTTCGGCCTAGCCCTGCTCGACTTCAGCACCGGCGATTTCCGGGTGGCCGAGATCGCCACCCAGGGCAGCCTGGAAACCGAACTCCACCGCCTCCAGCCCGCCGAGTGCCTCGTCTCCCAGAGCCAGTACGAATCCTGGGAGAAGGACGGCTTCCCCGACGGTCCCCGGCGCATGGTCTGGAGCCCCATCGAGGACTGGCAGTTCGACCGCGAAATGGCCTACGACGGCCTCTGCCGCCACTTCGAGGTGGCCTCCCTCGACGGTTTTGGCTGCCGGGGCCTGCATCTGGCGGTGAGCGCCGCCGGGGCCGTGCTCAACTACGCCCGCACCAGCCTGCGCCGCGACGCCAGCCACATTACCAGCCTGCAGACCTACCAGACCGACGCCGGGCTGATCCTCGACCGCATCTCCCAACGCAACCTGGAACTGGTGGAGCCCATCTTCCGCGACGCCAAGAACGCGACCCTCCTCTCCGTGCTCGACCACACCGTCACCCCCATGGGCGGACGTTCCCTGCGCGAGTGGATTCTCCGGCCCCTCCGGGACGTGGCGGAGATCAACGAGCGGCTCGACGTGGTCGAGGCCTTCACCGGCGATCCCCTCTTGCTCGGCGAACTGCGCGAAGCCCTCGGGGCCGTGCGCGACCTGGAACGGACCATCGTCCGGGTCAACGTGGGCAGCGCCAACGGCCGCGATCTCGTGGTCCTGCGCACCGGCCTGGAACAGATTCCCGGCCTGCGCGCCATCCTCGCCCATGTGGACACCACCCTCGTCGCCCGGCTCGGCGAGGAGCTGGTGGAGCTGCCCGAGATCACCGACCTCATCGCCCGCGCCATCGTGGACGAGCCCCCCATCACCATCCGCGAAGGCGGCCTCATCCGTACCGGCTACCACGCCGGGCTCGACGAGCTCCGCAGCGCCGCCACCGAGGGCAAGAACTGGATCGCGGGCTTCCAGACCAAGGAGCAGGAACGGACCGGCATCAAATCCCTCAAGGTCCGCTTCAACAAGGTCTTCGGCTACTACATCGAGATCACCCGCAGCAACCTGGAGCATGTGCCCGACGACTACCTGCGCAAGCAGACCCTGGTCAACGCCGAGCGCTACATCACCCCCGAACTCAAGGAGATCGAGGACAAGGTGCTGGGTGCCGAGGAGAAGGGCAAGGCCCTCGAATACGACCTCTTCCAAGAGATCCGTGCCCAGGTGGTGGAAGCCACCGCCCGCATCCAGGGCATCGCCCGCGCCCTCGCCAGCGTCGACACCCTCGCCTCCCTCGCCGAGGCCGCCAACCGACACGACTACCGCCGCCCCACCGTGGTCGAGGAGCCCATCCTCGACATCCGCGAGGGCCGCCATCCCGTGCTCGATGCCAACCTCAAGGACGAACGTTTCGTCCCCAACGACACCCTTCTCGACACCGCCGAGAACCAGCTCGCCGTCATCACCGGCCCCAACATGGCCGGCAAGTCCACCTACATCCGCCAGGTGGCCCTGCTCACCATCATGGCCCAGATGGGCAGCTTCATCCCCGCCGAAGCCGCCACCATCGGCCTCACCGACCGCATCTTCACCCGGGTCGGCGCGGCCGACGACATCTCGCGCGGCCAGAGCACCTTCATGGTCGAGATGGTGGAGACCGCCAAC
>QKCY01000464.1 GCA_003245525.1 Victivallales bacterium | reverse complement strand
GAGCGCAAGGGAGCCATGTTATTGGCGTTCTCTCCCGACCGCTTGCAAGGGCGGAGGAATTCCTCCGTCAGGGCGGGAAAGGACAGGAAGAATGCGTCGCGACGCTGTGCCAGGTCTCACCGTGCCGAGAGGATACAACATCAGCAACGGAGGTCCCGTGCCATGCGTGCCCAGCGAATACCCCGTCGTTCCCGTTTCACTCTGATCGAACTACTCGTCGTCATCGCCATCATCGCCATTCTGGCCTCGATGCTTCTTCCCGCCTTGCAGCAGGCGCGGGAAAAGGCCCGGGCCATCTCCTGCACGGCCAATCAGAAGCAGCTCGGTCTGGCCATGTTCATGTATCTGGAGGACAACAAGGAGACCTATCCTTGTCCGGACCTCACGCCCCGCTGGAACGAGACCTGGCTGCCCTACTGCGCCAACACCCGCAAGATCTTCTACTGCCCCTCGGACACCCGATCCGACACGGACTGGGACACCGACGTCCGCTACTTCAGCTACGGCTACAACCTGCGCGGACTCGCGGCCAACAGTGGTCCCGACCCGGTCAGCGGCACGACCAAGCGTTACAACATGTCCCTCGGGCAGATCGTGAAGCCCTCGGGCACCCTCGTTCTGGTGGATAGCCACCGCTTCAGCGGCACGCCCATCGGCAGCTACTACATCGCGGTGCCGGATGCGTCCCTGTCGAGCGACTACCTTCCCTATGCCCGCCACACCAACCGCACCAATGCCCTGCTGGTGGACGGCCATGTGGAGGCCTTCGTCACCGACCGGCTCAAGACGGCGGATTTGACCGGGAACAGCCCCGCCATCAACAACTACAGCTTGTGGAGTCCTCTCTACTAGATGAGACTAGAGGCAGCAAACGGATTCGCGACGTCGTGTGCCGCAGTGCATGGGTTTGACACGGGCTCGGAGGAGCTACAGGTTCCAGCGAACGTCATCGGAACGAGGAACAGCATGGCTCCCCCCCACCCAAGCGAACACGACGGTTCCGTGCCTGGCACCGTGGCCAAGCTCGTTGCCGCCCTGCTGTGTCTGGCGGCCGCTCCCCTCTTCATGCGCTACCTGGCTCGGTTCTCGGCATTGGATGCCTGGACCATGAATGGGGCCCGGTATCTGGTGGTCGTGGCGTACTGCCTGCCGTTCGCCGTCTGGCGAACCTGGCGGAACCCGGAGAGGCGGCGCGTCTGGTGGTCGGTGCGGCGGGTGGCTCTGGCGAGCATCGTCGGCCAGGCCACGTGGGCGATCAGCGCCTACCACAACGAGGCGGGAATCATCGCCTTCGTGATCCGCAGCACATTCCTCTTCGCCGCGGTATATAGCATCGTCCTTCTGCCCGGCGAGCGCGCGATGATGGCCAAACCCCGTTTCTGGTTGGCCACCGCGGGGGTGTCGGTCGGACTGGTGCTGCTCTTCTGGGATGCCCTCCGTTCGGGGACGAGCTCGCTGTACGGACTCTCCATATTGCTGCTGTCCGCCGCTGCTTGGGGGCTCTACTGGGTACTCGTGAAGCGGGACTTGGCGGGCCATGACCAAGACCAGCAACTGAACTTCGCGGTGAACGCCGTCTACACATCCGTAGTCCTGATTGCGGCGATGTTCGTGTTCGGCGACTATCATGCCCTGCCTGCCGTGACGCCGCGTCTCTGGGGGATCATGGCCTGTTCGGCAGTCACCGGTCTGTTGCTCTCCCATACGCTCCTCTATCGCACGATCCAACATCTTGGCCCCGTGGTGACGGATGGGGCCAAATGCGTGCAACCGTTCCTGACTGCCATTGCGGCGTGGTTCCTCCTGCACGAAGCTCTCAAGCCCACCCAGTGGGTTGGCGGCTTTGCGCTGATGGTCAGCAGCGGGCTGCTGCTGTCGCTGCGACTTGGCAAGAAGACCGTTCCCGCCGCCCAGGTGGCGTGCGAGCCAGTGGGCGGCGAGGAATCATGATCTCCAGAAGGAGTGTATCCCGATGAAAGGCAAACGGATCGTCTGGCCTGCTCCTGGGCGGGCCGAACTGGAGGAGTTCGAGATCCCGGCACCCCAGCCAGGGACCGTGCTCCTCGCCACGGAATACAGCGTGGTCAGCGCCGGTACCGAGAAGGCCTGGCTGCTGGCCAAGCCAAACACGTCCGACACGTTTCCCCAGTATCCCGGCTACAGCGCTGCCGGGCGGGTGGTGGAAGTCGGTCCAGGCGTGAAGGATCTGCGTCCCGGCGACCGGGTGGTGGCGTACCACAGCGCCCATGCCACCCATACCGTCAAACAGGTACGGGATCTCGTGCGGATCGAGGACGATGCCACGCCTGCCGAGGAGGCAGCCTTCACCATCATCGCCGCCATGTCCTTGCAGGGCATCCGCAAGGCCCGGATTGAGTTGGGGGAATCGGTGGCGGTCATGGGCCAGGGCCTGCTGGGCCTCTTCGCCACCCAGTTGGCGCGGTGGAACGGCGCTCTGCCGGTGATTGCCCTCGACCTGGACCCCGCCCGCCAGAAGCTGGCCCTGGAGCTGGGGGCGGACTATGCGCTTTCGCCTCTGGCAGATGATTTCACCGAGGTCTTCCGGAAGATGACCGGCGGCAAGGGCGCGAACGCGATTGTCGAGGTCACGGGCGTCTCGGCGGCCATGAACCAGGCCCTGGCCTGCGCGGCCCCGCAGGGGCGCATCGTCGCCCTCGGCTGCTCGCGGGAACTGACCAACGGCATCGACTTCTACCAGCAGATCCACAAACCGGGCGTAGTCATCATCGGCGCCCACAACTTCGTGCGGCCCCAGCACGACTCCTCGCCCGGCCATTGGACCATGCGCGACGATCTCCGGGCGCTGCTGCGCATGATCTCCGGCGGGCGGCTCCAGGTGCGCCCCATGATCTCCGAGATTGTTGCTCCCGAACAGGCCCCCGCCATCTACCAGCGTCTCGCGGAGACGGCCTGCCCGCCCCTGGGCATCGTCTTCGCCTGGCAGGATAAGGAATTGCAGCGATGAGTTCCGGCAAACGTATCCGCATCGGTCAGCTCGGCATCGGCCACAACCACGGTTCGGGCAAGATGGCCGCGCTGCGCAAGCTGACCGACCACTTCGAGGTGGTCGGCGTCGTCGAGTCCGATCCCGAGTGGCGGCGCAAACGGGAGAACGACCCTGCCTACAAGGGGCTGCCCTGGCTCACCGAGGAGCAACTGCTCTCGATGGAAGGGCTCGACGCCGTGGCGGTCGAGACCGATGTCCCCAACCTGATTCCCGCCGCTAAACGGTGTCTGGAAGCGGGCCTGCACATCCATCTGGACAAGCCTGGTGGGGAGACGATGGGCCCATTCCGCGAGGTGCTGGAACTGGCCGATAGCAAGAACCTGATGGTCCAGATGGCCTACATGTACCGCTACACGCCAGCCATCCAGCTTTGCATCCAAGCCGTGAAGGAGGGCTGGCTGGGGCGCATATTCGAGGTGCATGCGGTGATGAGCCGGATGGACGGCATGGACTACCGGAAGTGGCTCGGCCAGTTCCGGGGCGGAGCCATGTACATCTTCGGTTGCCATCTGATCGACCTCGTAGTCAGCATGCTGGGCACGCCAGACCGGGTGACGCCCTATCTGCGGCGGACCTGGCACGAGAAGGACGACCTCTTCGACAACGGCCTGGCCGTGATGGAATACCCCCACGCGACGGCCACCATCCGCACCGCTGTGGTGGAAGTGGAGGGGTTCCGGCGGCGGCAACTGGAGGTCTGCGGTGATAAGGGGAGCTTCGAGATCCAGCCGTTGGAGTACAACGGCACCAACCCCAAGCAGACCGTGGTCCGCCTGACCCTGGCCGAAGCCGCCGGTGGCTACGAGGCCGGTTGCCATGAGTTCGAGATGGAGACTCCCAAGGGTCGTTACGACTCGCAGCTCATCGACTTCGCCGAGATGATTCGGGGTAACAAGCCCAACCCGTACCCATCCACTCACGAACTGATTGTCCAGGAAGCCACGCTTGCCGCCAGCGGGATTGCGCCAGGGGAGTACAACCGATGAAACTGCAAGGCAAAGTCGCCATCGTGACCGGGTCCGCCAATGGTATCGGTCGAGCCATCGCCCAACGGTTTGCCGCCGAGGGGGCGAGCGTCGTGATCAACGACATCGATGCCGCCAAGGTTGTAGCCGTGGTCGCCGGGATCGAGGCGGCAGGAGGGAAAGCCTTCGGGGCGGTGGCCGACGTCAGAAAGACGGACGAAGTGGAACGGATGCTGGCCGACGCAACGGCCGCGCTCGGGCCCATCGATATCCTGGTCAACAACGCCGGTGGTGCCGCCCGCAAACGGGGTGGCCCCTTCGACCAGACCACCGAGGAGGTCTGGGACTGGGTACTCGGCGTGAACCTGAAGGGCACGATGATCTGCACGCACACCATCATGAAGGAGATGATGAAGCGGAAGACCGGGGTCATCGTCAACATGGGCT
>QKCY01000489.1 GCA_003245525.1 Victivallales bacterium | reverse complement strand
ACTCACCACCGTGGGCTATGACCTGAATCGCACTTTCGGCGACATCCTGGCCACGTACCAGTCCCGTTCGCCAGACTGGCACGACGGTACCCCGGAGACCTGGCTGCCAGCGTGGTTCGCCGCCTGTCCGTGGCCGCCCGACCCCCGCTACCGACCGCAGGTTCTGCAAGCCGTGAAAGCCGCGCTTGGCCGCCCCGACGCCCTGGCGGCAATGCAACTCGGGGGGAAGGAACGCACCTGGGTGCTGCATGGCTTCGCTCAGCTGCTTTCAGACATGGGCGACCGGACCGCACCAAGCCGCGCGAAGCTGTCCGCCAACCAGGCACGCCTGAACGAGATCTCCTCGCCTCTCCCCGTGGCAGACATGGTCGAGGTGATCGGACTGCTGCGGCATTGCCTCGGCGATGCCACCGAACCCGCCGAGAAGACCAAGGCCAAAGCGGACGCCTGGTATCAGGCGGAACTGGCCGGGACCAAGGGCGATGCCGAGGGGTGCGCCCGCGCTTTTGCCGAACTGGCGGAGCAGTGGCCCGAAGACGCAATTGCTCCCTATGCTGTGCTGTGCTCCGCGCAATGGCTCCACTATGCCGGACACTACCGGAAGGCCCGGAAGGCTTACGCCTGGGCCCGTTCGGCCGGATCCGCTGTGGCGCTATATGCCGACTACGGCCTGGCCGAGATCCAGTTCGCGCGAGGAGAGTATGCCGATGCCTATCGACAGTTTGGCCGTCTGGCCGAGGGGGCGATTGGCGAACGAATGGGCGAGTGGCTGGCCTATCGCCAGGCCCAGTCGCTGGAGTTCCAGGGACTCCTCGGCAAAGCTTTGGACAGGTACCGTGTCATCGCGGAATCCACCGATCTGGAGCAGGCAGCTCTGGCCCAGCTGGCGCTGCAGCGAATCGAGGGGCGCGACGGCATCACGAAGGCCGCCTCCCGAAGGCGGCGGACAGCAACCTACGTCGGCGAGGACCGGGCCACCCGCGGGGATTGGTGGACCTACTACGGCAGCGAAGCTTTTGTCCTCTGCGCGCAGCACAGTCCCCGCGATGTCTCGGGCGGCGAGATCGTCGGCTGGGAGGTGACCGGCCGCACCGGCAATACACGCGAAGTCATGCGCCACTGGACCAGCAACGCCGAGGAGTCCCGCAGCTCCTTCCTTTGGGATCCGGTCACGGGCAAACGCCGGGCGGCCAACTGGGACGACCGGGGTGAGGTCTACGCCCGGGGCACAGGCCCCGACCTCTGGCTTGATGTCAAAGTCCCGGAAGGCGAACATCGGTTGAGCCTCTATTTCGTCAACGACGCCAACTACTACGAGTCCGATCGCGTGTATGTCGTCTCGGTGTATGATGCCGATGGCAACTACCAGACCGGGACCGAGGTCCGCCACTTCGTCAACGGGGTCTACAAGCAGTTCGCGGTCGTCGGCCCGGCCAGACTGCGCATCCGGCTTGAGCGGGGCCTCAGCCTCAACGTCCTGCTGGCTGGCGTCTTCCTCGACTCCCGCCTCGTCCCCGACCTGCCGACGTGCTTCCGGCGCCAGAAAGAGTGGGAGAAGGAACGCGAGAACCACTGGTCTTCCGTGGACGAGCGGGAGGCTTGCGAGGAAGCCATCGCGGCGATCCGGGACCAGCTCCCATCTGCCGAGTTGGCGCACGCCCTGGAGAATCTGGCTCTGCGCGAGACGGAGGCCGGACGCATCGGCCCCGGCTATTGGGCCGCTACGGCGCGGGGCGATCTGCTGCAGAACGACAAGCCAGCATTGGCGGACCACTACCGCCAACTGGCGGAACTCTACCTCCAGCCCCGTACCCTCACGTTCCCATCCCTGGGCAAGACCATCCTGGCCAGGCCATACGCCGAAGCGGCCTTTGCCGGCTACGTCGCCACTCTCTTCCCGACGCAGCGAGGCGAAGACGCCCGGGAGTTCTGCCGCCAGACGGTACGAAGCGCGGGGGGCAACCAGACCTTCCGTGGCCGACTGGCCTATGCGGAGCTTGCCCGTGTCCACGGCGAGACCCCGCTGACCGACGAGGACCGGGCTTTGCTCGTTGCTCTTTCCCCACAGACGGCAGACACCATCGAGCGGCTTGAGGCCTATCGCAAGCAGATGGATGGAAGGCCCCCGACGGCAGAGCTTGAGCTGAAGCTTCTTAGCGCCTACCTGCGGGAGAACGCACCGGACCAGGCGGTAGCTGTAGCCAACCGCCTGGGATCCGCGTACCGGGACTCCGCCGAAACGGCCAATGCGCTCTACCTCCTCTGGTACTATTTCGACCGGATCAAGCAGACGGAGCCAGCCACCCGCTACCGCCAGGAACTGAAGACCCGCTTCCCGAACAGTTCTTGGGAACATATGGCGTGCAAAAGAGAGGAAAGGAGTGGGGAAAGAGCCCTGAGCCAAGGGAAGCCGAAGTAACAGCAGGACCGGCCCTGCGGCCCGGGACAGGGAACCGTAGGCGCAGTACGCAACCAACCATTGGGAGAAAGGGTAATCGAGATGGAAGCTTGGCATGGCAGCAAACGACGGCAGGCGTGGTCACTCCTGGCAATGGGATGCATCTGCCTGTTCGGCCTTCGGACCGCAGCAACGGAACTGATCGTGGAGATCGTGGACCCCGAGAATGGGATCATCACCACAACCAATGCCGCGGCAGAGGAACTGCGGGCGGTGGCCTATCTGGTCGGCGAGGAGGGTACGGTCGAAGTCGATGCCGACATAACCTGGGACTTCGGCGACGGGACCACGGCAGACAACGTCGCCTACACCGCCCACCGCTGGGAGGATGAGGGCGAGTACCTCGTGACCGTATCGGCGCAGTGGGACAACCTCGAGGCGACCGACGAGGCGGACGCGACCGTGGAGGCGGCGACCACAACCTACACCACCACGACCTACGTCTACGGCAAGATCCCCGGAGACTTCGCGGAGGGCTACAGCGAAGGCGTGTCGGCACCATACCCGCTCCTCGCGCGGCGAATAGACGATGGCCTCATGGTGTGGTGCGAGCACACCTATGTCTTCCACGTCGCACACTATCCCCCTCCCGGGATGTACTATGTGTCACGACCGCCTTGGTACGTCCTCCCGTTCTCGGAAGGAGACGTGGTCTACAACTTCGCCCATGGAGACCTCCCGCCGGGAGTCTACGAACTGATCGACTACGGGTACCGTTCCTACTGCGGCCCATGGGGCATCGCCAATTCGACCCCGGTCACGGTCATAAGCGGCACGAGCATCACGGAGGTGGGCATGGTGCGCCAGGACAGGGGCTACAACCTCCATGGCGTCCAGGGGTCGGGAACCTTCACGGGGACGGTGTACGAGGGGGCAGAGCCTCTCTGCACCTGCGAGACGGACGAGTTCGGCAACGTGTCCTGCGAATGGGCGGAGTTCGACTACGATCCACTGCCGGGGGCGCTGATCCAGTGCGACGGGTTCAGTATCTCTGGCTGCCAGACAACCACGGACGAGAACGGCAGCTTCACCTTGCAGAACGCCGGGGGAACGGTCGGGGAGATCACGGGACAGAAGGAAGGGCATGGCAGCGCCGTGGCAAAGCTGGCCTCATGGGCCAACCCCTGCATCTTCCTGCCGAACGACTCGTCGACCCCTACTTGGGGACGGGTGGCAGGCACCGTGGCCGCCGCGCCTGGAGGCGGGAGCTTCAGAGAGATCTGCATGTATGACATCCCTGGACAGACGTCCGTGCAGCCCCGCATCGTTCTGCCCGAGTCCGCGCAGGAGTACTCTGTCACCTCCATGTGCAACGGACAGACGGTATGGGCTGTGGCGTCGTGGAATGCAACCAAGGAACCCTATGGCATGTGCTCGCCCGATTCGCCGCGGAATGTAGCGGTGAACCCCATGGGAACCACCCTGACGAACTTCTCCTGGGATGCCTACTATGGTCTCATTTGGGGGCGGGTGACGGACTCGACCGGCGCTCCCCTATCCAGCGCGAAAGTCCACTTCTGGGTCGGCGACCCGGTCGAGAAAGAGGCTTGGGTGAGCACGGACGGTAGCGGCTACTTCGTGCTCCGTCTGCGCCCCGGAACCTATCAGGTCCACGCCGAAATATGGGACACCCAGTTGACCACGACAACGAGAGAGATCGAGGTCACCGGACATCACACCACGAGGCTTCTGCCAGACTTCGTCCTTGAGTGAGCCGGCAGACCAGTCCCCCCTCTTGGCTGCCCCACCAGGGCAAGCGCCCGCAGGGCAGCCAGGAGGGTTCCGCCTGACGGCATGGGGGTGAAGGCAACCCGGACCAGTGCCAGTCCGTCGGGGAGGGCACACTACCGCCAGACGGGTTTCTGGTTCTTGGCGAGCCAGCCGCGGAGCAGGTTCTGGCGGTCGTTGGGCTCGGCGGTGGGCTTGGGGTCGCTGCGGTCGTTGCTGTGCTCGACGCTCCAGCCGGGCCACTCGCGGAAGGCGTGGTAGCTCCA
>QKCY01000322.1 GCA_003245525.1 Victivallales bacterium | reverse complement strand
CCCTCTCTTCTCCTGGACAGCATCTCGGTCTCAAGCTCGGCGGCATCCTTGATCTGGAACAGTGCGGCGAGGATGGGGTAGCGGCTGTTCTGGGGGTCCACCTTCCGCCCTTCCGCCAGCTCGGCCAACGCCGCCTTGCTTGGGCGCGTCGGCTCCTCCTCACTCCAGAACGGCACAGGGGGAGACGGGCTCCCTTCGTTCTCCACCACATGGGTGATGTAGTCCGCGTAGTACACAACGTTGCTGGGGTTCTCTTCCCAAAGGGTGCGGTAGCGGAGTATCCCCTCGCGGCTGGAGTCGCCGTAGAAGAGAAGCCTCTCCGGGAACTGGGTGACGCCGGAGTGCCACTGGTCCTCGTACCTGTGCATGGCGCGGACCTCGCGCCAGCCCGAAAACCAGATCGCGCAGAGGATGGAGGCGGGGACCAGACCGAACCGCAGGACCCGGCGGGCGAGGTGGCGCCAGCCGAGGCGGCGCTGGTTGGCCTGGGCGACCTCTTCCGCGAGTTCGACGACCTCGCCGAGGCTGGCGACGGCCTCGGCGGCGTGGTCTTCGCCGCCCAACTCGGCGGTCTTGTCCTCGATGTGGGCGCGCAACTCGGCCCGCACGTCGAGTTGCAGTTCGGGGTCGCTGGCCAGACCGGTGGTGACCCGGTCCAGAAAGATGTCGGTTTCCTGCGTCATGCTGGCTCCTCCATTACCGGCGACTCTAACCTACGCGGGAGTGCAGAGAAGGACGGAGACCGCACTGGCCAGAGCGCGCCATTCCTCGACCTTGTGGGCCAGTTCGGCCTGGCCCTTCCGGGTGATTGCGTAGTACTTGCGCTTGCGGCCTTCGGCGGAGTCGTGCCAGGTGCCCGCGATGAGGCCGTCCTGTTCGAGCCGGTGGAGCCAGGGATAGATGGTCCCTTCCTTCCAGGCGAGGGCGTCGTTGGTGCGCTCGTTCACCACCTTGATGATCTCGTACCCGTACATCTCCTTTTCCGCCAGGAGCTTCAGCATGATGGGCACCACTGTTCCCTTCATCATTTCCTGCGATACGGCCATGGTGCGATCTCCTAATGTTGCCGTGGTCTGGATGCCAAGAGATTCAATGCATCGGATTCCAATGCTATATATGCCATAAGAATCCGAGGTATGCAAGCGCAGGGGCCAGAAAAAGCCGGGCAGGTACCCGCGTTCGGGGCGGTGATGGCGCTCGGATGCCAGCCACGAGTCCCCTGGCGCTGCCGTTGGCCGCAACCCACTGGGATTCTCGCGCAGAGGCGCAGAGGCGCAGGGAAAAGACCGCAAAGCCCCCTGTCTTCCTGCTTCCCCCTCCCGCATTCCCTCTGCGCCTCGGCGTCTCGGCGCGAGGCCGTCTTGTGGGGAAAGCAAGCCCTGGGCGGATAGCAGCACGCGGGGCGTGACGGTTCCTTGGAAAGCGTTGGTCTTGTCCGATCCGACGCATCTCGCGGCGGCGGCCCGCCGCTTCTCCAGGCGCTTCCTGTCCATCCCACGTTTTGGAGAAGCGCCCGGCCTTGTGCGGGGTAACGCGCTGCCCGGAGACAGGACGGTAAGCCCGTGCTGGCTGCGGCGTTCTCCTAGGTCCGAGTTCGTGGGGTTCGAGTAATTCGTGGCTATTCCTTCTTCTTGTTGGTGCCGCGGGCCGCTGTCCTCTCCACCGGACGGCTTGGAGGGGAGGGGGATACGCTGCCAGGAACATGGTCGCCGACGGAACCGGTTGCGGGTGGGCGGGGTCCCTATACCCATTGCGGACCGTTGGCGGGTGGCGTGCCGGGACCCGGGCAGAGCGTCCGAAGGCGGGCCATCCCCACAGGGAGTAGGGCCATGCGAATCGCGGTGACAGGTGGTAGCGGCAATGTCGGTCGGCGAGTCTGCCGGGAACTGGCGGCGGCAGGGCACGAGACGTGGAACATCGACCGGGTGGTGCCGGTGCCAGCCGGCGGGCCTTCCCGCCAGGCGGACCTGGCAGATCTGGACGAGGCCCTGCGCGCTCTGGCGGGCATGGACCAGGTGGTGCATCTGGCGGCGATTCCCAATCCCTACGGTGATCCGCCCGAACGGGTGATGAGCGTGAACATGGCGCTCTCCTACAACGTGTTCGAGGCAGCGCGCAAGCTCGGGATTCGGCGGGTGGTGTACGGGTGCAGCGATTCGGCCACGGGGTTCGGCATTCACGAGCCGCCCCTGCGCCCGCAGTACGTGCCGGTCGACGAGGCCCATCCCTGCTGGCCCCACGAGACCTACAGCCTCAGCAAGTATTTCGGCGAGGTGATCGGCGAGAAGTACAGCCAAGCCTTTGGGATGCAGGTGCTGAGCCTGCGCTATGCCTGGGTGCTCTACGACACCTTGCTGCCCCGCGTCCGCGATCTGGCGGCCTCCTACGCCTGCGGCCAAGTTCCCGCGCAACCGTGGTTCGGCGCCTACATCAGTGTCGGCGACGTGGCGCGCGCGGTGCGGGCGGCCGTGGCGTTCGACGCCGGCGAGGAGCCCTGTTTCGAGGCGTTTCTGCTGACGGCGGCGCGGACCATGTACAACCTGCCCACCCTGGACCTGTTGCGCCGCATCTACGGCGAACTCCCCCAGGTCGCGGCCCCGCAGATCTTCGCGGCCGATCCCTACGCATCCGTGTTCGATCTGCGGAAGGCCCGGCGACTATTGGGCTGGACGCCGCGGGACACTCTGGCCAATCTGGACCGCTGGGAGATGTAGGGCGCCATTGGCGTGCCATTCGGGGTGTCGAAACGCGCGTGGACGGGTATCTTAGCGGGCGTCCGTCCAGCCGCGCAGGAGACCGATGACCGACATGGTGGCCAATCTCGTCCCGTCGCCCTATCTCGAATTCGCCGGGATCGGCAAGGAGTTCCCCGGCGTGCGCGCACTTGACAGGGTGTCCTTTGCCGTGGACGAGGGGGAAGTGCGGGCGCTGATCGGCGAGAACGGGGCGGGCAAGTCGACCCTGCTCAAGATCCTCAGCGGGGTCTATCGTCCCACCGTCGGCGAGGTGCGGATCGACGGAGTCCCGCTGCCCGGCGGCGGTACGGCGGGCGCCCTGGCGGCGGGCGTGGCGGTGATCTATCAGGAACTGCAGCTCGTTCCGGAACTGACCGTGGCCGAGAACTTGTTCCTCGGCCATCTCCCGGCCCGGGCCGGGGTGGTGAAACGCCGCGAACTGCGCGAGAAGGCCCTGCAGCATCTGGCCATCCTCGGCGAGGCCATCGATCCCGACTGCCGGGTGAGCCGACTCTCCATCGGCCAGCGCCAGATGGTGGAGATTGCCAAGGCCCTGACCCGGGGGGCGAAGGTGATCGCCTTCGACGAACCCACCAGCAGCCTCTCCGAACGGGAGGTGCGCAAGTTGTTCGAGATCATCGGCCAACTCAAGCGCCAGGGCTGTGTGATCCTCTATGTCTCCCACCGCATGGAGGAGATCTTCGCGGTCTGCGACTCGGTGACCGTCTTCCGCGATGGGCGGCACGTGGAGACCTTCCCCACGCTGGAAGGGGTGACCCATGATCGCCTGGTCCAGCGCATGGTGGGGCGGGACATCGCCGATGTCTACGGCTACCGGCCCCACCCGGTGGGCGAACCCCTGCTGGAGGTGGAGAGCCTGACCGGTCCCGGCCTGCGGGCCCCGGTTTCCTTCACCCTCGGGGCGGGGGAGATCCTGGGTTTCTTCGGGCTGGTGGGGGCCGGGCGTACGGAACTGCTCAAACTGCTCTTCGGTGCCACCCGCGCCACCGGGGGCACGATTCGTTTGGCGGGGCAGGAGTGCCGCATCCGGTCGCCGCGCGACGCGATCCGGCAGGGGATCGCCTTCTGTCCCGAGGACCGCAAGGACGAGGGTATCGTCCCCGTGCTTTCCGTGCAGGAGAACCTCAACCTGACTGCCCGCCTGGGGCCTGGCCATTCCTTCCTGATCGACCTGACCTGGGAACGGGAGAACGCCCAGGAACAGGTGGCCCGCCTGGCCGTGAAGACGCCCTCGCTGGGGCAACTGATCCGCAACCTCTCCGGCGGCAACCAGCAGAAGGTCATCCTCGCCCGCTGGCTGTGCCAGGATCTGCGGGTCGTCCTGCTCGACGAGCCCACGCGGGGCATCGACGTGGGGGCCAAGAGCGAAATCTACTCGATCATCCACGACCTGGCCGCCAAGGGCTACGGGGTGGTGGTCGTCTCCAGCGATCTGCCGGAGGTGCTGGGCATCGCCGACCGGATCGCCGTGATGAGCGGGGGCCGTCTCGCGGGCTTCGTGGACCGCGCCGAGGCCACCGAGGAAGCGTTGTTGAAGCTGGCGCTGCCGACCGCCTGACCAAGGATAGAGAACCTGCCGATGAAGAAGAACTTCCGTAGTCATGCTTTGGCTCTCTGGGATCGGGGCGGCATGCTGGTCGTATTCGTCCTCCTGTTCGCGGGCTGCGCGCTGCTCATCGACAACTTCGCGGGACCGATCAATCTGATGGAAGGGCTGCCGCTCTCCATCAGCACCCGGGCGATGGTCTGTTGCACCATGCTGTTCTGCCTGGCCAGCGGGGCCTTCGACCTTTCGGTGGGGTCGGTGGTGGCCTGCTCGGGCGTGGTGATGGCGGTGGTGACGAACGCCTGCCTGAAGGGCGGTTCCGGCCAAGCCCTGGCCCTGGCCTGCGGGATCGCCGTGGGCTTGGCCAGCGGGGCTCTGGTGGGCTTCGCGAACGGGGTCATCATTGCCAAGGCCAAGATCAACGCCCTGATCACGACTCTGGCCACCATGCAGATCGTGCGGGGTTTCGCGTACATTGTGGCCGACGGCAAGGCGGTGGGAATCGGTGCGGAGAGCTTCTTCCAGTTGGGCTCCTCCCGCCTCCTGCGCATCCCCGTTCCCGTCTGGATTGCCGTAGCCTGCCTGGTGGTTTTCGGCTTGCTGATCGCACGGACCACCTACGGGCGCAACACGCTGGCCATCGGCGGCAACGAGGAGGCGGCCCGGCTGGCTGGTATTCCCGTGGACCGGATCCGCATCCTGATCTTCACGGTGCAGGGGCTGATGGCGGCCTTCGCCGGGATCGTGCTGGCGGCCCGCATGAGCAGCGGCCAGCCCACCAGCCAGCAGGGCTTCGAGCTGGAGGTGATCTCCGCCTGCGTCCTCGGCGGAGTATCCCTCTCCGGCGGCATCGGCACCATCGGAAACGTGGTGGCGGGCGTGCTCATCATGGGGACGGTCCAGAACGCCATGCAGTTGAAGAACGTGCCCCCCTTCTACCAGTACGTGGCGAACGGTCTGATTCTGCTCGCTGCGGTCCTCCTCGACCGGTTCAAACAGAGCCAGGCCGAACGGCGGTAGGCCGGCGCACGGGCAGCCCCAGGCGCCCTGCGTTGCCCGGTTCCCGTTGGCTGATGGTTGCAGGTGGGTCTTCGGCGCTTCATGGTAGAGGTCTACCCCTCTTCCCTCCAGCGAAGGAGACCGAACCATGCGGTGGCCCATTCTCGTCTTGGTGGCGGCATTGGCCCAGGCGCAACCGGCGACGCCTGCCAATCTGGTGGAAAACGGCGGCTTCGACCGCGACGTGGAGGGCTGGAGCCAGTGGTTCTCGCCGGGACAGGCGGACGGGGAGGGGACGTGGAGCGCCCGCGACGACGGGGGCTGCTTCCGCATCGACGTGCGGCGGCGGGACTCGGCGTCCGCCGTCCAGATCTACCGGGGACCGTTCCCGGTAACGCAGGACGCCTGGTATGCCGTCGAGTTCGAAGCCCGGGCCGAGGCCCCCACCCAGATCCGGGTGTCCCTCATGCTCAACAACCCGCCATACGGGGGGCTGGGGCTGACCGTGGAGCCGCAGGTGGGACCGACCTGGCGACGGTTCGCCTATCTGGTACAGGCCAGCACGACCACGGCGGACGGACGGTTGGATTTCTTCCTGCCGGTGGGGCTGTTCGAGCTCGACAATGTGGTGGTGCGGCCTGTGGCAGGGGAACCGCCCAAGGTACCGGTCCAGACTGTCCACTTGGGGCGGGGAGTGAGCGGCAAGGCGGCAGATCTGATCGACGGCAAGGAGGAGACGCGGGTCTGGCTGGGCGGCTATCCGGCCATGCCTGCCTTCATCACCCTCGATCTCGGGCAGGAGGCCTCCGTGGCGCTGGTCCGGGTGACGAGCGAGGACCGGGGCCAGCACCTGGCCTTGGGAAAGATGGCGTGCGAGGTCTCCCGCGATGGGCGCGACTGGCGGGAATGGGGGGCCTTCAGCAAAGCGTTCGGACCCAAGGTCGGCGCCGGACGCTTGACCACGCTGACCGCTTCCGGCGAGGCGGTGCCGGTGCGCTATGTCCGGCTGCGGGTGCTGAACGTGATGAACAGCGCGCCATTCCGGGAGGCAACGGTCTTCGCGGCGTCGACCGCCGATCCGGTGGCCCTGGTGGCGTTGCCCAAGGTGATTCCCTCGTCGCTGTTGGCGTTCGAGGGTTGGGACTATGGCCGCAATGGCTACGATCTGTCGGTGGGCGAGTCCTGCGCTTTGCGTTTCGCCAACCAGAGCGACCGACCGGTCCTGACGGATATCTCCTGGACCCTGGAGACGTTTGCGGGCGAGACGGTGGCCAAGGGCAAAGCCATGGTGGATGCCCCCGCGGGAGCGGTGGCCGATGCCCGCCTGTCCTTGCCTGCCGACCTGCCGGATGGCCATTACCGGATTCGGTTCGCCTTTGTCGACGGTACCGGGCCGCAGGCTTTCCACTTCGACCATCGCCGGGCAGTGGCGGGTGACGGGGTTCCCCGTCTGGCCGTGGGGGCGTATCTGGATTGCCAGGACCCCGAGGGCTGGGTCTGGCTCTCCGCCGGGCCTTTGGCGAAGCACCTGGATGTGCAGCGGCGGCTGGGGAAAGGTCCCCGCCCCGACGCCTTGCTGGTGGCTGCCGAAGCCTGGGACAGCCAGGATGAGCGGGTGCGGGAGGTCCACGACTATGTCCGCGCTGGCGGTTTGGCTCTCTGCTACGGCAAGCTGGCTCCGGCCTTCGACGACCTCCTGCCGGTGGTGATCAACCGGGAGAAGCCGCGGCTCGACGCGCTGGTGACGCTGGATGGCAAGGCCCTGGGCCTGTCGGGTACCCCTTTGCGCCAACAGGGCGTCCGCTGCACGGCCAAGGCCGACACGACGGTGCTGGCCGCGTGGTCGAACGGGACCCCGGCAGTAGTCGAAGGGCGTTTCGGCCAGGGCCGGGTGGTGTTCGTCGGAGCCGGACTGGGCCGGGCGTGGACCCAGGAGGAATTGGCGCTGACGCCTGCCGACCGGTTGGCCTTCCCACTGTTGTACCGGCTGCTCCGCGATGAAGCCGCCGCCCAGGCGGCCCGAGCCGTGCTGGACGCGCCCGCCACCGACTGGTGCGCGGAACGGCTGGACGAGCTTTCCATGGGGCGCTTCGGTTGGCAGATCGCCGAAGGCGGCCTGGTGGAGAACTTCGATGACCAGGGGCGGCTCAGTTCCCCGGCGAGCACCGGTCTCTGGGGACCACGGATTCCCGGTCGGGAGATCGTGCGCGGGGTGACGGACTCCACGAACTGGCTGGCCAAACGGGTTCGGTGGCTGGATGCGGCAGGCGGCGAGGTGCTCGCCACCACCATCTCCATGGGTGCGCCCTGTCTGTTGTGGGAATCCGCCGGTCCCGAGTTGGAGATTGAGGTCCCGGCGACCTTCATGGTCTGCGAAGTCGGGGGGAAGACCGTGGTGCGCTCGGCCGGCGAGGAGATCCCCGGGCGCGACCTGACGGCTGGTTGGCTCGTCTTGCCGAGTGGTAACGCGAAGGAGTACGATGCGCCCCGCTATGTGCAGTTCGCCCGGAAGCCCGCCAGCCTGCTTTTGCAGAACGGTACCCTCAAGGTGCGCTTTCCGGCAGCGGGCGGGGTGTTCTGGACCGGGCGGCTGTTCGGTCTGCGCCGCTTCGCGCCCGGCGCAACCGCAGGGTGGGCCCAGAGCGGCGTACCGAAGGAGGTCACGGTCCAGGCTCGGCAATTGGCCCGGCTCTGCCTGGCCTTCCCGGTGAGCGCCGAGGAAACGGGGGAACAGGAGGCGTTGGAGGCGTTCTGGCGCGTTGCCGATACCTTCTCGTTCCGCCGGGAAAAGGATGAGTTCGGTACCGAGCCCCTCACTATGGCCCCGGTGCCGCCAGTGCTGGCCTTGGTACACCAGCACTCTCCCCAGTTGGCGCGACTCGGCCGCACCGAGCCGCTGGGCGTGGCCACCAAGTACGGCCCGCTGCTGGGGGTTCCCGGCAACCGGTTGGTCTACTCGATCTCCCAAGTGGCGGACGAACACTACGGGGTGGTTCCCGGTTCGGATGACCAGGCCGTGCAGAAACTGGCTGATTTCCATGGGTTGCTCACCGTGAAGGTCGGCGAACGCGCTCCTTCGGGGCTGGTGTCGGGCGGTTCGAACTATCTGGCCGATCTGCGGGAGTATATGTCGTGCAGCAGCTTCCAGCCGCTCTTCGCGGCTCCCTGCCTGGACCTCTACAAGTGGTGGTACTGCTTCCCCTCCGTGGCGGGACGCCCCGTCTACTCGCCCGAAGCCCGCGAACAGATCGACGCCCATTACCGGCTGGTCTTCCGCGACACCCTGGATCTCTATCCGCACAAGACCATCGTCCGCTACCGGCGCGAGCCCTGGACCGGCAAGGGCTACACGGTCAGCTTCATTTGGCCGGTCTCCTGGAAGGACGGGGTGCGGTACTTCGTGGACCAGAACGAGTCCTCCGCCGTGATCGCCTACTGCCTGTGGACCTATGCCCAGTACTACGGCGACTGGGACACCGTGCGGCAGAACTGGCACCTGGCCCGCTGGCTCTGGGAGTATCTCCCGCGAGTGAACGACTGGGCGCTGATGTGCTCCTCCAACCAGGAGTACTACAGCACGGCAGGGATCGACATGTTGAACAGCGAGTACCCCGGCAATCTCGCCATGGCCCGGCTAGCCCAGGCGATGGGCGACCGGGACTGCGAGCGGCTGGCCCGGTATCTCGCGGCCAAATCCGCGATCCCTGCCGTGGCCCGTTTCCTCCTGCCCGCCTACGTGGCCAGCATCACCGCCCCCGGCGATCCCTGGCGGCAGGACCAGTTCTACTGGTCCATGCAGGAACGCGACTTCGGCGGCAGCAAGACGGTGATCATGCGCGGCGACACGTGGTCCATCCTGCAGCTCGGCATCGGCATGTACGACACCTCCAAGGGGACCGGTCCCGAAATCACCGCCCTCTACAAAGCTTTCGTGCCGGAGGAAGTGACCGCCTACGAAAGAGCCATGGGCAAGGCGGAACGGGAGTACAAGGAGACGGTGGGCTGGGCGCACTTGATGAGTCGCGCCTTCCTCGGCGGCTGGGCCAAGTCCGACTTGGTGGCCACGGCGGAACGCTCCTTCGCGCAGAAGGGGAGCCTTGGCTGGCAGTCCACCAAGTACCCGCACAATCTGGGTGCCATGGCCACGGCGACGAACGGCTTCCATTTGGTCGATTGGCAACCGGCCGCCTACGTCACCGGGGTCTACGATGCCGCTTTGCGCCAGGTCGTACTCGATTTCGCCAATCCCGATGGTGGGCCTGTCCAGCTCCGCGCCCACTCCGTGTTCCCGGTCACGGCCACGACTGTCGAAGGCGGGACCCTCGCGGGCTGGCGGGACGATCCGGCAACCGGCACCTGGACCGCCCAGGTTGACGCGGCCGGCGACTTCCGGGTGACATTGCCCCTCAGCGACACCCGCCGGGTGATCCCCTGCATCTATGTGCCCCCAGCGAAGTGAGCGGCCGGAATCCATGAGAAATCGGTTTGGCCGGTGTCGGCCGACAGGACTGGTCAAAATGCCCTTGCTACAGTATCATCAGTGATCCTCCCGCACCGAATCCGCCTGTCCCCGCTTCTGGAGTGTGCCATGAAACTCGCCGTCCTCCCTATGGTTGCGTCCCTCTCGTTGGGGCTGGTGTTTGTCGGTTGCTCCAAGCAGCAAGCTTCTCCCGAGGCGGGCGCCCTTGTGCCGGAGCTGGCACCCCTGGTCTGTCACGTCGGCGGGACCATGCGGCCGGTGATGCAGGAACTGGCCAAACGCTACGAAGAGAAGACCGGCCAGAAGATCGAGATCAACTCGGCGGGGTCCGGCGAACTCCTGGCGCACATCGAGCTCCAGAAGCAGGGCGACCTCTACGTCTGCCACGATCCTTTCCTGGACGTGCTCATGCAGAAGAATCTCGGGGTGGATGGCTGGACGATTGCGGGTCTGACGCCGGTGATCGCCGTGCCCAAGGGCAATCCGAAGGGTATCAAGGATCTGAAGGATCTGGGGCGGGGCGACCTGGAGGTCTACCTGACCGACCTGAAGTTCTCCACCCTCGGGCATCTGGTGCCCACGATCTTCGCCAAGGCCGGGATGGACGTGAACCAGTTGCTGGCTGGCGGGCATTTCCAGACCCACCGGAGCGGTTCGCAGGCGGGGAACATGGTGGTGACGGGCAATGCCGATGCCGCCGTGGTCTGGAACGCCGTCGTGGCGCTGCGCACGAAGGACCTGGATGCCATTCCGATCACCCCCTATCTCCCGGTTCCCTACGTGGATGCCATGACCACGGCCACCCACAAGTCCTACGTGCTGGCGCCGGTCCGGGTGAGCGTGGCCACGTTGCAGTGCTCGACCGACCCCGCCGCAGCCAAGGCTTTTGCCGAGTATCTGGTGTCGCCCGAAGTGGCCGAGGTGCTGCGGGAGTTCGGGTTCACCATGGACCACGACGTGATCCGGCAGGAATACGCGGCTGGAAAGGCGTTGCCGGGCACCAAGGACCGGGTCAAGGACGCCGAATGATGCGTTTGGCTCTCGTTGCGGTGTTGGTTCTTGTGGCCGG
Source organism: Victivallales bacterium (assembly GCA_003245525.1). Taxonomy (GTDB): domain Bacteria; phylum Verrucomicrobiota; class Lentisphaeria; order Oligosphaerales; family Lenti-02; genus Lenti-02. The sequence goes on along the minus strand of QKCY01000322.1, from coordinate 5,955 downwards.
ATGCGGTCGGCAGGCCAAGACTCCGGGCCAACCCCTGCGCCTGTATTGCGGGGCGGGCCTGCGTCCGGCGATGACCAAGCTGGTGGCGGCCTTCCGTGAGGCGACCGGCATCGAGGCCGAGGTGGACTACGCAGGCAGCGGGGTGATCCTGGCGCGGGCCCGCGAAGACCAGTCCGCCGACCTGTTCATGCCCGGCGATGTCTACTACGTGGACCGTCTCCAGGAGTTGACCGGGAACGTGGTCGAGCGGACCACGGTTTCCTGGTTCGTGCCCTGCATTGTGGTCGCCAAGGGGAACCCCAAGCACATTGTGTCGCTCCAGGACTTCTATCGGGAGGACGTGAAGGTGGCCGTGGGCAAGCCCGAGGCCTGTCAGGTGGGTCGGCTCACGGTGGAGTTGCTGGAGAAGGCAGGGCTCGATCCCGCCGCGCTCGCGGCCAAGCAAAGCCTCACGGTGAACGAATTGGGCGTGTGGGTGAAGATGAAGGATGTGGATGCCGCCGTCGTCTGGGATGCCATCGCGGCCAATCTCGGGGAGGACGTGGAGGTGGTTTCCATTCCGCTGGAGCAGAATATCGTCTCCCACGTCGTGCTGGGAACCCTCTCCACCTCGCCGCAACCCGAGCGGGCGGCCCAGTTTGCCGCCTTCCTCGCGGGAGCCGAAGGACAGGCGATTCTCCGGGCCAACGGCTTCCGGGTGGATGCGCCGTGAAGACAGGACGGGCCATGCTCATGCCTCGTCCCGTAGGGTCGGCACGGGAGTCGCTGACCATTCTCTCCTTCGTTGCCTTGGGCCTTTTCGCCCTGGCGATCCTGACCTTGCTCGCGGCGGACGCCTGGTATCTGGTGACCCACCGGATCGGGTTTGCCGATGTGGCTCGCATCCTGAACGCGCCCGAAGTACGGCGTTCCATGCTGCTCAGCCTGGGTACCTCCCTCTGTAGCCTGGTGTTGGTGCTGGCGTTCGCGATACCCATGGGCTATGCCCTGAGCCGCTACCGTTTCCCCGGCCATGCTTTCCTGAGCACTCTGGTGGATGTGCCCATTGTGTTGCCGCCGGTGGTGACCGGCATTTCGCTGCTGGCCTTCTTCGGCACCGGGATCGGCATGGCGGTGAAGGAACTGCTGCGCACGGCCCACATCAGCCTGATCTCGGGGGTGGGGATCGTACTGTGCCAGTTTCTCGTCTCCGTCGCCTACTGTATCCGGGCGACCACGGCGGCCTTCGACGAGGTCAGCGGGGAGGTGGAGGACGTGGCGTTGGTGCTGGGTTGTTCCCAGTGGCAGGCGTTCCGGCGCGTCACTTTGCCCATGGCCCGCAACGGCGTGATCGCCGGGGGGATCATGGCATGGGCGCGAGCCATCGGGGTGTTCGGGCCGCTGATGGTGTTTGTGGGGACCGGTCCCCATGTCCAGGTAATGCCCACCAGTATCTGGCTGGAACTGAGCATCGGCAACGTCGAGGCCTCCCTGAGCATCGCCCTGGTCATGGTTCTGCTGGCCGGGCTGGCCCTGGCCCTGGTCCATCGCCTTGCGCCCGGGAGGCAGTGGACATGAACGCTCTGGAGATTCATGGTCTCTCGCTGACGGCCGGGGCTTTCCGCCTTGGCCCGGTGGGCTTGGCTCTGTCCCAAGGCGAGTACCTCGTACTCATGGGAGCCACCGGATCTGGCAAGAGCCTGCTGGTGAAAGCCATCTGCGGCCTTCTGGTTCCTGAATCCGGGACGATCACGGTCGGTGGCACAGACGTCACGCAACTGCCCCCCCGTGCCCGGCGGATCGGCTATGTGCCCCAAACCTCGGCTCTCTTTCCCCATCTCTCCGTCTTGCGCAACCTGACCTTCCCCGGCGAAGTGGCGGGTCAGGGCCTGCACCAGGCCCGCGAGGGTATCGCCAATCTGGTTGACATGCTCGGTTTGGAGTCTCTGCTCGACCGCATTCCACCCACCTTGAGCGGCGGCGAGCGCCAGAAGGTCGCGCTCGGCCGGGCCCTGGCGGCACGGCCCGCGCTGCTGGTCCTCGACGAACCGGTCAGCGCCCTCGACGAACCGAGTCGCCGGGATATCTGCCGGGTCCTGCGCGCAACCCACCAGGAACTCGGCATCGCCACCATCCACGTCTGCCACAGCCTGGCCGAAGCCAAATCGGTATCAAGCCAAGTGGGCATCATGGACCGCGGCCAACTCCTCTGTCTCGGAGCCCTCCCCGACCTATTCGCTCATCCCCCCGCCCACCCCGCCGTCCGCGCCTTGCTGGGGCTGGATGCTAGCCCGACGACCAGCGAGGATCCAGCCCTCCCGGCAAAGGGGAACGTCTGAGCTTCCGCCGTGAACACGAGGTCGTCATCCTGGGTATGCCGTTGTCGCGGCAGATGTCTTCTGAACTCCCGCCCGGAGCGCCATGTCGTGGTGGTAGGCGGAGTGGTTCCCGAGCTCCCGGCGGGAGCTCCGCCAGGCTCACGCCTGGGGCTACGATATACCGCTCCCGGCGGGAGCTCCGGAACCACGCTGCCGGGCTACCAAGGTCCACGATATGGCGTTTCCTGGGGAGCTCGGGGACGAGTCAGCGCAGCTCCCAGACGCCGATGCCGAGGGGTGGAAGGGAGGTTTTCAGGCTGCCGTCCGTCAAGGTGGCTGGGGCCGAGTTGTACAGGCTTCTGACGGTGGTTCCGGGGGTCGGCAGGGAGAGGGCGGCGTCCTTGGTTTCCAGATTGGCGGCCAGAACGAGAGCTCGGTCGGGCAACTGGAAGCGGGCGGCGACGATGGGTTGGTCCTTGCCGTCGGCCAGCATGGTGCGTTCGGCGGCGAGAAGCTGGGGACCAAGTTCGGCCAGTTCGGCGTTCAGGGCACCGATGCTGTTCATCAACTCGGGTTCGTAGATGAGGCCGGTGACCTTGTCGTCCCACGGATAGTACACTACGCCTTTGGCCCCCCAGACGAGGGATTGGTAGGTCATGTTGCGCAGCTCGGCGGGGGTGGGGGCGCGCCCGTTCTCCTGCTTGCGGTAGGCCGACCAGTTGTGGAGCTGGGGAATCATCCAGATCGGCTTGCAGCCCTGGACGGCGTTCTGGGCGCGCCGCATCCAGTCGGTGACCATGCGGACGCTGCCGGGGATGGGATAGGGGTCCACGGCGAGGATGTCGGTGGTGCCGCCGAAGCGGTCGAAGGAGCCGGGGGCGCACATGACCAGGTAGATGGGGTGGTAGGGATCGCGGGTGACGATATCGGCAAAGGCCCGTTCGGCCTAGTCGTGCTGGAGGTCCCCGTTGGGCTCGTCGATGGTGTACCAGGTGAGCAGGGCGGGATGGTCCTTGAACCGGTCGATCATCTGCCCCAGTTCCTCCGGCCGGAAGCGGTTGCGGAGGAAGCTGGAGAGTTCGAGCAGGACCATCATGCTGTTCTGTTGCGCGGCGTCCAGGTTCTGGGTGGCCACTTCGGGGGTGCTGCCCCAGCCCTGGAAGCAATTGAACCCGAGAGCGCGGGCCTTGGGCAGGTCCTTGAGTCCCACATGATAGACGCCGATGGGGAAGTAGGGCTGGCCGTTGACGCGCAGGGCCAAGGTGTCGTCCACGGTGACGCTGGGTCTGCTCGGCGGGAGGATCGCGATGGGCATCTCTCTGGTCTGGACTACGGTCTGCCCCTGCTTCACCACCGAGCGCAGGGTCAGAGGGGGGACTGGAGCAGGGGGGAGGGCGAGGGTCAGATCGAGTTCCAGGCCGGAACAGGAAGGCAAGGAGGCTTGGGAGAGTTCGCCGTTGGCATCCACCAACCGCAGCTCGACGGCGAGGTCCCCCGGCGTCTGGCCCGGTCCCGGATGGAGCTGGCCCTGGAAGACCAGTTGCTCGGGCAATGCCTCGGCATAGAGCAGGGGCTTGGTGCGCGGATAGGGATGGAGCAGGCGCAGGACCAGCAAGTCGGGAACGCGCCCGGCGAGGACGGTTCCCGACCAGACGGTGGTCTCGCCGGCGGTGAAGGTGGCGTTGACGGTGTATTCGCCCCGCTGGGTGAGATTGAGCGGCAGGGCGCAGGTGGTGGTTTTCCCCGGCGGAACCACATGGCTCTCGCTCTGGGTCTGGGTTTGTCCGGCCTGCTCGAAACTGGCTTTGATCCCGAACGTCTGGGGAGTGTCGGCGGTGTTGAGCAAGGAGAAGGCGAGGTCGTTCTTGCCCAGGATGAGCTCCCGCTCGGCCGGGAAGTGGGGGACGGCGCCCTGGCGGTGGAACTGGAGGCCCTGCCAGAGGTTGCCTAGCATGTCCTCGTGGTGGGGCCACTGGCAGGAAAGGTAGAAGAAGCCCTTGCCATAGTCCCGGTAGAGGGCCGTTGCTGCGCCGTCCTTGCCTTTGCCGAGGCTTTCCCAGCCAGCGGCGGGTCTGAGTCCCATCCAGGTGCCGCTTAGTGTCGTCCGCTTGGGCAGGTTGTAGAGCACATGCCCCGCATCCTGCCAGGTGGCGGGGAGGGTCTTGCCGTCCTGGGGCACCAGGTCCACGGCCCAATCCGGCCCCAGTTGGCGCAGCCAGTTCACGTGCTGGGGATAGTTGACGTCGGTCAGCACGACCGCGCCGCCCTTGGCCACGAAATCCAGCAGTTGCGGGCCGAACTGGCCCAGCGGTTGGGGATTCGAGTAGTTGAACAGCGCGCCACCCAGCAGGATGTCGAACTCGCCGAGCCGAGACACAAGGGCCGAGAACTCGCGGTTCTCGAACTTGGCCATGGTCCAGCCCAGCCGCTTCATGGTGGCGTCGTAGTCGCCGCGATGGCGGTTGCCGCCGTGGTCACTGTAGAGCAAGGCCACCCGGGGCGATTCGGCGCCATACAGGGCGCAGGCCAGGAGCGCGGCGGACAGACAGGCACGCAGTTTCATGGGATTCTCCTCGTTGCCAGACAACTACGGGCAATGTAGTTGCCGGGAACGAGAAGGCCACGAGGAATCGTCGGACGCCCCCACAAGACGTAGCTCGGGTACAGGACGGCACCGGTAGCGGCGGAGTCGCGGATGGCCTTCTCGCAGCACGCGGGTTCGGCACCCCCAGACTGCTGCCAAGCGGCAGCAGGCGCGAAGCTTCAGCGAGCGCGGGGCGCACCGGAAGTGCTGGGACGGTGGCAACCGTCTCCCTCCGGCGCTGAAGCACCGGAGACGGCTTCCGCGCAAACGCGGGACTCCGACGACGAGGGCGACCGGGGTTTCCGACCTGGCATACATCCTCAGACCGTGGGATGGACCGAAAGGGTATGGAGAAGCGGCGGGCCTCCGCCGCGAGGGGCGTCGGCTGGGAAAGAGCCGATGCTTCCGGGGGGACCGTCCCGTCCCGCGCCCGAGGCCGGGCGCTTCTCCAAAACGTGGGATGTGCAGGACGCCAGCTGCGAAGCACGGGTCGGGACCGACCCAGTCCTTTGGTTGCGGCCAACGGCTGCTCTATGCTTTTCGTGCCTTCGGTGGTGAGGACAACAGGACGAGGGGCTAGGAACGAGCCAGGGTGAGTTTCAGGGTCTTGATCTGGAAGGGACGGAAGGGGACGAGGAGCGACGAGCCTTCCAGCCCCAGTTCTTCGGGTTCCTCTTCCAGCAGGTTGACCTCGGCCACGGCTTTGACGGGGACACCGAATTCCAGCCGGGCGACCGTGGTGGATTTCTCGGCTTCGTAGAGGCGCAGGATGAGGGCGTCCTCGTCCTCGGCCCACTTCACGGATTCGACGATCACGTTGGGCACGTCCACCCGGACCAGGGAAGCGGGGGCACTCTCGGGGCCGACGACGGTGAGCGGGGCCACGTTCAGTTCGTAGGCGGGAAGGATCACCCCCGCCGCCGAAAAGGCACCCGTATGGGGCAGGAGGGAGTAGACCATGGGATGGCTACCTGCGTCGCCGCGCGGGTCGGGATGGGTGCCGCCCTTGAGCAGGCTCAGGCGCAGGTCTCCACCGAGCACGTCGATGCCGTACTTGCCGTCGTTGAGCAGGGC
>QKCY01000052.1 GCA_003245525.1 Victivallales bacterium | reverse complement strand
CGCGTGGCCAAGAAGATGATCGCCGACGGCGTGATCGGCCAGGTCACCACGATCCGCTGCCAGGTCGCCCACGGCGGGCCGGAGTACTTCCAGTACCGCGATGTGGACCCGAGCTGGTTCTATGGGACCGACGCCGGCGCGCTCTTCGACATGGGCGTGCATGGGCTGCACTATGTGACCGATCTGGCCGGCCCTGCCCAGGCGGTCGGCTGCCTGGGAGCGGTCTCGGAGCCCCGGCGCATGGTCCGTTCCGGGTCCTTCGACGGTACCCTGATCGAGTCGGACAAGCTGCCGGACAACTACATCATCACGCTGGACTTTGGCGGCGGCTGCATCGGCGAGGTCTACACCGGCTACTGCCAGCGCGCCACGCGCATGCCTTTGATGGAGATCTACGGCACCTGCGGCACCATTGCCTTCGTCTCCGATCCCGGCGAGGCGCGGCCCCACCTCGAAGTCTATACCGACCACCGCGACTGGGGCATCCGGGGCTGGACCCGGCCCATGGACCAGTTGGAGCGCCAGCGCGAGTTCTACGACGGCATGTGCCTCCAGGACCTGATCGACGCCATCGAACAGGACCGCCAGCCGGTACTAAGCATGGAGCGCCAGCGCCATCTGGTCGAGATCATGTGCGCCGTGCCCGAGTGTATCCGCACCGGCCAAACCCTCCCCCTCGCCACCACTTTCTAGGACAACTGACAATGAGCAAGATGCGTTTGGGAATCGTGGGCTTTGCTCACATGCATATCGAGCAGATGGTGACCGGCTTCCAGGAACTGCCCGAAACCTTTTCCTGGTTGGGTTGCGCCGATGTGCCGCCGCAGACTCCTTCCATCTGCACGCAGAAGGGAACCCGGGGCCAGGTGCTCGGGGCTGTCGTCCAGAAGTGCGGCATCTCCCGCGTGTTCGACCGCTACCAGGACCTGCTGGACGAATCGCCCGACCTGGTGATCGTCACTGCGGAGAACGCCCGCCATCCGGCGCTGGTGGCGGAGATCCTGAACCGGGGCATCCATGTCGTCCTGGAGAAGCCCATGGCCCTCTCCCTCGACGGGGCCATGACGATGGCCCGGGCGGCGCGGGACGGCAAGGCGACCCTCATCGTCAACTGGCCCACGGCCTGGGACCCCGCCTTCCGCCTGGCCCACAAGCTCTGCCGCGACGGCGCGGCCGGCAAGCCCTTCAAGTTCCACTACCGCAACAAGGAATCCCTCGGCCCGTTCTCCTACGGCCAGACCATGACCGGCGAGGAGAAACGGCACGAGTGGTGGTACCAGGCCGAGATGGGCGGCGGTGCCATGGCTGACTACATCGGCTACGGCTGCAACCTCTCCCGCTGGTTCTTCGGCGAGCGGGCTGAGTCGGCCTTCGCGGTGAAGGGAAACTACAGTAGCCCCTTCGCCGAGGTGGAGGACTACGCCGCCGCCACGCTCTGCTACCCGTCCTCGCTCGCTTTGCTGGAAGGCTCCTGGGCGACCTACAGCAGCGGGGCCGTGCCCTGCGGGCCCATCGTCTTCGGCGATGCCGGCACCATCGTGACCGACCGGCTCTCTCCGGAGGTCCGCGTCTACCAGAAACGGCATCGGCCCGAGCCCACCGCGCAGTACCCGGCCGAACCCCTGCCCCAAGGCCGGGCGAACCTGGCGCAGGAGGTGCTCCACCACTTGCGCACCGGCGAGCCGCTGCACGAGACCCTGGACCTGCCCGTCAACCTGGATGCCGTCGCCGCCATGGATGCCTGTTTCCGGTCGGCGGCTTCCGGTCGGATGGAGGCGGTCGGAGCCCCGGTTCTGTAGTCGGGCAACTGGCCCCATCTGAGCGGGTTGGCGCGAACCTTGGGCAACGGCTATCGTACTGCCGGAACGGAAGAACCTGTCCTGTCACGTCCCGGAAGCATCGCCGTCCATGCTCTTCAATACGGTCCAGTTCGCCCTATTCTTCCTCATCGTCTACGGCCTCTATCTGGTTCTGCCGCATCGTTGGCAGAACCGGATGCTGCTGGTCGCGAGCTATGTCTTCTACGGCACCTGGGACTGGCGGTTCCTGTCCCTGATCGCCCTCTCGACGGTCATCGACTATGGCTGCGGAATCGGTATCCAGGGCAGCCAGGCCCCCCGGCGACGACGGGGCTTCCTGCTGCTCAGCGTAGCCTCGAACCTCGGCATTCTCGGGTTCTTCAAGTACTACAACTTCTTCACCGAGAGCCTGGTGGCCTTGCTCTCGGACTTCGGCCTGCACGCGAGCATGGGCACGCTGCATATCGTGCTGCCGGTGGGCATCTCCTTCTACACGTTCCAGACGATGAGCTACACCATCGACATCTACCGACGGGAGATGGAGCCCTGCCGGAACTTCTGGGACTTCGCCCTCTTCGTTTCCTTCTTCCCCCAGTTGGTGGCGGGCCCGATCGAGCGCGCCTCCCGCCTGGTCCCCCAAGTCACCTCGCCCCGGACCATCACCCGCGACCACATCGCCCAGGGGATTTTCCTGACGGTATGGGGCCTGTACAAGAAGGTCGTCATTGCGGACAACCTTTCGCTGACCGTGGACCGGCTGTTTTCCGCCAGCGATCCGGGCAGCGCCGGGGTCATCGTCGCGGTGGTTCTCTTCGCCTTCCAGATCTACTGCGACTTCTCGGGCTATTCGGACATCGCGCGCGGGATCGCGAACCTGATGGGGTTCGACCTGATGCTGAACTTCGACCTGCCCTACGTGGCGCGCAGTCCGCAGGAGTTCTGGCGGCGGTGGCACATCAGCCTCTCCACCTGGCTCCGCGACTACCTCTACATCCCGCTTGGCGGGAACCGCAAGGGGCCGGTCAGGACCTACGTGAACCTTTGCCTCACCATGGTGCTCGGCGGGCTCTGGCACGGGGCGGGGTGGACCTTTGTGCTCTGGGGGACCTACCACGGCAGCCTGCTCATGGTGCACCGGTTCATGGACCGGCACAAGCTGCTGCCGACCATGCGCGACGGCGCTGTCTGGCACAACCGCGCCCTATGGGCGGCCCAGTGGGCGGTCATGAGCACGCTGACCTTGGGCGGATGGCTGATCTTCCGGGCCGAGTCGGTGGGGCAAGTGTTCTCCATGCTCGGCAGCCTGGGCACGCTGCCGTCGGTTGGCGTTCTGGCCGCCGGGGCCGCCAAGTTGGCGCTCTACGCCTGGCCGCTGCTCCTCGTCCAGTTCGCCCAGTGGCATACGGAGGATCTGCTGGTCATCACCCGCGGTCCGGTCTGGCTGCAGACCAGTTTCTACCTCTGCTGCTTCTATATGATCACGCTGTTGGGAGCGTTCGAGTCGAATGCCTTCATCTACTTCCAGTTCTAGGGATCCCCGGATTCTGTCATTCGTGCTGGCCTGCGCGATCTTCGCGGTCGCCGAACTGGCACTGACCGTTCTGTTGCCCAACCCGGCCCGGGCCGAGCTGCAACGCTACCGGCAGCGGGTTGCCGAGGCCCCCGCAGGTGTCCAGTTCATGGGCGACTCCGCTGTTGGTGAAGGCGTCTCGTGCGAACAGTTGAACCGTCTGGTAAGCATGCCGGATGCCCCGTTCGTCATGCTGGCGGCACATGGCACGGGACCGGTCTTCGCCTACTATGCCCTGAAGCGGGAACTGGCGGCCGGGACGGTGCCCAAGGCGGTCGTCTACGCGCCGTCGCCCCACACGTTCGCCAGTTCGCGTCTCCCCAAGTTCGTGGCCTGCTACGCCAGCCCCGGCGAGATTCTGGAAGTTGCCTGCCATACCCGGGAGTTCTCCGAGATCACCTATGGTCTGCTCTGCCGTGCTTCCTACAGCCTGCGCTACCGGGAGGAACTGGGGGAGTTCATCCGCTCCCGCGACCGCAGCGCCCTGGCCCGTCTTCGAGGCAGTCGCGGTCGCAGTGCGGCAGCGCGGCCGGACCCGGCGGCGGAGGCGCCCCAGCCTGGCACCAGGACGTTCACGGCGGGGGATCTGTCGCCCGCGACCTATGGCAAGCCCTTTGCCGCCCTGCCGATGAACGATTGGGCGGTGCGGGGGCTCCTGCGCCTGGCGGCGGAGCACCATATCCCCGTGGTCTGGGCGATGATGCCGGTACCGAAGGCCGTGGCGGAGTCCCGGCTCCCCTTCGACTTTGCCGCCCGCTATTGCGCGTACACTGCCGGTGTCGAGACCGCGACCCCGGGGTTGGAGTATGCCAACCACATGCAGGAACCGCCACTCTATGCGGATTGCTGCTTCCGGGATCCAACCCATCTGAACGGGTATGGCCGGGCGAAGTTCACCGATGCCCTCGCCGAGACGCTCCCTCCCGCTCTGGCTCGCTTGAAGGCGATTCCTCCTCCGTCTGCCCTCGCCGCCCAGAACTAGCGCAGGGGGCCTTGGTAGCGGACGGTGCCGTCGGCCAGTTCGAGGAGCTGGCCGATGCAGGCGGGCAGATCTTCCGGGTGGTGGGTGATGTACAGCACCTGGGTGTGTCCCGCCTCCACCAGGCGGTTCAGGGCGGCGTGGACCGCAGCCCGGCTGGCGGCATCGAGCCCCTGGCAGGGCTCGTCCAGGACCAGCAGGTCGGGGGTCTTGACCATGCCCCGGGCCAGGAGGACCAGCCGCTGCTGCCCTTCCGAGAGCTGGCCGAACCGGTGGTCGGCAAACGGGGCGAGCCCCAGCGTCGCCAGCCATTGTTCGGCCTGTTGCCACTGTTCGGGCGTGGGTTGGCGGAAGAGGCCGAGGGAGTCGAACAGCCCCGAGGCCACCGCCCCCAGAACGGTGGCGTGGGCGGGGAAGTTGAGATGAAGCTCGGGCGAGACATGGCCCACCCGCTGGCGCATCTCGCGCACGCTGATGCCCTTCCCCAGGCGCTCGCCGAAGAGCCTTACATCCTGGGCGTAGGCCTGCGGGTTGTCCCCGAGCAGCAGGCCCAGCAGGGTGGTCTTGCCCGCGCCGTTGGGACCCTGAATCGCCCAACTCTCGCCCCGGCGGATGGTCCAGTCCAATCCCTTCAGCACCACCTTGTCGCCATACTGCACCCGCACGTTGCGCAGGACGGCCAAGGGTTCGCCTACGGGCCGGGGCGGAAGGGATACGGGGTCGGCGGTCACCACGGGCTGCTCCTCGGGCAAGGGAAAAGCAGCGCGCTCCCCACAGACTTGGGGCAGGCCGTCGCGGAGCACCAGGACATGGGTGGCGAGCTCGCCCAGATCGCTGGTGCGCGGCGTGCTGAAGACCACCGCCAGGCCCTCGGCGACCCGGTTGGCCAGGATGGCATGGAGACGGTCGCGGAAGGCAGGATCGAGCCCGGCGAAGGGGTCGTCGAGCAGCAGCAGCCGGGGCCGCTGGGCCAGGGCGCGGGCGAACATGACTTTGCGTCGCTCCCCGTTGGACAGGGCGATCACCTTCCGGTCCAGCAGGGGCTCGATGCCCAGTTCGGCGACCACGGCATCCCGCCGGAGAGCGAAATCGGGGGGCACGATTTCGGGACCCAGCACCTGGAAGGGCGAGACGCGGTAGATGCGCTCGGCGGCGAGGGTTTCGGCCACGGTCATGGAATCGTCGCCGCCGAAGCTGTTCCAGCGGGCCTGGTGATAGGGATCGTTGCCGAGCAGGGCCCGCTGGTCGGCGAAACGCACCCGCACGATCTGCCAGCGGCTCACCGTGCTTGGGTCGGGATAGCCCGTGGAGGCACCGCCATCGGGTGCATGGTAGCTCACCCGGGCCGGACTTCGCTCGGTGCCTGCCAGACAGCCCAGCAGGTTGCCCTTGCCCGCTCCGGGCGGCCCCATGACGGCCCAGCATTCGCCGGGGTGGATCTGCCAAGTGGCTGGCAGGTTTCCAGGGGCGTTCGACGTGATGCTCAGGACGGCAGTGGGCATGGAACCGGAGACTCCGCAGTTGCTGGTACAGTGGCTTGCAGGTCGCCCAAGATACACCTCTCGCCCAGACCTGGCAGGCGGTTGTCGCGCGATTGCCGAATCTAGGCGGCAGGTGTAGCTTTGTCCGCGTATCAGCCGCAGGGGTCGTTGGATGCGGGTCCGGTGGTGCAAGCAGAGGAGACGGCGATGGATGCCCTATTGTCCGACGTGTCTGCCGAGGAACAGGGCGCGGAGGCGGCAAAGGCGAAACGCCCGATTGGCGTCCGCCTGATCAGCGCCTATGCACTGCTGAACGCGGTTTGGTCCCTCAGCATCCTGTACGAGGTACGGGCGGGCTTTCCTTCCCTCCCGGAGAATGCGCGCCAGATGGCAAGCCAGAACTGGGCCATGCTGCTGATGGGGCGTTTGGGCGTGATGCTGGTCCTGATCGCGATCGCCATCCTGCTCTGGCGGCTGAGGAGCCTGGCGATCGTGTTCCTGGAACTGGTGGTGGTTTCCCAGTTGCCCGCCCTGTTGGCGGGGCTCCCCGGCAAGGGGGCCACGCCAACCGTCGGCGCCGTGATTCATTGGGCTCTGTCCGTTGGTTGGCTGGTGTCCCTGGGCTACACGTCCGAACTCTGGTGGCGGGGACTCCTGGCGGGCTGGCCCCACCGGCCAGCATCCCCCGAAGCGGTGCCCGGTCGCAGGAAACAGGAGGGGTTCCACTTCCGTTTCCTGCAAGTGCTCGGTTTCCTGTATGTCTATCTGGCGTACCACTACGTCCGGCGTCTGTTTGGCTGATCGCAGTTGTCCGATGCGAGCAATGGGTCGTCCGGCGGGCGTCCTGCTGTTCCCCGTCCGGAACCAGGTGGAATGATGGCATGGCTCTGGTACGGGAACCGGGGATACCATCTTGACAGGGACCGGGCCGCAAGGTAGACTCGTTTGCACATTCGTTGGAGGAATCCCGTCATGCTCTGCCCCAAATGCCAGTCCCGGATGAGCAAAGCCGCCTTTCAGTCGGTCGAGGTCGACCGTTGCGAAGGTTGCGGTGGCCTTTGGTTCGACATCCTGGAACACGAGGATTTGAAGAAGCTCAAAGGCGCGGAACGGGCGCTTGACACCGGCTCGCCGGACCTGGGTAGGGAGATGAACCAGATCCGCAGGATCGATTGCCCGGTCTGCCGGACCGGGATGGTCAGCCTGCATGTGCCCGACCAGCCCCACATCGTGGTGGAGCAGTGCGCCGTCTGCCATGGGGTCTTCATGGATGCCGGGGAGTTCCGGGATTTCGTCCATCGGACGCCACTGGACCTGTTGCGCGACCTGTTTGCCGACGAGGAAGCCTAGCCGGGGTTGTCCCGCGAGGAGATCCGTGTATGAGTTCCGGTCTGGAGCCGTCTGCCATGCGCGGGGTATGGTCCGCGACGCCCACCCCGCTCTGCGACGACCGTAGCGTGGACCTGGCCGCCGTGCCTGCCCTGGTCGAGCACCACCTGCGCCTGGGGGTGCGGGGCCTTTTCCTCGGCGGCACCTGCGGCGAGGGCCCCTGGCTGCCGCCAGGCGAGCTGCGCCGGTTCGTCCGCGCCGTGGTGCAGGCGGCGGCTGGCCGGTTGCGAATTGCCGTGCAGGTGACCGACAACTCGGCGGCGCGGATCGCCGAGAACGCGGCTGCCGCCGCTGCGGACGGGGCCGACTTGGCGGTCATTGCGCCGCCGTATTTCCTGCTCAATGCCACGCCCGCCAATCTGGTGGCCCTGTACACCGAGGCGGCGGCGCGTTCCCCTTTGCCGGTCGGCATCTACGACCGGGGCAAGCATGGGGCGGTGGTGGTTCCCAACGAGGTCCTGGCCGAGCTCTATGCCCTCGACCAAGTCGTTCTGGTCAAGGACAGCTCCAGCGATCCGGCCCGGCGCGAGATCGCCCTTGCCGCCCGCGCCCGGCGTCCCGGTCTGGTCCTGCTGAACGGCGACGAGTTCCAGTGCGTGGCGTACATCCAGGCTGGCTACGACGGGCTGCTGCTCGGCGGCGGCATTTTCAATGCCGTCCTGGCCGGGTGGATCATCGCGGCCGTGCAGGCGGGCGATCTGGCGGAGGCCCAGGAGGTGCAGGAGCGGATGACCCGGCTGATGTACGATGTCTACGGCGGGCCCGGCATCGCCTGCTGGCTCACGGGGCTCAAAGAGCTGCTGGTCCGCCTGGACGTGTTCGGCACCAACGCGAGTTTCCTCAACTACCCGCTGACGCCCGAATGCAGCCAGGCCATCGCCGACGCGATCCAGCGCGAGCGCGCGGTCCTGCTGCCCTGAGTTCCGGAGGAGCCATGAGCGGTCTGCCCAATCTGCGCCTGGTGGAGGTCCGCCGGTTCTTCGCGGACGGCAACCACAACGCCTTCACCGATCTGGTCCGCTTCCAGGGAAGCATCTACCTGGCCTTCCGCAGTTGCCCCGACGGCCATGCGGTGAACCGCACCGCCAAGGTGCGCATCTTCGCCAGCGCCGACGAGGGCGCGAATTGGACCCAGGTCCACGAGTTCGCCGTCCCCGACCGGGATACGCGCGATCCCCATTTCCTGGTCTTCCGGGACCGGCTGTGCGTCTACACCGGGACCTGGCTCTGTCCCGAAGGTATGATGGCGTACGATATCAACGACCACCTCGGCTACGCCGTCTGGAGCGCCGATGGGGTCGCGTGGTCCGCGCCCATCTCCCTGGAAGGCACCTATGGCCACTACATCTGGCGCGCCGCCGCCTGGGATGGCCGGGCCTATCTGTGCGGGCGTCGCCGCCACGATTTCGTGCATGGCGTCGGCGGGGCTGAAGGCGGGGCGGTGACCGAGGCGGCACTCCTGGCCAGCGACGATGGCCTGGTCTGGCACTTCCACAGCCTGATCCGCGAGCACTACGGCGACGAGACAGCCTTGCTCTTTGCCCCCGACGGCGAACTGCTGGCCCTGGCGCGGACGCTGAACGGGGGTGGCAATGCCCGGTTCTGCCGCTGTCAGCCGCCCTACGCCACCTGGCAACGCCAGGAACTGGACCGCTACGTGGGCGGCCCTATGCTGGTGTGTTGGGACGACCGCCTGCTGGCGGGCGGGCGCAAGCAACTGCCCGGCCAACCTCCGGTCACCATGCTCTACTGGTTGGTGGATGGCGAACTGCATGAGGCCCTGGCCCTGCCGAGCGGCGGCGACAACTCCTACACCGGCTTCGTCCCGCTCGCGGGCAACCGGGCGCTGGTTTCCTACTACTCCAGCCACGAGCAGGACACTGTCCCCGGCACCCATATCTATCTCGCAGTGGTCGAGCGAGTCTAGCCTTGCCCAGGGCCACTGCGGCCGTACGGGGACGATGTGCCGAACGCTCGGAACCCCAGGCGGTTCCGCCGGGTCTGTCAGCAACAGACTCGTTCCGCTTGACAATGTTGTGTTTATTTCCTATTGTTGCGATAGGAATTACGCCCGGGTTCGGATCACCAAGGAGGCCTCCGATGCAAGCATTGCCGATGAAATCCATGGGTTGGGTATTGGTTCTCTGCTCCTCCCTGTTCCTGGGAGCACTCCTGACCGGTTGCGAGACCACTCACCACCGCGTGGCTAGGAACCGCGAGGTAGTGTGTCCGCTCTGCCAGATGACGACCCGCGCCACGGCTGGCGACGGGCTGATCTACGCCAAGCATGTCTGTCCCAAGTGCCATGCCGTACGCGATACGGGGACCTGGGACGAAAAGGCCGACCTGACCCAGGTTCATGTATGCGACCGCTGCAAGGCGACGGTCGAGAAGTGCCCCATGTGCCGTAACCACTAGGAACCGAACATGAAACCGACTGTACTGTTCTCTGCCGGCGTAGGGCTCGCGTTGCTGTTTGCCGCTGGCTGTGCCCAGAAACCCGCCGAGCAACCCAATGCCCCGGCTGCCACCGCGATCGCCCCGGCCGGGCATCCCCAGACCACCTGCCCGGTGATGGGTAGCAAGGTGAACGCCAAGAGTCTCTATGTGGATGCGAACGGCAAGCGCATCTATGTCTGCTGCCCGGACTGTGTCGCGGCAGTGAAGGAGGATCCTGCCAAGTACATCGCCAAGCTCGAAGCTGAAGGCGTCGTGCTGGCGACGGTACCCCAAGCCGACGGCGAATAGGGCGACAGCGCCCCGCAGTGCCAACGCCCTGCCGCTTGGTGGGGGCGTTGGCGAGAAACCCGGGCCCGGCCGGGAAAAGCTCCTCCTACCTGCTATATTCGGAGTTTCGTCCGTAGTTCCCAGCAAGCGCGAAACTCCATGCCCGACCCCAAACTCACCGAACTGCTCTCGCCGGGCGTCCTGGCTCGGATCGACGATTACTCGCTCCTCGCGCGGGTGGTTGTGGAGGGGTTCATCTCGGGTCTGCACCGCAGCCTCTTCCAGGGCTTCGGCAGCGAGTTCTTCCAGTACCGGCCCTACGTGGCCGGGGACGACCTGAAGTACGTGGACTGGAAGGTCTACAGCCGCCGCGACCGGCTCCAGACGAAGGTCTTCCAGGAAGAGACGAACATGAACTGCTGCCTGGTGCTCGACGCCAGCGCCTCCATGGACTATCGCGGGGAGCGGGCCGAGTGCAGCAAGCTGCGCTACGCGAGCATGGCCGCCGCCTGCCTAGCCTATCTGGCCTCGCGCCAGGGCGACCGGGTGGGGCTCTATGCCTACGCCGAGGGTCTGCATACCGTGGTCCATCCGGGCCGGGGCGGCGGGCTGCGTGGCGTCCTGGCCGCGCTTGGCGGGCTGAAGCCGGGCGGTGTTGCCGACCATCGCCGGGCGCTCGATTTCGTGAGCGAAAGCGTGAAGCGCCGGGGCACCGTGGTCTGGCTCTCCGACTTCCATGGCGTGGAGGAGGACGCGGGCAACCTGCTCAAGCGGTTCCGCTTCGCCCACCACGAGGGCGTGGCCTTCCAGGTGCTGGACCCCGACGAGCTGGACCTGCCCTTCGGCGGCACCATGCGGTTCGTGGACAGCGAGCATAGCGGCGAGATCGTCACTGCTCCCGAGGAGATCCGGGCCGAGTACCGCCAGCGGGTGGCCGAGTTCACCGAGACGATTCGCCTTTCCTGCCTGCGCGAGCAGGTGGACTACCTGCTCCTGCGCTCCGACGAGAATCTGGGCAATCTCCTTGCCGCCTACCTGCACCGCCGGGAGAGCCTCGTCTGATGCCCACGTTCCTGCATCCTCTCTTCCTTCTCGGCACGTTGACGGCGGCCATTCCCGTCGCCTTGCACCTGATGAACCGCCAGTTGCCCCGGCGGCTGCGCTTTCCCTCCATCCGCTTTCTCCGCACCGCCCGCCTGCCTCGCGAAGGGCGGCGGCGCTTGCGTGACCTGTTGATCCTGGCCCTGCGCGTGCTGGCTCTGGTCTGCCTGTCGGTGGCCTTGGCCCAACCGGTACGGAAGGTGCCACCCGCCGCTGCCGGGACGGCCAGTTCGCGGCAGGTGGTGGTTCTGCTCGACGCCTCCGCCAGCATGGCCGGGTTCGGCTCCGCCGAGCGGGCCCGGGAGCAGGTGGAAGCCCTCCTGGCCGAATTGCCCCGTACTGCCCAGGTGGGACTCGTGGTCTCCGCTCGGGAACCGCTGCTGCGCCTTTCCCCCGGCACCGACCGGTCCGCCGTCCGCCAGGCCCTCGCCGCCTACGCCCCCACCAATCTCGCGGGCAACCACCGTGATGCCCTGCGTGATGCCGCCCGGATGCTCACCGAGCCGGGCGGGTTGCTGGTGCTGGCCTCCGATTTCCAGCGGGGCGATTGGCGAATCGGCGAGCCCGCCGGGCTTCCCCCCGAGACGGAGATCCGCTTTCTCCAGGCCGCTCCCGACAACCGCACGAACTCCGGGATCATCGCGGTGGATACAGTGCCCCTGGGGGCCGATGCCAAACGGATCGTGGCCACCGTCCGCAACTTCGCGACGGTCCCGGACCGCCGCCAGGTACGGATCGCCGACGCCCAGGGCGAACAGGTGCGGAACGTGGAACTGCCCCCCTTGCAGAACCGGCGCGTGGCGTTTGTCGTCCGCCAGCAGGCCGGGGAGCTGACGGTTCACCTCAACGAGGATGCTTACCCGCTGGACGACACCTTCCATGCCTGGGCCGGCGCCCGTCCCCCGCTGCCGGTGCTCGCCGTCACCTGCGTGGACCAGGAGCCCGCCTCCGCCGATGCCGCCCTGTTCCTGCGCAAGGCGTTGGAGCTCCACGATGAAAGCAGCCCCGTGCAGTTTCGGGTGGACGAGCTCGACAGCCGTTTCCTCTACACCCGCGACCTTGGCGACACCCGCCTGATCGTGATGCTGGGTAGTGGCGGGCACTGCGAGGATGCGGAGATCGGCAAGCTCCAAGAGTTCCTCGCGGGCGGCGGCATGGTGCTCTGGACGCCCGGCAGCTCCGTCGCGCGCGGTTTCCAGCAACTCTGGCGGAACGGTCTGTTGCGGGCCCGCTTCCTCGGTATCGCGGGGGAGAACGGGGAGGAGAGCTTCGGCCTGGGCTGGGTGAACCCCGAGACGCCTCTGGGCCAGGTTTTCACCCGGCCGGAAACCACCGATCTCTACCTGTTTCCCGTCCGGGCCTATGCCCGGTTCGAGCCGCCGGCGAACGCCACGGTCTGGTTGCGGATGCTCGACGGCAACCCGGCCCTGGCCGAGGTGCCGGTCGGGCAGGGACGCCTGTTCGTCAGCGCCCTGCCGCTGAATGCCAGTTGGAGCGACCTGCCCCTGACCCAGTCCTTCCTGCCTCTGATCCGCGAAATTGCCCTGGCGGCGGTTCCTCCCGGTTACGGGATCCGTAACCTGGACTGCGGCGTCGGCGTGGCGCCTGCGGCGGGTGCGGAAGCGCTGGATACCTCCCGGCCCCGCGCTCTCCTGTACGGCGAGCAGCCGGTCCAGATCAATGTCAGCCGCCGCGAGTCGGTACTTGACCAGGTCAATCTGTACGACCTCAACCGCCAGCTCGCCGCGGGGCCGGAGGAGGTGGCGACCGCCGGTTTGGCCACGGGGGCGAAGGGGACCCGGTCGAACGGGCTGTGGTACTGGCCAGCCGCCTTGGCGGCGCTGCTGGTCCTGGGCGAACTGCTGCTCGCCCATCTTCTTGACCAGCGGGAGTTGGCGGGACGGACTTCGCTCGGTACAGTTCGAGAGAGCTAGCCCGGCAAGGAGGTTTGTCGCATGGAACCGATCATGACCCGCGTCCGCCCGCTTTGGCAGGCGCGCTTGGTGCTGCTCGCGGTTGCCTTTGCGGTCTTCGCCGGTTGGTTCTCCTACGACGGGATCGTGACCTGCCCGGCCTTCAACTACCGGGCCAGCCTGTACAACGTTCTGGTCGTGGAACAGGCCCGCCGGGGCGAATGGCTCGCCCTCGCCAGGGAGAAGGGCTGGTCCCCCCTGTTCAGTCCGGAGGAAACCGGCGACGATGGCCGGGTACGGCCGCGCAGCGATCTGGGAATCAAGCTTCAGCTCGGCCTGGCTGCAGTCGCGGCGGGGGGCACGATCGTTCTTGTCGTCCGCGTGCTGCTCAACCGTCGGCTGACCGTCGTGCTCGACGACGAGGGACTCGCGGTCGGCGGGAGCCTGCGCATCCCGATGGGCCAGATTGCCGCCGTCGACCGCCAGCGCTGGGAGAGCCGGGGAATCGTCCGGATCGAGTATGCCGACGAGCGTGGGGCCCGGCGGCAGCTGGCCTTGAACGACGGCATCCACGCCCATGTGGCGGAGATCGCGGCCTGGATCGAGTCCCATCTGTCGGCCAGCCGTTCCGCTTCATAGGGCGGGCGTGTATGTTGCTGCTGGCAACTCCGATCCACGTGGAATAGACCATGCGCACTCCCGGCAATTCCGCCCGCCGCGGGCACGCCCGCAAACGCCAGGCCTCCGGCGCGACGCCAGCGCCTGCCGAGCCAGTGGTGCCCAAGGAAGAGCCGGTAACCGGCGAGGACGCCGTCCTGCGGATCGCGCGCGATCCCTGGGTGGCCCGTTTCATCCAGCACTTGCGGACGGAGCGCAGCGCCTCGGAGCATACCGTTGCCGCCTACCACGGGGACTTGGCGCAGTTCGTGGCATTGCTTTGGCCCCGTGCGAAATCCTGTCCCTGGGGGAAGGTCACCACGGACGACGGGCGGACGTTCTTGGTCGCCCTGAACGAGCAGGGGCTGGCGCGCACCACCATCAACCGCAAGCTCTCCAGCCTGCGGTCCTTCTTCCGCTACCTTGTCCGCGAGGAGATCATCCGCGGCAATCCCCTGGCCCCGGTGTCCAGCATCAAGGCCCCCCGGCGCTTGCCCATCGTGCTCTCCGAAACCGAGGTGGGGCGGCTGCTGGCCGCCCCGGCCACGTACTGGTCCCGGCAGACCGGCGATTCGGATGACGACTCCCGCTTCCACGATTTTGCCGCCGCCCGCGATGCCGCTTTGCTGGAGGTGATCTATAGCGGTGGTCTGCGCATTTCCGAAGCCGTGGGCCTCGATCTGGACGACATCGATTTCCTGGGGTACAGCTTCCGGGTGCGCGGTAAGGGCAAGAAACAGCGTCTCTGCCTGCTCGGTCGCCCCGCCGCCCGCAGTCTGCGTGACTATCTGGCCCGCCGGGAACGCCTGGGCCTGGCCGGACGGCGCGAGGCCGGTCCCCTGTTCGTGAACTACCAGGGCGACCGCCTGACGGCCCGCTCCGTCCAGCGCTTCTTCAAGCAGTACCTCGCCGAAGCCGATCTGCCGCCCAGCGCCACCCCCCACAAGCTCCGGCACTCCTTCGCGACCCATCTCCTCGACCACGGCGCCGACCTGCGCAGCGTCCAGGAACTGCTCGGCCACGAGAGCCTCTCCACCACCCAAATCTACACCCACGTCACCAAGGAACGCCTCCTCGCCGCCTACAACGCCGCCCACCCCCGCGCGTAGCGGCTATCAGCCTTTGGGCTGGATGGCTTGGCGGACCGCGCGGTCGCGGCGGAGGCTGGCGTGGGTTCGGTCCCATAGGTAGAGGTTCGGGGCCAGGAAGACTAGGACCACAAGCCACTCCTCGACCAGTGTGCTCCCAGGGGCGTCGGGACGCAGATCGTGGATGGCGCCATACAGCGAAGCGGCGGAGAGGAACAGCGTGCCTGCCCAGGCAAGACCCGAGAGCATCCAGATGCCAGGTTCCTGACGGCGTAGCTCAAGGCAGCAGACCATGCCAGTCCACACCAGCGCGATTCCCGACGGCAGCCCGTGCTGACCTGGTACCAGCATTCCGAATAGGAAAAGGACGATTCCCATAGCGAGCAGGGCGAAGCGGTACCGTCCCTGCCAGTCGGCGAAGGCAGTCACCAGGCGGCCCAATGCCGGGGGGGCCTTGGCGGTCTGTTGCGGTACCGGCTGCTCGGGAGCGAGAAAGCCGCCAGCACGCACGGCCCAGCGCAGGTCCAGAACCGGACCATAGACACCCGCGAGAGACCGCTTCGCCTGCACTCGCAGGCACTGGTTGTCGAACCACGGCAACACCGTTTCGCCTTCGTCGTCCCAGGTCCTCAGGGATAGACCCGCCAGTACACTGACCTGCAACAGGAGTTCCTGGGGAGGGAGCGGTGGCCCAAACACCCAGGTGCCGACGAGCAAACTCCTGGCCTGCTCTTCGCCATCCGGCCCCAAGGTGGTCAGAGCGAGGTCGGTACGTCTGGCCGTGCGCTCGACGCTCAGCCTGGCATGCCCTTCCTTCTCGGACAGGACCGAAGCGAGCAGCATTGACGTCGTCCGCAGCATCTGCCCGTTTCCCGGCTCGATCGGAACGGGTTGGTCGTGGGCAAGGGAATCCCCCCGACCGAGAGTGCTACCGAACGCTTCCCAGATGAGGCGGCGGGCGCAGCAGCCGACGACCGGTTCCGTCGGTGGCGGTTCCTCGGCGAGGGTACGGGCGGCGTACTGCCGTTCGTCGCATTGCCAGAAACGGTCCCACCATGCCAGAGCGAGCTCGCGGTGCCGGACGGGATCGGTGGCAAGGGCGACGAGGGCGACGGGCGCGGCAAAGACCTCGGACAGGAATGCAGGCTCCAACGGACAGTCTGCCAGCTCCTGGAGCGGGGTCAGGAGAAGGAGACCATTCCCGGTGCCGCAGGGCAGCAAACCGGCCAACCACAGCATGCCGAGCTGCCGTGGGCTCCACTCCCGTTCGGGGATCTCAGGGTTCTCGCACACCGAGACATCGTCCGGTTCCGGCTGGTCCTCTGCTGCGGTCTCCCCGCTACCCTCCGGGACCTCCCCCTCAAGGGAAGACGGAAGCGACTCGCCGAAGGATGCCCGGGCGGTGGACTCGGCCCAGGTGAGCAAGCTGTCGGTATCGACGGTCAGGCGGCTCAGGTCGGTCTCCCCGGCCACCAGCCCGTTCTTGACCAGCAGGCGGACCAGGAAGACACTGTCACCCGAGGGGGACTGTGGCAGGTCTGCCTTGGTCCAAGTGGCAGGCAAGTCGTTTAGGGGCTCCAGCAGGACGATCTCCTGCAAACCCGAACCGATGGATACCCGGCTCGGCGAGTCTGGCCCCCTCCACCTGCCGAGCATTGCCGTCGCCAACCATCTTCACGTGGTAGATCATGGCATCCTCCGTCTGGAACAGCGTTCACCATACCCTAGCGGGCCGTGGGACTGGGGCAACTCGGCAGGGCAATCGCCCCTTGGCGTGGTTGACAGAGCCCCGGTATTTGGTCAGATTGGGCGTTGTATACAATTGCGGGAGATTCCCATGCGTCTGATCTGTTGCCTGTTCCTTGCCGTCGCTATTGGCGCGGCGGAGTCCGATGCGCCGCTGTTCCAGCAGTCTTTTGCGCCGGAAACGGTGCCTGCCGGAGCGGTGGCGGGCGATCCGGCGGCGGGTATCGCCGGGTCGTTCTGCCGGTACGAGGGACCGGTGGCCGTGCCGCGCGAACCCCTGGGGGGCGAGTTGACCGGGGACTGGACGCTGGGAATCTGGCTGCGGGCCAAGGAATGGATCGAGGAGGCACCCTCGGGGTTTGGCACCCGGGTGCCACCGACATTGCTGGCGCTGTACGACGGCAAGGAGTTCGGAGCCGTCGTGTTCCGGGTCTGCCAGCGTCGTTTGCAGGTGGCCGAGAACCGGGACGGAGCCTGGGCCAGCGCCGACGGCTGGCATGATCTGCCCACCGGCCGATGGGTTCACGCAGCGGTGGTGCGCCAGGGGGGGCAGGTGAGTTTCTATCTGAACGGGGTCTTCGAGGGCACGGTTCCCCTGCACCATTGCACCCAACCGTTGGTCGCCGTGCGGGTGGGGAGCATCGCCCAGCGCACGTTCTTCGGCGATCTGGACGAGGCAACGGTATGGCCGCGCGCGCTGGCCGCGACCGAACTGGCAGCCTTGGTGCCGGAGGCCCTGCGCCAGGAAGTGGCGACGTTTCCGGTCAGCCAAGCACCGATTCCCGAACCCGTGTACCCCGGTCGCGAACTGCGGGTTGCCGCCGACCAGGAAACGCCGCTCATTGGCGGGCTTAGCGCCCGGTGTCTGCCGGTGCCGTGGTTCGGTCCCGGTCGGCACGATCTGCTGACCTGGGGAGTGGCCTTCAATGCCCATCCCGCCATCCATCGGGAGATGGCACCGGGACTCTACGAGCCCGGTGTGCCGTTAACCGCAGCCAATCTGCCGCAATCGCCCTTCTTCCGCCTGCTCCCGAACGATGGCGGCTTCGACCTGCTCTCCACCGGCCAGGGAACGGCGCTGCGCGGCCAGTTGGTGTACCATCGGCGGGGGAACGGGGAGTTTGCGTCACCAGTGCCGGTGACCTGCAACGGCACCACCTTTCCTGCCGCTTACGGGGCCGCTCTGGCAGGCGTTCAGGACGTGGACGGCGACGGCGTGGCCGATCTCCTGCTCGTGCGGGGACTCCGGGGCGGGACCTACCTGCCCGACGCCCCGGATGGGTTCTGGGGCGGCAAGGAACTGCCGAACACGGGCAAAGACCGCGGCTACAGCGTCAACGGGCATTGGCTGGGATACGAGGGCCGCCACCTGCTGTTGTGGGCAAGGGGGCAACGGACGGAGGCTGGCGAACCCACGTTCGGAGCACCTCTGCCGGTGTATCAGGGCGACGCGGATTCTCCCCTGCAATGGAAGGGGTACAGCACGCCGCGCGCGGCCTGGCTGGCCTGCGAGGGGACGACATGGCTCGTCACCATCGGCGACATCGACCAGATCCTCGCCCTGCCCGCTACCGTCGAGGGCGACGTGCTACGCTGCGGCGAAGCTCGTCCCCTCCTCGCCACCGGCGACCGGCTACGTGGCGTCTACTATCCCCACGCCATCGATGTGGCGGACCTCGACGGCGATGGGCAGGACGAGCTCCTGGTATCCGGCAATCCCGGCGGGCTCTCTATCCTGCGCGGCAGCCGGATCGGGGGCTTCCAGGAAGAGCCTGCGCGGCAACGGGGCGGACCTCTGGCCATGCAGACTCTGATCGTGCCCTGCCGGGCCGACTGGGATGGCGACGGCGTTCCCGACCTGATTGCGGGCGACGCCTCCGGCTGGCTCGGGCTGTGGCCCGGCACCGCCGATCCGTTGGTCTACCGGGCTGCGGTCCCCCTCTGCGTGAATGGCGAACCGATTCACGCCCAAGCTGGCCCCACGGGCTCCATCCAGGGACCCAACGAAGCGCGCTGGGGCTATCTGAACCCCACTGTGGGCGACTGGGACGGCGACGGCCAGCCCGAACTCATCACCTGCGATATCCGCGCTGACCTGCTGCTCTATCAGCGGACTGGGAAGCCAAACGAACTCTCGGCTCCCCAGTCCTTCACCCACCAAGGCCAACGGCTGCGGGTGGCGTGGCGGCAGCGTCCGGCCATTCTGCCAGCTCGCTATGGCATCGCGGGCGACCGGCCCTGCCTGCTCCATCTGGACTGGGACGGCGTTCTCTCCATCGGCATCCCGGATCGGATTGGCGGCGCCGAGATCGCCGAGCAGCGGCCGCTGGCCTACGAGGACGGCCAACCGATGAAGCTCGACGGACCCACCGGGCTCTGGGGCCGGGCCAAGTTCGCGGTTGCCGACTGGGACGGGGACGGCGTGTGGGATGTGCTGTTCGGCACCAATCGCTCGGACCAGCGGTTCTTCAGCGAGGAATGCGCCCGCCGCGAGGCCACCCCCTTCCTCCTGCGCAATGTGGGCACCAACCAGCAACCCGTCTTTGCCCGTCCGGTGCCGATCAAGCTCGGCGACGACTACCTGGCCTTCGGCATCCACATTGCCGCCGTCTGGCCCACCGATCTCGATGGCGACGGCCGCGAGGACCTGCTGGTCGGGGCCGAGGATGGGCGGGTCTACCGCTTCCTCCGCCAGGAACTCCGTCCGTAGGCTCCAGTGTCGGCATCAGCCCTCGGGCTGGATTGCTGGTCGCGTTGCCGTCGCGTTGCTCCACCACCTCGGCCAGCGTCGCGCCGTCCAGGTGCCGGGTGCTGCCGTCTGTCGCCATTCCCACGCTGTAGATCGCGGGGGTGTGCTCCTCCGTTTGCGACCCACGTCGCCATGCCAATTGGACAACAGTCATAGAGTATTGGGGAGTAGCCCTGGAGGGTTCGGACGGTTGCCCTCCTGTGGACCCATAACCGATTTCGGATCGGGGTCATGTGGGGAGCGGTCGCGGCCTCGCGACCACGGCGCGCAGCGCCGGAGACGCATTTCCCGTTCCGAAACGACTGCCGTGTGCGGACCCCCCCGCCCCCGGCTGCTATCGGGGGGGATTCGGGAGAGGTGGTCCCGCTCAGCGGGACCGCTCCCCGCCGGGGATATGCAGGGGTTCCGGCTGGGGATTCCTGACCATGGACCAGATACCTGGGGGACGTGGGAGGGAAGTGCCCAATCCCCTTTGTATGACAGGAAAACAGTGTCAGTTCTCTCCGAGCGGGTCGTCGGCCACGGGCCGCGCCCCGAGGGCGATGAGTTGCTGGCGCAACGCGCGCACATTGCCCTTGAGTTCGGCCATGCGCACCTCGCGTCCCGCCATGGAGTTGACCATGGTGCGCAGATCGGCGGTGCGTTTGCGTACGGCCTGCTCCAGCTCCTCCTGCTGGCGGGCGGTGGATTCCTCGGCCCGCTTGCGCTCGGAAATATCGAGACAGGAACTCAGATAGAGCTCGCGGCCCTCGATATCGTGGTGCAGGTGGGCGGCTATCAGCGCCTCGAAGGTGCTCCTGTCCCGGCGGCAGGCGGTGAACTCCAGGGTGGCCTGCCCGGTCTCCCGCAGTTCCTGGAAGATCCGTTCGGGCACGCTCGGATCCACGCAATGGCTCGCGGGGGAGGTGCCGAGCACTTCCTCCGGCTCGCCGTACCCCCACATCCGTAGGTGGGCACGGTTGACGTAGAGGAAGGTGCCGTCTTTGCCGACGATCTCGAAGCCGTTGATGGCGTTCTCGAGGGCATCGCTCTTCAGCCGCAGTTCGCGGGCGGCCAGCACCCGCTCCGTGATGTCCTGGACCGTGCAGATCATGCCGTCGAAGAGCCCGGCGCTCAGCCGGGGAACCAGCCAGCCGCTCTGGTGCATCTCCCGCCCGGCGGTGGGGACCTGGATCTCGTATTCCACGGGGAGCAGGCTTGCCTTGGCCTGTTGGTAGCGGGGGGCGAGCTCCGCCATCGTCTCCGGCGAGAAAGCTTCCAGCACGGGCAGGCCCAGGACGGCATCCCGGGAGACGCCAGCCAGGCGCTCCATGGCCGCGTTGATGAACATGAGCCGGTCTGCGCTGTCGGTGACCCAGATGCCGTCGTGGACACTCTCCAGGATGGCCTGGTAGAAAACCCGGAACTGGGTGGCCCTTTCCTGGGCCTCGCGCAGGTCCGAGATGTCCATGCCATAGAGGTTCACAAAGCCCTCGCTACAGACCGGGGCAAAGGCAAAGGTGAAGTCGAAGGAGCTGCAATCGGTTGTCTCGGCCCGTTGGAGTTGCCCGGTTGCCAAGGCGCGCACCGCCACTGGACGGAGCTTCGCAGGCAGCGGGCTGCCCTCTTCGGCATGCCAGTCCCTCAACAGTTCCGCGCTGGCGTCGTTGGCGAACAGGATCAGGCCATCGGCATCGACGCGGAGGACTGGATAGGGGTTCTGGGCGGGGAACTGGGCCAGCGTCTCGATCCGTCGCTGCGCCTGCTCGGCAGCCGTCACATCCCGCAGGCA